>PNNM01000031.1 GCA_013824215.1 Coriobacteriaceae bacterium
GAGATCGGCTCGATGGACAGGTTGAAGGGGTAGGGCATGGACTGGGTGCTCGCCATACCCGCCCTCCCGGCCGCGGCCTTCGCGGTGATGGCACCGCTGTCGCGCCGCGCGCGCAACGCCGCGCGCTGGATCTCGGTCGTGGCCATGTGCGCCGCGCTCGCCCTCTCGCTCCTGGCGTTCTCGCGGGTGTGGCCGGGCGTCGGGGTCCCGGAGTCTTCCGCCGGCGCGGAGGCGGCCGCCACGGCGGAGGGCCACGCTCCCGAGGAGCCCGCCGAGGGCGCGTCGGAGCTGGTGCACCTGGTCGACCCGGAGCCGGTATGGCGCCACAGGACGACGCTGGCCACGATCGGGGAGGCGCGGTTCGGGCTCGGCTTCAAGCTCGATCCGACCACAGCGGCGATGCTCGTCATGGTCACGCTGGTCGGCTCGATGGTGCAGATCTACTCGATCGGCTACATGCACCGGGACGAGCGGATCGGCTGGTACTTCGCGGTCCTCTCGCTCTTCTCAGCAGCGATGCTCGGTGTGGTGATGGCCGACAACTACCTCATGCTCTACGCGATGTGGGAGATCATGGGGCTGTGTTCGTACCTGCTCATCGGCTTCTGGCACGAGCAGGAGGCGCCTCGCAGAGCGGCCGTCAAGGCGTTCCTGACCACCCGCATCGGCGACGTGGGCTTCGCCCTCGGGCTCGCCGTCATCTTCGTGAACGCCGGGTCGTTCGACTTCGACGTGGTCTTCGCCACCCTGCCGAACTGGGCCGGCGGTGCCGCTCTCGCGGCGGCGCTGCTGCTGCTGGCGGGCGCGATGGGCAAGTCGGCGCAGGTGCCTCTGCACGTATGGCTGCCGGACGCGATGGCGGGTCCGACGCCGGCCTCGGCGCTCATCCACGCCGCCACCATGGTGGCCGCCGGCGTCTACCTCGTCGCGCGCTCGCTGCCGATCTTCGCGGCCGACCCGCTCGCGCTGCAGGTCACTCTTGTGGTCGGCGTGACCACCGCGCTCGTGGGCGGCTCGCTCGCGATGGTCCAGCACGACATCAAGAAGGTGCTCGCGTACTCGACCATCTCGCAGCTCGGCTACATGTTCGCGGCACTCGGGTCCGGCGCTTACGTCGCGGCGCTGTTCCACCTCGTCACGCACGCGTTCTTCAAGTCGCTGCTGTTCCTCGGCGCGGGCGTCATCATCCACGCCACGCACACGCAGGACATGCGAGAGATGGGCGGGCTGGCCCGGAAGATGCCGTGGACCACCGGGGTGTTCACCGTCGGGGCACTCGCGCTCGCCGGCATGTTCCCGCTGGCCGGCTTCTTCAGCAAGGACGAGGTGCTCGCCTCGCTGTGGCACGGCGGCCACTACGTCGCGTTCGCCTTGGCGCTCGCGACCGCGGGCATCACCGCGTTCTACGTGGCGCGCCTCATGTTCCGTGTGTTCGCCGGCTACCTGCGCACCCCCGAGGCGCGCGAGGGGCATCCCGAGATAATCGGGCCGATGGTGGTGCTCGCGCTCATCACGCTTGTCGCCGGCTGGGGAGTGGTGGCCTTCGCCGGCTTCCTCGGACACGAGGGCGAGTGGCCCCAGCCGCAGTTCTACCTGCCATCGCTGGCGAGCGCCGGCCTCGGTCTCGCGGCGGGCTGGTGGGCGTACGGCCGCCGCTCGGCCGTGCTGAACACCTCGTGGCTCAAGCACCGTCTCAGCCACGCCTACGACATGCTCGCGCAGAAGCTCTACTTCGACATGACGTACGACGTGCTCCTCGTCCGTCCGTTCATCGAGGCCGCCGACCGGCTCGCGAGGTTCGACCTGAAGGTCATCGACGGCGTCGTCAACGGTGCGGCCTCGGCATGGCGTGCCCTGGCCGATGCCTCCGCCAGATTCGATCTGTCCGTGGTGGACGGCGCCGTCAACGGCCTGGCGAGCGGGGTCCGCGCGGCCGGCGGGCATTTGCGGCGGCTGCAGACCGGCCGGGTCCAGACCTATCAGAAACTCATCGTGGGGGCTCTCGTGCTCCTCATGCTCTGGATCGTCGTGAAAGGGGCGTAGAAGCGGTGTTCCCACTCCTGACAGTGATCACCTTCCTGCCGCTCGCCGGCGCCGTCGCCGTCGCGTTGCTGCCGAGGAGCCGCGAGGGCGCGGCCCGCTGGGTGGCCGCCGCGGTGACCGCGGCGGACCTGGCGCTGGCGGTCCGGCTCCTCGCGGGCTTCCGGACCGGCGCGGAGGGCATGCAGTTCGTCGAGCGGCTGCCCTGGGTCCCCCAGGTCGGCATCCAGTATTTCATGGGCGTCGACGGTATCTCGGTGACGATGGTGTTCCTCTCCGCGCTGCTGACGCTGCTGTCGGTACTGGCGTCGTGGAAGGTCGCCGAGCGGCCGAAGGCCTACTTCGCGATGATGCTGCTGCTCCAGGTCGGCATGACCGGCGTGTTCTGCGCGCTGGACTTCGTGCTCTTCTACGTGTTCTGGGAGCTCGTCTTGGTCCCGATGTACTTCCTCATCGCGTGGTGGGGCGGCCCGCGGCGCGAGTACGCGGCGATCAAGTTCTTCCTCTACACGCTCGCCGGCTCGGTGTTCATGCTCGTCGGCATCCTCGCTCTGTACCTGCACCCGGCGGGCGGCACCTTCGACATGGTGATGCTCGCCGCCTCGAACCTCCCGGCCGGCTTCCAGTGGTGGGTCTTCGCCGCGTTCTTCCTCGGATTCGCCGTCAAGGTCCCGATCTGGCCGCTGCACACCTGGCTTCCGGATGCCCACGTGGAGGCGCCGACCGCCGCGTCCGTGCTGCTGGCCGGCGTGCTGTTGAAGATGGGCACGTACGGGTTCCTGCGCGTGTCGCTCCCGATCCTGCCGCAGGCGTCCGCGTCATGGGCGTGGTTCATCGCCCTCTTGGCGACCATCTCGATCGTCTACGGCGCCGCTGTGGCCTTCGCCCAGACGGACCTGAAGAAGCTGGTGGCGTACAGTTCCGTCTCGCACATGGGCTTCGTGATGCTCGGGATAGCGTCGATGACCGCCGAGGGGATCAACGGCGCCATCGCGGTCATGTTCTCGCACGGCCTGGTCACGGGCCTGCTCTTCCTGCTGGTGGGCATGGTCTACGAGCGTGCTCACACCCGCAAGATCGCCGACCTGTCGGGGCTCTCGGGGCAGATGCCGGTCTACGCGGGCATCCTGGCGTTCGCCTCGTTCGCGTCTCTGGGGCTGCCGGGCCTGTCCGGCTTCGTCGGGGAGTTCCTCTCGCTGCTGGGTGCGTGGAAGTCCGACATGCACAGAGGGTTCGTTATCCTCTCGGCGCTGGGCGTGCTGCTGGCCGCCGCGTACATGCTCTGGATGCTCCAGCGCGTGGTGTTCGGGAAGCCCTCGCCGGCGGTCTCCGGCATCTCCGACATCGGACGTCTCGAGCTCGTCACTGTGTTGCCGCTGATCCTGCTCACCGTGGTGGTGGGCGTGTGGTGGGACGTGCTCCTGCGCTTCTGCGACCCCGCGGTCCAAGCGCTCGTCTCGGCGTTGGGGGCCTCGTAGCATGACCGGATGGGCCGCGCTCATACCCGAGGGGCTCCTGCTCGCCGCCGCGCTCGCGGCGCTGTTCGGCGGGCAGCTGCCGTTCGGGGACCGGGGCACGGCGCTGCGCGCCGCGCTGTTCGCGGGGGCGGCCGGCGTGTTCGCGGCGTTCACGCGCACCGGTGAGCTGTTCGGCGGTGCGCTCGTCTTCGACGCGACCTCGACGTTCGTGCGCGCGGCGGTGGCGCTGATGACCGCCGCCTGGTGCCTGTGGCTCGCGGGACGCGACATCGGCGATGAGCGCCGCGCGGAGCTGGTCTCGCTGGCGCTCTTCTCGTCGGTGGGCGGGATGCTGCTGGCCAGCGCCGGGGACCTGGTGACGCTGTTCCTCACGGTGGAGCTGTCCACGATGCCGGCGTACGTGATGATGGGCTACCGGCGCCGTGACGCGAGGAGCCTCGAGGGCGCGCTCAAGTACTTCTTCCTCTCGCTGCTGACGAGCCTGGTGACGCTGTACGGGCTCTCGTTCCTCTACGGCCTGACCGGCGTGACGGCGTACGCGGGCCTGTCGGCCGCGGGTACCAACACGCTCGGCCTGCTCGGCGCGGTGCTGGCCTTCGTCGGGATGTTCGCCAAGATGTCCGCGGCGCCGTTCCACTTCTGGGCGCCCGACGCCTACGCCGGCGCCCCGGCCGCATCCGTGGCGTTCGTCTCCACCGTGCCCAAGGTCGCCGCGATGGCCGCCATCGTCCGGCTCGCGGCGGCGCTGCTGCCCGGGACCCCGGCCCTGATCCCGATGTTCGCCGGGGCTGCGGCGCTCTCGATGCTCTGGGGCAACCTCGCCGCGCTCCCGCAGACGGACCTGCGCCGCCTCATGGCGTACTCGGGCATCGCTCACAGCGGCTACCTGCTGCTCGGTCTCGTGGCACACACGGAGACCGGCTACCTCGCGTCGGTCGTCTACGCGGTGGCCTACGGCGTGCCGTCGATGGCGATCATGTTCGTCGCCGCCGAGGAGGGAAGCTCGCTTGCGGACCTGGGCGGGCTGGCGGAGCGCCGGCCGTGGGCGGCGTGGTCCGCGCTCGTGCTGCTGCTCTCGCTGGTGGGCGTGCCGCCGTTGCTGGGCTTCTTCGGGAAGCTCTACCTGTTCGGCGCGGCGCTGGACACGGGCGCGGTCTGGATCGTCGTACTCGCTCTGGGGTTGAGCGCCGTGTCCGCCGGCTACTACTTCCGCGTGGTGTACGTGATGTTCATGGCCAAGGCCCCCGAGGGCCGCGAGCCGCTCGCTGCCTCCGTGCCCGCCACGGCCGGCTGGGCGCTGTGCGTCGCGGTGACCGCGCTTCTGGGCGTGTTCGCCTCACCGCTGCTCCAAGCGATAGGCGGCAAGCTGCCGTAAGGCTCGCGCGTCCCAGTGCGGCCGTATGGAGATGCGGTGGCGCGGACCGGTGCGGTGACAGCGCGCGGGTATACTCCACATCGCCCCGGCAAGCCCCACAGAGGTGATGCGCGTGTATCCCGAGCAGCCCGAACACTCCGAGCAGCCGTTGCCCGAACCCCCGCGGCAGCCGGTCTTGCCGGCGCCCGCCGGCCCGCCTGTCGGCTACTACGCGGCACCGTCGACGAACGTGGCCCCTTCGCCCGGCGCCGAGGACCTGCCGGTGTGCGACTACACCGGCGATGGCGACGAGCCGTGCGAGGAGCCGGCCACCGTCAAGCGCTGGTCCGGCGCGGCCGTCGTCACCGCTGCGGCCGTCGGCTCGCTCGTCGGCGGGCTGCTGGTCGCCGCTGCCCTCATCTGGGCGTTCGGCGCCTGGCCGGGCGCGCGTCCCTACGTGGCGAGCGAGAGCCGCCCGGGCTCGGGCGCGCCGCTGAACATCCAGACCGGAGTCGAGGTCGATCCCGCGGTCGCTGTTGCCGCGAAGGTCACCCCGTCGGTGGTGAACGTCACCGTTCAGCAGGCGAGCCAGTTCGGCGGCGGCCTGCAGACTGCCGGCAACGCGAGCGGCGTCATCATCGATCCGGACGGCTACATCCTCACCAACTACCACGTCGTCTCGGGCGCCGACCGCGTGCTGGTCAAGCTGGGCCAAGACGACGTCGAGGCGAAGCTCGTCGGCTCGGACGCCTCGGCGGACCTCGCGGTGATCAAGGTGGACCGCACGGACCTGCCCGCTGCCGAGCTCGGATCGAGCGAGGACCTGAAGGTGGGCTCGTTCGTGGTCGCGATCGGAAGCCCGTTCGGGCTGGAGAAGACGGTGACCTCGGGCATCATCTCGGCGCTCGGGCGCACCAACTTCGCCGACGGGGGTGCATCGGCCTACACGAACCTGATCCAGACCGATGCCGCCATCAATCCGGGCAACTCCGGCGGCGCGCTGGCCGATGCCGAGGGACGTGTCATCGGCATCAACACGCTCATCGAGTCGCCATCGGGCTCCGTGGGCGCCCCGCAGTCCGCGGGCATCGGGTTCGCCATCCCCATCGACTTCGCCAAGGACGTGGCCGGGCAGCTCATCTCGAAAGGCAGCGCCGAGCACCCGTTCATGGGCGTGCAGACGCAGACGCTCGACGAGCAGACCGCCGCAAGCTACGGGCTCACGGTCAAGCGCGGTGCGCTCGTCAACTTCGTACTGCCCGACTCGGCCGCCGAGAAGGCCGGCATCAAGCGCGGCGACATCATCCTGAGCATCGACGGCCGCGAGATCTCCGGCAGCTCGGACGTCCTAGCGGCGGTGCGGGCGAACAAGATCGGCGACACAGTCGCGGTCACCGTCCTGCGCGCCGACAGCGAGCGCGATATCTCCCTCACACTCGGCTCGGACGCGGACCGCCGTCAGTGAGGATCGATCTGGTCGCTGTCGGGCGTCTGAAGGAACGCTGGTGGCGTGAGGCCGCAGACGAGTACCTGAAGCGCCTGGCGCCCTACGCGACGGTGCGCGTGACCGAGGTCGACGACCGCGACGTCACGCGCGACGAGGAGCGTGCGCTGGCGGCCGAGGCCGACGACGTGCTCCGCGCCCTTCCCGACGGCGCGCACACGGTCGCGCTCGACGCGGCCGGGAGGCAGATGACCTCCGAGGAGCTAGCGGCGTGGATCGGCGCGCACGGGCTGGAGGGCCGCAGCCGACTGGCGTTCGTGGTGGGTGGCGCGGCAGGGCTGCACCCGCGGGTGCTGGATGCCGCCGAGGAGCGTCTCTCCCTCGGGTCGATGACGCTCCCGCACCAGCTCGCCCGCGTCGTGCTGCTCGAGCAGATCTACCGTGCGTTTCGCATCCTGCGCGGGGAGCCCTACCACCGGTAGGTGGAGCAGCCGCTCTAGAGCCTGCTGCACGTGTCCAACATCCAACAGAGTGCGAAGACGCCGAAGACGGCGAGCGGGACGAGCTGGCCGAGTCGGCGCGCCCGTTCGGTCGCGCCAGCGGGGATCTTCGGTTCGAGGAAGGCGAGGTCCCACTGAGCGGGGCGCTCGGGCGGGATGTCGCCCGTGTCAGCGTCGGATCCGAAGAAGGCGTTCGGGCCGGGCGCGAGCGGCTGATCCTCCGCCGGCGACGTCTCGTCCGGCTGGCCGGGCTCCTCGGCGATCCACTCGGTCTTCGGGAGGTCGAGAAGCACGGGCGTCTCGGTCGGCTCCGCGTCGGCAAGCGCGTCCTCGGTCGGAGCCCACTGCGTGGGCGGCGGCTCGATCACGGGACCGGGGTAGGCTGGCGGGGGACCGGTGGGAGCGTCGTCCGCGCCCGCCTCGGTCTCGCGCACGTCAGAGATCGCATGGGGCGCGTGGCCGTTCGCGCACCCGCCGTCGTCCGTGACCCAGACGCGCCCGTAGCAGATGTCGCAGAACCCGGACCTCGCCACCATTCCACCTCCTCGGCACCCACCATACCCTCCGGCGCGAGCTGCTGCCACGGTGTCGTTGGAAGGAAGTGCCATCCGTTCACCGACGAGACGACGTCCGAGTGATGAATCTTGCGTCAAGCCCTTGTGCGTCCGCGGAAGTCGGGTACATTACTCGTTGCGAGGCTCTTGAGAAACCGGATGGGCACTGCGGCAACGCAAGGTTCGTTCGGAGGATCAGGGGTCTCGCACTTTTGTGTGACAGGGTGGCCCGGCGCGCGAGAAGCGTCGGGCCACTTCGCTTGCGGTATCCTATGCACCTGCCGAGCCCCACAGGAGCGCTCTCGTGAGAGACAAGGTCGCACAGCTCGTCGCCGAGGCGCTGACCGCCGCCGTCGAGGCTGACGAGATCGCGCTCGATCCCATCCCCACAGTCGAGGTGGAGCGTCCCCGCGACCCGGCGCACGGCGACTGGGCGACCAACGTGGCACTGAAGTCGGCCAAGGCCGCCGGGATGCAGCCGCGGGTCCTTGCCGAGGCGATCGCGGCGCGCATGGCCGCGCACCCGGACATCGACGGCACGCCCGAGGTCGCCGGCCCCGGCTTCATCAACCTGCGCCTGTCGCCCGCGGCCCTGCAGCGCGTCGTGACGGACGTGCGCTCCGCGGGCGCGGCGTTCGGGCGCGTGGACCTCGGCGGCGGCAAGCGCGTCCAGGTCGAGTTCGTCTCGGCCAACCCGGTGGGCCCGATGCACGTCGGCCACGGCCGCTGGGCGGCGCTCGGCGACAGCATGGCGCGTGTGCTGGAACATGCCGGCTGGCAGGTCCAGCGCGAGTTCTACGTCAACGACTCCGGTGTGCAGATGGATATCTTCGGCGCGAGCGTGGCTGCGCGCTACCTCGAGGCGTGCGGGCGCGAGGCGGCGTTCCCTGAGGAGGGCTATCGCGGCGCCTACATCGCCGAGGTCGCTGCCGAGATCCGCGAGCAGGAGGGCGACGCGCTCGCTGGCCTGCCGCTGCCTGAGCTGGCCGTGCGCTGCCGCGAACTCGGCTACGCGCTCGTGCTGGAGAACCACCTGAAGCGCGTGCTGCACGGGATGGGTGTGGACTTCGACGTCTGGTTCTCGGAGCGCACGCTGCACGCGCCGGGTGCCAACGGGGGGCCGAGCGAGATCGAGCAGGCGATCGCGCGCCTGCGCGAGCTAGGGCACATCTTCGAGCACGAGGGCGCCATCTGGTTCCGTTCCACCGGCTTCGGCGACGACAAGGACCGTGTGCTGCGCAAGTCGGACGGGGAGTACACGTATTTCGCCGCCGACGTCGCCTACCACTGGGACAAGTTCGACGTGCGCGGTTTCGACCGCGTCATCGACATCTGGGGCGCCGACCACCACGGCTATGTGGCGCGCATGAAGGCGGCGGCCGCGGCACTCGGCCATCCCGGCAAGCTCGATCTGGTCATCGGCCAGCTGGTGAACCTGTATCGCGACGGCGAGGCCGTGCGTATGAGCAAGCGCACCGGCGAGATGGTCACCTTCGAGGAGCTGCTCGACGAGGTGGGCGCCGACGCCGCCCGCTACTGGTTCCTGCGCCGCAGCACCGACCAGCAGGTGGACTTCGACATCGGGGTGGCCAAGGAGCAGTCCGCCGAGAACCCCGTCTACTACGTGCAGTATGCGCACGCGCGCATCTGCTCGATCCTGCGCAAGGCTGCCGGGGCCGACACCGCCGACGAGACGGTCGATATCGCGGCGGTGGCGCCCGCGGGCGCGGACCTCTCCCTGCTCGCCGAGGACGCGGAGCTGACCCTGCTGCGCAAACTCGCCGAGCTGTCCGAGGTCGTCGAGTTGGCCGCTCGCGATCTTGCACCGCACAAGCTCACGCGCTTTGCCGAGGACCTGGCGGCGACGTTCCACCAGTTCTACACGGTCTGCAAGGTGGTCCAGCCGGGCCAGCCGGACCTGACGGCCGCACGCCTTGCGCTCGTCGACGCCACCCGCATCGTGCTTGCCACCACGCTCGGCCTGCTGGGAGTCAGTGCGCCTGAGCGCATGTAAGGCGCCGAGTCGCTGCTGACGGCGCCGGTCGAGTCCGTGTCACTCGGCCTCGCGGACTGCCGCGACGACTGTCTCGGCTGTCAGGAGCGACGCTCGCGCCTCCTCGGCGGCTGGCTCGTCCCAGTCACCCGGATACCTCGACTCGACCGCCCATTGGGTGAGTTCGGCCAAGGCCACGAGGTCCATGCGCGCTGCGAGTTCGAGCGTCAGGAGCGCTCGGAGGGCGAGCAGGTTGTGCGTGCGCGGGAACTCGGTGCCGCGCACGACGAGCGCCGCCTTCAGCGCCTTCTCGGCGGCCTGCTGAGCGTGCCAGCACGCGAGGCGCGCCGGCGCCTCGGGATCGGACACGAGGGCTCGCGCGAGCGCGAGTTCCTCCTCGGCGAAGCGGAGCCACCGCCCCGCCTCGGCTGCATCAGGCGACGCGCTCATACACGATCTCGCCTTCGTGCAAGGCTTCGTGCAGCACGCTGCCTGCAGCGTCACCCCGGCGCTCGATCTCTGCGGGGTCTGTCGGGATCACGTCGACCGGCACCGCGAGGTGCCCCAGTGCGACGAGCATCGCGACCGCTGTGGCGTGCTTGTCGGCGACCTTCGGCAACACGACGAGCAGGTCGAAGTCGCTGCGCTCGTCACCTTCTCCTCTCGCGCGCGAGCCGAACAGCAGTATGCGCAGGGGGTCGAACCCGCTCACGAGGCATTCGATGACCTCAGGCGGGACGGAGGTGCTGTGCGCCGTCGTACGCGCGACGTCGATGCGGCGCTCGGCTTCGATCGCCGGGAGCAGCACCTCGGTCACGGCCGGCGCCGAGCGGTCGAGCTCGTGCAGGACCGCGCGCCCTACGGAACGTCGCGAGGTCACCCCGAGTTCCGCGAGGCGATCGAGAGCGCGGGCAGCTCCCGCGGGGCTCAGATCGGCCTTCTCGGCGATCTGGCGGCCGGTGAGCGGCGACTCCGCCGAAGCGAGCACGCGCAGGACGGCCGTGCGCCCGGGTCCCCCGAAGAGCTCGTCGATGATCCCGCTACGTGGCATCATGTTATGTATACTAGGGTATACATTCAGCCGGGTCAACGATCGCTGTGGTGCCAGGTACGCCCGCGATCCCTACGTCCCGCGGTAGACGTTCCGCCGGTGCCCGAGCTTCAGGACCAGCACGAGCAGGCGGTCGTCTTGGATCGTGTACACGATCCGATACGCGCCGACCCGGATACGCCATGCGTCGTCGGGTCCGCAGAGGTGCTTCGCCCCAACGGGGCGAGGATCGACGCGAAGCGCCTCGATCGCTGGTGAGACGCGGCGCTTGATCGCCGCGTCGAGCTTCGCGAACTGACGATAGGCGGACGGTCTGAACTCGAGCTCGTAGTGCGGCATGCGGGGCTAGAGCCCGAACTCGCGCTTGATGGACTCCCATGGGATGTTGTCCTCGCGCGCCTCTAGCAGAGCTTCGTGGGCGTCGGCGATGTCCTCCTCGTCCTCCCAGCGCTCGATGAGCGCGTCGAGCAAGCGCAGTTCGTCGATCGAGATCACGGCGGCGACGTCCGCGTCGTGTCTCGTGATGAGCGTGCGCTCGTGCGCATAGGCGGCGCGGTTGATGATATCGGCCAGGTCCTTGCGGGCCTCGGCCACACTGACTCGTGTCATGATGTACCTCCTGTACGGAATGTACAGAAAGTACACGATGAACCCGACCTTGTGCAACCGGCCACGTGGCGGGTGTCTACGCGACCCCGGCGAGGATCCCTCGATGTATGGCGGATAATCCTCCACGGCGTGAATGATCGTACCGATGCGAGGTTGCGGTCCGCGCAGCCCGTTGACTCCGTGGCACACCTGAGGGGAGCAGCCTTGGACCGGACCATCACAGTAGTCATCCCGGCGCTCGATGAGGCCGCGCGGCTTCCTGGGCTGCTCGACGCGCTGGAGCGGCAGACCCGCAGGCCGGACGCGGTCATCCTCGCCGACGCCGGCTCGATCGACGGCACGCGCGAGATCGCGGCGGCCCGAGACGTGCTCGTGGTCGACGGCGGCAGGCCCGCAGCGGGCCGCAACGCCGGCGCCCGCGTCGCCACGACCGATCTCATCCTGTTCCTCGACGCCGACGTGGTGCTCGAGGACGGCGCGATCGCCGCGATGCTCGACGAGTTCGCGGAGCGCGATCTCGTCGTCGCCTCGGCGTTCATCGAGCCCGTCGAGCGCGACGCCGCCTACGTGTTCGCGTGCGAGGTCGTGAACTTCTACCTCGAGGTGATGCAGTACGTGGCGCCGCACGCGCCCGGCTTCTGCATCCTGGCGACGCGGGAGGTGCATGAGGCGATCGGCGGTTTCGACGAGGATCTCATGCTCGCCGAGGACCACGACTACGTCACCCGCGCCGCCGAGCACGGCCGCTTCCGTATGCTGCGCTCGGTCCGCGTGCGCACCTCCATGCGGCGGATCGCCAAGGAGGGTCTGGTGCGGCTCGCGTTCAAGTACCTCTACTGCGAGCTGCTCGTCATGACGGGCCAGCGGATCGTCGAGGCGCCGTTCGACTACGAGTTCGCGGCGTTCGGACCGGTCGAGAGCGTGGAATCACGCGGCGCTGTCGCGGTGTTGCGCGAGCGTCTCTCGACGCTGTCCGAGACCCTGCAGGTGATGTCGGTCGAAGGGCGCGACGCGCTGCGCGAGATCGGTGAGACCGAGATCGACCTGCCGCTGCTCGAGCGTGCTCTCGCCCGGGTGCGCACGGACGACGTGCGCGCGCTCGAGCACTACGTGAGCGTGCGCGTGCGACTCGTGCGGCGCGGGCAGGCGCGCGTGCTCGGGCGCGTCCGGCGCGCGGCGGGCAGCATCTGGCGGGAGCTGACGCGCTCGGCGGGGTGAGGCGAGGGCGCTCACGCGTCCCAGTCGTCGGGCAGCTCGCCGGTCACGAGCACCCGCAGCAACGAGGACGTGCGCTCCACACTGAAAGCCGCCGGGTCGAACTCGCCGCCGTACCAGCGCTTCAGAGCCGCGTGCTCGGGATGCCGAGGATCGGCCATCGCCTCCACGAACTCGGCGAAACCGGGGATCCCTCCGCAGTCCTCCGGCGG
>PNNM01000032.1 GCA_013824215.1 Coriobacteriaceae bacterium
CATGGCGGTCGACGCACTCATGCACGGCGGCGCCCGGCCCGGTCCGGGTCCCATCCCGGGATCCATCGTGGCCGGCGACCCGGCGCGTGCTGTGGCGAGCGCCGCGCTGCGAGACGGCCTCGTCATCGTGGCCGACGCCGCATCCCAGTTCGCGCCCGCCGCGATCGGTTCGCACCCCAACGGGGTCCTCATCGACCTCGCCGCTGGCCGGGGCACCAAGACGCTGCTCCTCCAGACGCATGCGGCCGCCGCCGGCGCACCCGCCGACATCTACGCGGTGGACATCCACCCGTTCAAGACCGCTGTGCTGGAGGACCGCATGCGCTCCCTCGAGATCCCAGGCGTCACAGCGCTCACCGGCGACTCCACCAGACCCGAGACGATCCTCGCCCTGCCGCCGGCCGGCTCCGCCGACGCCGTGCTCGTCGACGCACCCTGCAGCGGGCTGGGCACCCTGCGTCGTCGTCCCGAGATGCGCTGGCGCGTCTCGCCCGCCGACATCGGCCCGCTCGCGGCGCTCGGCACCGAACTCCTGCGGGCGGCCGCGTCGCTTGTTCGGCCGGGAGGCGTTGTGGTGTACTCCACGTGCACAGTCACCCGCGCCGAGAACGCAGACGTGGTAGAGGGCTTCCTCGGCTCGGAGGAGGGGAGCGGGTTCCGGCTCCGCAGGCTCGACGCCGTCGTGCCAGAACAGTGGCGCGACTTCGTCACCGTGGAAGGCTGGTTCCAGTCGCTCCCCGCGACGGACGGTCCTGACGGGCACTTCGTCGCGACGCTCGAGCGAGTCCGCTGACGCGTCGCGACGGACGCGAGGAGGAGGCGCCATGCGCAGCACGCGTATCGTCGAGATGCTCGAGGTGACCGAGGCCGCAGCGCTGGCCGCGGGCCGCTGGATGGGCAGAGGGGACAAGAACGCAGCGGACAACGCCGCCGTCGAGGCCATGCGCGCGGCGTTCCAGAACGTGGATATCTCGGGCCGCATCGTCATCGGCGAGGGTGAACGGGACGAAGCGCCGATGCTCTACATCGGCGAGGAGGTGGGCTCCGGCGGCGAGCGGATCGACATCGCCGTCGACCCTCTGGAGGGCACCAACCTCACCGCATACGGCCAGTCCAACTCGCTGGCGGTCCTCGCGTTCGGCCCCGAGGGCACCCTGCTGCACGCCCCGGACACGTACATGAACAAGATCGCGGTCGGTCCCGCCGCCGCCGACGTCGTGCACATCGACGCGACCCCCACCGAGAACATCCGCAACGTCGCCAAGGCCCTCGACAGGGAACCCGAGGACCTCGTCGTGTGCATCCTCGACCGCGAACGCCACATCGATCTCATCGCCGAGGTCAGAGCCGCCGGGGCGCGGATCCGGCTCATCAGCGACGGTGACGTCTTCGGCGCGGTCGCCACGGCGATCGAGGGAACGGGGATACACCTCTACCTGGGCATAGGCGCGGCGCCCGAGGGTGTGCTCGCGTGCGCGGCCATGCGCTGCATAGGCGGCTGCTTCATGGGCCGCTTCGCTTGGCGCAACGACGAGGAGAAAGCGCGCGCGGTCGACATGGGCACGTGTCAGATCGACGGCGTGCTCGACATGGATTGCCTCGTCCACACCGACGAGGCCGCCTTCATCGCCTCGGGGGTCACCGACGGTGAGCTGCTGCGCGGGGTCCGCTACTTCGGCAAGGGCGCGCGCACCAACTCGGTGGCCATGGACGGCAAGACCGGCACGGTACGCTTCATCGACACCATCTACCGCACCGGGGACGAGCCGTTCTGGGTGCGGATGGACTGACGCCCGCCCCTATTCGGCGGCGGGACACCCCGGGCATGCGGGACCGGCGGCCTTGTCCGCGCCGCAGGGGGCCTGCTTCTCCTCGGCGGGCTTCTCACCGTCGCCCTTGCGGTAGTCGGTGCTGTGGAACCCCGAGCCCTTGAACACGACCCCGACCGGCGTGAAGACGCGCTTGGCCGGAGCCTCGCACGACGGGCAGCACACCTCGGAGGAATCCGAGTGCGAACGGACGATCTCGAAGACCTCGCCGCACTCGGTGCAGCGGAAGTCGTATGAAGACATCGCGACGCTCCTCACAGTGTCACCGGGCGTTCTCCTCCCGCGAGGTCGCGGGCGGCGCCACACGTTAGCAAGCGGCGGGCCGCATGCGCAATACCACCGCTACCCGCTGGTATACTGTCCCGGCATGAACGACGAGCCAGAGAGCACATCACCGCGCCGCAAGGCGCTCCTGCCGGTCCGGGCCATCGTGGCCGCCGCGGTCGTAGTGGCCGTGGTGGCGGCGGTAGTCTTGGGCGCGATGGTCGCGCGTCGGCCGGTCACCGTCACCGTCCCCAACGTGGCGGGCCTGGACGTGCCGGTCGCTCGCAGCCGCTTGGCCGAGGTCGGTCTGTTCCTCGAGCGTGGCGACGTCCGCTTCTCCACCATCGTCGCCCGGGACGGCGTCATCGAGCAATCGCCGGCGCCGGGTTCCGTGCTCGAGGAGGGCGCCGTCGTCGTCGTGGTCGTCTCGGCCGGCTCCGAGGAGTTCGAGATGCCCGACGTGGTCGGGCTCAGGCTCGACGCCGCACGCGACGCGCTGGCGGCCAAGGGTCTCGCAGTCCAGGTGGAGACCGAGCCCTCACAGGAACCGTCCGACACCGTCCTGCGTACCCTTCCGGCCCCCGGAAGCCGGGTCCGCACGTCCCAGACGGTCCGGCTCACCGTCGCCTCGCATGGTGCGGCCTCCTCCGCGCTCCTCCCGTACCGGCTCGACGGGCGCTCCTTCGTCATCGACCCCGCGCCCATGCCCCGGCCGAGTGCGGGCGACACCTCCGCCCCCGACGTCCCGCTCGAGGTCGCGCGCCGTCTCCGCTCCCTGCTCGAGGCCTCAGGCGCCCAGGTCACCGTCACCCGCTCGCTCACCGACACCGACACCGGAGTCGACCCGAGACTCGCCCGGGCGCGCGAGACCTCGCCTGCGGCCGTTCTCGGCCTGTCGGTCGAGACGCTCGCGAAGGGCGCCGCCGTCCTCGTCCCGCCCTCGACGCCGGAGCGCGCCTCGATCTTCGTCGCCTCGTCGGACCTCGCGCGCTCCACGATGGACGCGCTCACCGCCGCCCGCGTGTCGGCCTCGCAGGGCGTCGCGGTCGACGATCCGATCCTCACGGTCTTCCTGGTCCCGGGCATCCGGATCCGCCTCGGCTCCACCGCCTCCGAGACCGACGCCGCCGCCTTCAAAGACCCCGCCTGGGCGGACAGCGTCGCCCGCGCCATCTACCGCGCGCTCGGCGAGGAGTTCGGTTCGTGAACGGCCGCCTCACAGGCTCGAGGCGGATCGCGGCCGCCGCGCTCGCCGCAGCGCTCCTCCTCTCGGGTGTCGAGGGCGCGTTCGGGGCCAACAGCGGCCAGATCGCCCAGCAGCTCAAGGAGCTCAAAAACGACGTTCGTCGCGCGGGCGCCGCCTACGAGCGGGCCTACTGGCGCGTCGACGAGTCCGAGGTGCGCCTCAAGAAGCTCGACAAGCAGATCGCCAAGACCAACCGCGAATTGGCCGCGGCCAGGAAGCGCCTCTCGAAACGCGTCGGTCTCATGTATCGCGCGGGCGGACTCAGCTACATGACGGTCGTGCTCGGCGCATCCTCCTTCGATGACATGGTGAGCCGCCTCGACTTCATGCAGCGGGTGGGTCGCTCGGACGCGTTCACCATCTCGGACGTCGAGTCGCTGCAGCTGAAGCTCTCGAAGCAGCGCGCCGAGGTGGGCAGCGAGACCAAGCGCAAGCGCAAGGCCCTCTCCTCACTGCGCGCGGAGCGTGACAAGCTCAAGCGGCGCATGGGCGCCAAGCAGCAGCAGTTCGAGCGCCTCGTCGGCCAGTCTGGGGGCTCGTTCCGCTCGCTGCCGAGAGGACCGCTCGGGATGGTGTTCCCGGTAGCCGGCGTCAGCTACTACAGCGACACCTGGGGAGCCTCGCGCTCGGGAGGTCGCCGCAGCCACAAGGGCACCGACATCATGGCTGCGCACGGCACCCCGGTAGTGGCGGTACTCGACGGCACCGTCTCCTCGCGCACCGGCGGTCTCGGAGGCAGGTGCATCTACTTGAACGCCAACAACGGCTGGCAGTTCTACTACGCGCACCTCTCCGGCTACGCCGTGACATCGGGGCGCGTGAACAGGGGGGACATCATCGGCTGGGTGGGCTCCACGGGCAACGCCTCCAGCGGCTCGCCGCACCTGCACTTCGAGATCCACCCCGGGGGCGGCGGAGCCGTCAACCCGTACCCCTACCTCCGCGCCATCGACTGACGTCGGTGGACCGACGGCTTGCGACGTCCGACGCCGTTGTGCGAACATCCGCGGGGTAAGACCGTATCGGGAGCCGCGAACTGCGGCTGAGAGGCGGCGAGGGTAGCCGCGACCGAAAGACCGTCCCGGTAATGCGGGGCAGGCAACCACGGTACACGTCCGGCCTCATGCACACCTCGGGCCGCACGCGCTCCCGACTCGGTTCGCGCACGTCGAACGGGAGGCCGGATCGTCATGAAGAAGGAACGTCTCGTCACCCTGGTGGAGATGGCCCTCGCGATAGCGCTCGGGGCCGTACTGAACTACATGAGCGTGCGGCTGCCGATCCACATCGCGGGCGGGTCCATCTCGCTGGACATGCTGCCGATCATCGTCATCGCGCTTCGCCGCGGACCTGTGGCGGGCGTGGTCACGGGCGCGCTCTACGGCTTCGTCAACCTCGCGATGGGGCCCTACATCGTCCATCCCGCGCAGGTGGTGCTCGACTACCCGCTCGCCTTCGGCCTCGTAGGGCTCGCGGGCCTGCTGCCGTCCCGGCCGGACGCCGGAGACATGGCCGTCGCGCGGGCGCCCATCGGCGCTGTCGTGGGAGGTCTCGCCAGGCTCGCGTCCCACTACGTCTCCGGGGTCGTGTTCTTCGGAGCCAACGCGCCCGAGGGCCAGCCCGTGTGGCTCTACTCCCTCGTGTACAACGCCACCTACATGCTGCCGTCGATCGTCGCGTGCGCGGTGGCGGCCGCGATCGTGGTTCCCGTGCTCGACCGCACCGTCCCCGCGCGGAGCGCGCGCGGATGAAGGCCTGCGTCGTAGGCGCGGTCGCGGCCGCAGATTCGGACGCCTTCTACTCCTCGCTGCTGTCCTCGGTGGAACTCGTCGTCGCCGCGGACGGTGGTGCGGCGCTCTGCCGCCGCCTCGGGGTCAAGCCCCACCTCGTCGTCGGCGACCTCGACTCGCTCGACCCGCTCGAGGTGGCGGCGCTCGAGGCCGCGCCGATCCCGATCGAGCGCCATCCGCGCGCCAAGGACCGCACCGATCTGGATCTGGCGGTGGAGGCCGCGCGCCGGCTCGGCGCCGATCACCTCGTCGTCACGGCGGCGTTCTCGGCCCGACTCGATCACACGCTCGCCGCGCTCGGCTGTCTTCTCGACGCCGCGGACCTCCTCGCCGAGGCCCGAGAGCCCGGCTGGAGCGCCTGGGCGCTCGATGCGACGACCCGCCCGGACCTGACACTCCGCGGTGCGGAGGGGACGCTCGTCTCGATCCTGTCTCCCGAGGGCGCGGACGGCGTCACGCTCAAAGGCTTCGCATTCCCACCACGGGACAGCCGTCTCGATCCGCTCTCCGGCCTCGGCGTGAGCAACGTCCTCACCTCGGATGAGGGAATCATCACGCTCCGCGAGGGGAGACTCCTCGTCTTGGCGTTCCATCCGACGGCGGAATCTCCGTCGGCAGGATAGCCGCCGGCGCCGCCGTATACTCACCCGAGGGAGGACCGTGACGATCTTCGACCGCATAGCGCACTTCTTCTCGGGCAGCGGCACTCCTGCGCAGGCTGCCGCCGACGATCCCCCCGCGCCTCAGCAGGTCGAGGAGCCGTCCAGCCCGGCCCCTGTGGCTCAGCAGGACGACGAGGACTGGACCGTGCCGGCCGGCACCGCCGCGGCCCTGCGGGCGTTCACGCGGGACTCCTCCGCCGCCCTCGACGTCGCCGCCGCGCACGCATGGGTGGCGGACGCGAGCTCGGGCACGTTCAGACCGCTCGCGGTCACCGGCCGTTTCGCTCCCGCGCGCGAGCCCCTGCGGCTCGACGACCCGGTGCTCGGCCGAGCCGATACGGAGGGCCGGCCCGTCCTCGACGCCCTGCACCGGCTCGATTCAGGCGGGCACGAGACCGTCCTGTGGCGCTTCGCCTTCCCCGTGCGCCTCCCGGACGTCCGAGCGGTCGTTGCGCTGGACCTCCTGTCCGCCGAGGCTCCGGACACCGAACCCCTGCACCTCCTCGCTCGCCGCCACACCTCGGGGCTGGCTGCCGGCATCGCGATCGACCTGGCGCGCTCCGAGAGCGACGCCGCGCGAGCCCTCGTCGAGACCGCCAGGGACCTCTCGCGCATCCTGTCCGAACGCGAGGTCGTCGACGCTTGCCTGGATCGCGCCATGCGCCTCGCCGATGCTGCGACGGGCAGCGTCATGCTCGTCGATCGGGCCGACGGCAGGATGCGCATCGCCGCCTCCCGTGGCCTTCCCGATGAGGTCGCGCTCTCGTCGTCGGTGGCGGCCGGCGAGGGCATAGCCGGATGGGTGCTGGCGACCGCGAAGCCGGTACTCGTCGAGGACCTGCCGAGCAACCGTCCCCGCGTGCCGCGCCACGGCGTGCGCTCGGCGATCTCCGTCCCGCTGACCGACGAGCACGGCACCCTCGGCGTCCTCAACGTCGGGAGCAGATCGTTCCCGGCCCGCTTCGCCTCGACGCACATGGACGCGCTCGAGACCCTCGGACGGCAGACCGCAGTGGCGATACGCAACGCCCGCGCCGTCACCTCGGCCCGCGAGCTGTACTTCGACTCCTTGCGCGCCCTCGCGCTCGCGCTCGAGACCAAGGACCCCTACGCCTTGGGCGGCACGGAGCGCGTCCTGGCCATAGCGCTGGCGATCGCGGACGGGATGGGCATCGTGGACGAGGAGCGCCAAGCCCTCGAGATCGCATCGCTGCTCCACGACATCGGCATGTCGGGCGCTGGGGAGATCTCCCTGCTGGGGGAGCGCCCGCTCTCGACGGTCGAGCGCGGTCTTCTGAAGATGCACCCGGTCGTGGCCGCCGAGATCCTCGAGCAGGCCCCGGCGCTCAAGGCGGTCGTCCCGATCGTCTATCACCATCACGAGTGGTTCGACGGCCACGGGTACGTGGGCGGCCTGGCGGGGGAGTGCATCCCGCTCGGCGCGCGTGTCCTGGCGGCCGCCGACGCCTACGTGGCGATGACCTCCGACAGGCCGTACCGCAAGGCGCTCTCGCGAGACCAGTCCATCCTCGAGCTCGAGACCAAGGCCGGGACACAGTTCGACCCCGAGGTCGTGGAGGTCCTGGTCAGGATCCTCCGCTCGGGGTCGGAGAGGGTGCCGGACAGCCGTTAGGGGCGCCCAGCGGGGACGGCGGGTCTTAGGCGCGCTGGACCTTGCCGGCCTTCATGCACTTCGTGCAGACGTTGACGCGCTTGACCGAGCCGTCGACCACGGCTGTGACCTTCTGGACGTTCGGGTAGATCGTGCGGTTGGTGACCCGATGCGAGTGGCTCACGTTGCGGCCGGCGGTCGGCTTCTTGCCGCAGACGACGCATATCTTGGACATCTCTTCGCACTCCTCATAGGTTCCCGGGTGCCGCGACCTCATGGCCCGAGTATCGTTCGTTGATGACGGTGTCGAACAGGGGCGAATGTTAGCACGCGCCGCAGGTAGGGGCAAGGAATCCCCCATCCCGCCATCGGCTATACTGGCAGCACGCCCGCCGGCGAAGGAGACGAAGGCAGCGGTGTACTCGAACGACATGCTGATCAAGGATGTCCTTTACGGTCACCCGGAGGCGGTGCGCGTCTTCGAGCGGTTCGGCTTGGGCTGCTCCACGTGCCTCGGCGCCGAGATGGAGACGCTCTCTTCGGTCGCCAGCATGCACGGAGTGGACGTCGCGGTGCTCATCTCCGCGCTCGAGGGCCTCCACGAGTCCGAAGGGGGAGCGTGACGGCGTGACAGCGCCCATCATCGGCATCGTCCGGATAGCCAACGACGTGCTCGCCGACCTCGCCGGCTATGCCGCGCTCGAGGTCTACGGCGTCGTCGGGATGGCCGCCCCGAGCCTGCGCGACGGCGTCGCCCAGGTGCTCTCGCTCGACAAGCTGCGCAAAGGCGTCATGGTCACGGGCGACGGCGAGAGCGTCGCAGTCGACCTCTACGTCGTCGTCGAGCACGGCACCAACATCGCCGAGGTCTCCAAGAACCTCGCCGGCCGGGTCGAATACGTCCTCACCAAGATGGCCGACGTGAAGGTCATGAACGTGGAAGTGCACGTCCAGGGCATCAAGGTCCGGAAGTGAAGCCCTGAACGAAAGGACGCGCGATGCCCTCGGGAGGACCACCCCGCTCACGTGCGCTCGTACAGGCGGCCGCCGAGGCGCTCCGCTCGCGTAAGGACGAGGTCGACCGCCTGAACGTCTTCCCGGTCCCCGACGGCGACACCGGCACCAACATGTCGCTCACGATGGACGCCGTGCTGGCCGAGCTCGCCGCGATGCCCCCGGGGCCCGACCGCGACACCGTGTGCCGCGCGGTCACCCACGGATCGCTCATGGGCGCCCGCGGCAACTCGGGCGTCATCCTCAGCCAGATGCTCCGGGGGCTGTGCGAGGTGGTGGGGCCCGCCGAGGTGATCGACGCGACACTCGTCTCCGCGGCGCTCGAGCGCTCGACCACGGTGGCGTTCCAGGCCGTGCGCAAGCCGGTCGAAGGCACGATGCTCACCGTGCTCAAGGACTCCGCGGCGGCCGCGAAGGGGGCGGCGGCAGCCGGGCTTGCGCTGGACGCGGTCTTGCGCCGCGTCGTCGACGCCGCGTACGACTCGGTCCGCCGCGGCCCCGACCTCCTGCCGGTCCTGAAAGAGAACGGCGTCGTGGACGCCGGCGGGTTCGGGCTGGCCATACTGGCCGAGGGCTTCATCGCCGAGTTGGAGGGCGAGGACCTGCACCTCGCCGAGGCGTTCGCGACCGGTGAGGTGGACCTGTCCGAGGTACTTTCCGTGGACGACTGGCAGGACACCGAGTACCTCTACTGCACCGAGTTCCTCCTCCACGGGCAGGACCTCGACCGCGAATCCATGCACGAGTGGGTGGCCTCGCACGGCGGCTCGGAGCTCGTCGTGGGCGGAGCGGACACGCTCAAGATCCATGTCCACACCGACGACCCCGCGACCGTCCTCGCCCACGCGACCACCATCGGCGAGGTGGCCGACGTGCACATCAACAACATGCGCCGCCAGACAGCGGCGCGCACCGAGGCGATCCGCGCGGAGACCCCCGTCCGGCCCTCCAAGCGCATCGGCGTGGTCGCGGTCGCCGTGGGCGACGGGCTCGCCGAGATCCTGCGCAGCCTCGGCGTCGACGAGGTCATCAGCGGGGGCCAGACGATGAACCCGTCCACTCGCGACCTCTACGAGGCGGTCAAGAAGGTGCACGCCGAGACCGTCATCATCCTGCCGGACAACAAGAACATCATCCTTGCCGCGAGTCAGGTGCCCTCGCTGCACGACCGTCCGGTAGCCATCGTCCCCACCACCTCCGTGCCCCAAGGCTTCGCGGCGATGCTGGAGTTCGACGTCGCGGCCGACCTCGACGACCTCGTGGCCTCGATGACGCAGGCCGCCTCCCGGGTCCGCACCGGGGAGGTCACCACGGCGGTCAAGGACGCGAAGAGCGACGTGGGCGCGATCCGGGCCGGCCAGATCATCGGACTGGCCGACGACGAGATCGCCGTCATCGGGGACGACCTCACCGACGTCGCCGTCCGCCTGGCCGCCGTCATCTCAGACTCCGCCGAGACGCTCACCCTGCTGGCCGGCGAGGACCTGGCCGACGATGCCCTCGCAGCTCTCGCAGCCCGGCTCGCCGAGGCGCACCCCGACCTCGAGGTCGAGACGCACCGCGGAGAGCAGCCGCTCTATCCGCTCATCATGTCCGCCGAGTAGCGGCCCGCCGGCAACCGGGTCGAGCGAGAGGAGTCAGTGAGGGTATGGGGACCATCGGGATCGTCTGCGACAGCACCGCCGACCAGCCGCTGGAGTGGTACGCCGCCAACAACGTCGAGATGGTACCGCTCAAGGTGCTCTTCGGCGAAGAGACGCTGCTCGACTGGGTCGACATCGCCCCCGAGCGCTTCTTCGAGCGCCTGAAGGCCGCGACCGCGCTGCCCAAGACCTCGCAGCCCTCGCCAGCGGATTTCGAGACCGCTTACCGCAAGCTCGCCGACGCCGGCGCGACCGAGATCGTCTCGATCCACCTGACCTCGGCGCTGTCCGGCACGGTAGAGTCCGCCAACATCGCGGCCTCCACGTCGCCCATCCCGGTGCGAGTCGTCGATACCAAGAACGTCACCCAAGCGCTCGGCCTCGTGGTCAAGGCGGCAGTCGCCGTCCGCGACGCCGGCGGCGACGCGGACGCCATCGAGCGCACGGCCATCGACACGGCGCGTTCCACCAAGCTCTTCTTCGTGCTCGACACGCTCGACTACCTCGTCAAGGGCGGCCGCGCCGGCAAGGCGGCCGGGCTCGCCGCCTCGCTCCTGGACATCAAGCCGGTGCTCACGTTCAACGCCGAGGGCACCATCGAGCCGTTCAAGAAGGAGCGGGGCCGCAAGCGGGCCTTCGCCGAGCTCGCCGCGCAGGTCTCGCGCGATTCCATGACGCGGCCGGTCCGCCTCGCGTTCCTCCACGCCTGCGCGCCCAAGGTGGCCGAGGAGCTGCAGGCGGCCCTGGACGCCGCACACGCGGACTACGAGCTCGACAGCATCGGCCTCGTGGGCGCGGTCATCGGCACGTACGCGGGTCCCGAGGCCGCCGGCCTCGCGTACCACCCGGTCCCGTAGAGCGGCCGTGAGCGTACCCGCGGCACCCGGCCTCTCGCGCACGGACGCGCTCGCGGCCTGGGACGGTCCCGTGACGCAGGTGCGCTTCGTCGACGATGCGAAGGCCGCCGCGTTCGCGCGACTCGGCATCACCACCGTCGGCGACCTGCTTCGCCACTATCCGTTCCGGTATCTCGACCTCAGCGCCACGACGACGCTCGCTCGCCTCGTCACCGACACCGACGTGACGGTCGTGGGCACGGTCCACGACGTCAAGGTGAAGCATCCGCGCCCGCGCCTGACCATCGTGGAAGTGGGGATCGTCGACGGGACCGGGGCGCTGCTGGGGGTCTGGTTCAACCAGCCGTACATGGCGCAGCGTTTCCGGGCGGGGGAGCGCGTGGCCTTCGCGGGACGGGTCCAGCTCGACTACGGCCTCAAGCAGATCCGCACCCCGTTCTTCGAGAAGCTCGGCGAGGACGGCGACCCGTCGGCGCTGGCGCGCGTCATCCCGATCCACCGCGCCACCGAGGGCCTGTCCACCAACTGGATGCGACGCCTCATCTCCGAGGCGCTCGCCGCCTTCGGCGACGTGCCGGACCATCTCCCAGCCGACCTGCGTCTGGCGCGCGGCCTGGTGCCTTGGAGCGAGGCGCTGCGCCAGATCCACTTCCCGGACAGTGCCGAGTCCGTCGCGGCGGCCCGGACCCGCATCGCCTACGACGAGCTGTTCGCCCTGCAGATCGGCATGGCGATGCGGCGTCACGCCCTCGTCGACGAGAGACCCGGCTTCGCGCACACGACCGACGGCCCGCGGCACGCGGCCCTGCTCGCCGCACTGCCGTTCGCGCTGACGGACGACCAGCGCACGGCGGTGCGGGAGATCCTCGCCGACATGGCTTCCGCGAAGCCCATGAACCGCATGCTGTTGGGGGACGTGGGGACCGGGAAGACCGCGGTGGCGGCCGTGGCTCTGGCGGCGGTCGCGGACTCCGGCAGCCAGGCGACCATGATGGCGCCCACCGAGGTCCTCGCGCGCCAGTACTCGCGCGCCGCCGGGCCGCTGCTGGACGCAGCGGAAGTCCCGTGGGCGCTGCTCACCGGCTCGACCGCGGCAGCCGAGCGCAGGCGGATCCTGGCGGGAGCCGCCGA
>PNNM01000033.1 GCA_013824215.1 Coriobacteriaceae bacterium
GGCAACGTCAAGCCGATCACCTCGACCGACATCCGCATGGAGGCCGAGACCGTCCAGGTCATCGCCTACGACCGCTACGCCGAGTACCGGGTGGACTTCAAGTTCGTGAACCGCGGCAAAGCCCAGAAGGTCAAGCTCGGCTTCCCGTTCAACAAGCCTCCCGAGGGCGACTACATCCCGCCGGCGGCGTTCCGCGCCTGGCAGGACGGAAAGCCGCTGACGGTCACCTACGCCGAGGTGGACGACAGGATCCCGGGTTGGGAGGGCTGGAAGCGCGACTACTACCTGCACGAGGCGACCTTCCCGCACGGCACGACCATGATCACCGTGAACTATCTGGCCGCGCCCGGCTCCACCGTCGTCGGCCCGCCAGAGGGTGTGGCTCCGCCTCCCAAGTACGCCGACGCGACCTACAACTGGCTCGCGTACTACCCCTACCGCGTCTCCACCGGTAGCGGGTGGGCTGGCACCATCGGCACGACCGTCATCCGCTACAGCCTCAGTTCCGACTTCCTCGGCTGGGGTCCCGACGAGGCGATGTCCTTCAGCTCGGAGAGCTTCCGCGAGACCGAACCGGAGGGCGACGGGATCCAGATGGGCTACGCCAAGCCCTCACCCGGCGTCCACCAGTGGACCTTCACCGACTACGAGCCGAAGGCGGGCGAGAGCGGCAACTCGCCCTACGACATCGAGTTCGCCTTCTGGCGCCCCCAGACCTACGATGGCCCGCCGCCGCCCTGGACACCCGTGGTGAGCGTCAAGAGCTCCACGAACCTCAAGCTCGGCGAGTACGCCTACCCCGCCGCGCAGGCCGCCGACGGCAACCCGTCCTCGGCGTGGGCGGAAGCGGCCAAGGGCAGCGGGAAAGGCCAGTGGGTGCTGGTGAAGTTCGGGCAGGTCAAGGCGGTCAAGGAGATCCGCGTCCTGCCCGGCTACGCGAAGCGCCCGGAGCTCTTCTACAAGTACAACCGCCCCAAGAGGCTGAAGATCGAGTTCTCCGACGGGACCGCCACCACGATCACGCTGGCCGACCGGCCGGAACTCCAGCGCTTCCCGGCGGACGCCGAGGCGGTCACCGCCAAGGTCACCATCCTCGATGTCTACCGCGGCACCACGCGCGACGAGACGTATCTCTCCGAGATCGAGTTCGGCACGGTGCCGGCGCCGGAGTTCGCGGCGTTCGACGACCTCATCGGCGGTGGCGAGGGGGCGGGGAACCTCGGCGCCGTGACGCCGCCGGGGGGCCAGACGACGGCATCCGCGAACGCTGCGGGGGGCGCGACCGGCTCGAAGAAGCGCACGCTGCCGTGCGCGCCTCCAGGGTTCCTCGGCCTGGCGGCGCTCGGCCTCGTGCTCAGCGCGGCGGGCAAGCGTCGGCGCGGGTCGGCAAGCGACACCTGACGCGCGCTATCCTGCTCTTGCCGAGACGGCCGGTACGCCGTTCCGGCTGACCGAACAGGACGGTGGGCACCGTGCGGGACATCCCGCGTTGCATGAGCACCCAGCACCCGGACAACGTCATGGCACCGTTCTTCTCATCCTCACCCGTGCTGGCAGGAGAAGACGAGGTCCGGGAGGCGTACTACGCCTTCTCCCACCTCGGCTGTGACGAGCAGATGTGGGACGTCGAGGGCAAGGAGATCGACACCTACGTGGTGAAGAAGCTGCTCTCTCTGTACGAGCAGTACTTCACGGAACACGTCCTGGGTGAGGATGTCCGGCTCACGCTGCGCGTGCCCAATCCGACGGTCGAGACGGCCGAGGCCAAGATCCTGCTCGAGACGCTGGAGAGCATCCCGCGATCCTTCGACACCGCGCGGCTCTTCTACGGGCGCGAGGTCTCACCCATCTTCGAGGTGATCCTCCCCATGACCACCTCCGCCCGGTGCGTCGACCGCATCTACCGCTACTACCGTGATTTCATAGTCGGCCGGCAGTCACTGCGCTTCCGCGATGACGACATCACCATCGGCGAGTGGATCGGGACCTTCTCGCCCGACCACATCGAGGTCATCCCGCTCTTCGAGGACCTGCCGAGCATGCTCGCGGCGGCCACCATCGTCGAGGAGTACCTCGCCGACAAGGACGTCACGGACCAGCGGGTCTTCTTGGCGCGCTCGGACACCGCGATGAACTACGGACTGGCTTCGGCCGCCCTGTCCAACAAGATCGCGCTCTACGAACTGGACCTCCTTGCGGAGCGGCGTGGCGTACGGCTGCATCCCATCCTCGGGATGGGCTCCGCGCCGTTCCGTGGCGGACTGGCTCCGCACACAGCGGAACGGGTGGGCCGGGAGTATCCGAGCGTCGTGACGTTCACCATCCAGTCCGCGTTCAAGTACGACTACCCCGCAGATGAGGT
This sequence comes from Coriobacteriaceae bacterium, assembly GCA_013824215.1. GTDB lineage: Bacteria > Actinomycetota > Coriobacteriia > Anaerosomatales > D1FN1-002 > PNNM01. The sequence continues at coordinate 2,363 of PNNM01000033.1, forward strand.
CCGCTCCGCCGTCGCCACGCTCCGGGGGCGCGAGATCGGCCGCGCGACGCCCGTCGACGCAGCACAGGCGCTTCCGCTGATCGAGCGATACAGCGCGGCATACCGCGCCCACGTCGTCGAGCTGGCCGACGCGATCAACAGCCTGGCGCGTTTCGTGCCGCCCCGCAGGGCACGCAAGCTCCACGTGGGTCTGTTCGGCTACGCCCGACAGGTCGAAGGCATCACGCTGCCTCGAGCGATCTCGTTCACGTGTGCGATGTACTCCATGGGGCTTCCACCCGAGCTGCTCGCTCTCGAATCCCTCACGCGGAGCGATCTCGCTTTCCTTCGCGAGGTCTATCCGTCGTTCGACTCCAAGATCCACGACGCCCTCGCGTTCTGCGATATGGACGGACCGCTGATGACCGCGGACCTCCGGGCAGCCATCCATCGTGCCGGGTATGGATGGGCGGCCAACGAGGAGCACCTCGACATCGTGCGCCGGATCCGCGAGATCGGTCCGGGCTCCCAGGACTCGCGGCTGACGGACCTGCTCCTGCGAGCCGCCCTCGTTCGCCGATTCCTGGGATGAGAGCGCGCGGGAAGGACCGCCGAGCGTCTAGCGGACGATCTTGGAGATCGGCATCTCGAGGATGTCCTCGGCGCCGGCCGCCTTCAGCTGCGGGATCAGCACGTTTACGGTGGCTTTGTCGGCGACGGTCGTGATCTCGTAATCGTCCGAGCCGTACAGCTGGTTCACGGTCGGCTTCTTCATGGCCGGCAGGACCGCGACCACCGACTCTAGCTTGTCGTGCGGCACGTTCATCAGCAGCAGGACACGCCCGCGCGCCTCGATCACGCCCAGGAGCAGCGTGCGGACCTCCTCGATCGCGTGGCGCTTGTCCGGATCGGCCCACGCCGCCTTGTTGGCGAGCAGGCGCGTCGTCGACGTCATGACCGTGTCGACGATCTTGAGCCCGTTGCGACGCAGGGTGGAGCCGGTCTCCGTGAGATCGACCAGCGCGTCCATGATGTCGGGCACCTTGGCCTCGGTGGCGCCGTACGAGAAGTGCACCTCCACCGGGATGCCGAGCTCCTCGAAGAAGCGCTTGGTCGTGGCCGGGAACTCGGTGGAGATGCGGCTGCCGGGCTTGATCTCCCGAGCGGTGGCGATAGGCGAGTCCTGCGGCACGGCAAGCACCATCTGCACGACTCCCGTGCCGGTCTTGGCGTACGGCAACTCGGCGACGTCGACGACGTCCGCGCCGGTCTCGCACACCCAGTCGTGACCCGAGATGCCGATGTCGAAGTGCCCGTCGGCGACGAAGATCGGTATCTCCTGCGGCCGCAGGATCTTGACCCGTGCGATGCGCGCATCGGCGATGGTGGGGTTGTACTCGCGTGAGGATTTCTTGACCTCGAGGTCGGCCTGGAAGAAGAGCAGCAGCGTCTGCTCCTCGAGCGAGCCTTTCGGCAATGCGAGCGACAGCATAGCGGTCTCTCCGTTCGTCAGTCGGCGGCCCGAGGCCGCACCGGCACTCTATCACAGCATAGTAATGGAGTACGCGCATGATACCTTGACGTCCCGGTGGGTCAGGAGAGATTGCAGCCCAGGCACTCGAGGACATCTTCGAGTGTTTCGCAAACGACCGAGCACATGACGTTGCGCCCTCGGCGCTCGAGCCGGATCACCTTGGCGTGCTCGAGCTCCTTGAGGTGATGCGAGACCGTGGACTGCGTGACCTCAAGGCGCTCCGCGATCTCGCCGACGCGAAGACCCGCGCCCTTGCCTTCCCGCTTCAGATGGTCGCGGAGGAGAAGGAAGATCCGGAGACGGTTCGGATTGGAGAGGGCGCGCATGACACCGGTGATGGCCAGCGCGTCGACCGATCCGGATGAGTCCGTCGCTTGTGTTGAATGTATTGACATGTATAGCACTGTACCACGGTACTGCCGGCCCGGAGCCGGTTCGCTACAGGTTTCTTCAGGTGGCGAGATGCTGCTGTCCCGGTCAGTCCGACGGCCTGAGCAGCCCCTCGCTCGACTGGCGCGGCTTCTTGCGGCGGTCGCCCCACTCCTCAGGCGGCAGTTCGTTGTGTTTCCGCAGCTCTGCGATGGAGAAGACCCCTCCGAGCCACAGGATCCCCTGGATCGTCCCGATCCAGCGGTAGGCCTTCTCGCGGCGATTCTGCCTGATGAACCCGCGCGCCTCGCGGCACATCCAGTGCGCGTGGTTGAGCGCGTCGAACTTCCCGCCCGCCGACACGCTCGATCCCACGCGCTCGTCGATGTCCGGATAGGGGACCGGATCGTAGCCGAGGTCCGAGAGGGTCTTGCAGTAGAGGTCGAGCATGGACAGCGCGTGTCCCTCGAACTCGTCCGCCCAGTCCTCGCGAGCCTTCTCCCAGACCATCGCGCCGCCTTCCTTCCCCAGCGGACCGGCGCCGAGTCTCTAGCCCTCGGCGAGCCTGTCCTTCAGCGCGGAGACAGCCTCGCGGTACCGGGGATCGCCAACGCCGAGGATCTGCGTTGCGAGTATGGCTGCGTTGCGCGCGCCGTTGATCGCGACACAGGCGACCGGCACGCCCGTGGGCATCTGCACCATCGAGAGCAGCGAATCCAGACCGCCCAGATCCGACGTCTTCATCGGGACGGTGATGACGGGCAGCGGCGTGTAGGCCGCCACGACCCCGCCGAGGTGCGCGGCCTTGCCGGCCGCGGCGACGATCACGCGCAGGCCGCGGTCCGCGGCACCCGCAGCCCACTCGTGCACCTTCGAGGGCTGACGATGCGCGGACGCCACGAGCATCTCGTAGGGCACGCCGAGTTCGTCGAGCTGCGCCGCGCAGTCCTTCATGACGTCCATGTCGGACCTCGAGCCCATCACGATGCCGACGAGCGGCGAGTCAGGCATGCGGGTCCCCTCCGTGTCATGTGGGCTCGGCATGAGTGATTCTAGCGCTCCACGCCCGCCCGCGCCCCGGCACGCGGCTACAGCCGGTTCGGCGGGAGCAGGTCCTCGGCGGTGTGCGTCATCGCCGCGGCCGCGGCCACCGAGTGCTCCTCGTCGCACCGCTCGTCGTCGAAGAGCAGGTGCTGCTCGTCGTCGGGGAGCGCTGCGCGCGCCTGGTCGCGCAGGTTGTTCACGCCGGCGAAGAACTCGCGCATCATCGCGACGAGCAGGTAGCGGCCCTTCGGGGACAGGGCGACGACATCGGCATCGTCACGCGCGAAGGCGCCGACCGCGCGCATGAAGCCCGCCTCGAAGCGCATCGCCCGGTCGAAAGGCACGCCGAAGTCGCGCTCGAACGCCCGCTTGTCGAGCGTGAGGCCGAACAGGCCCATCAGCAGCCGATAGCGCATCAGTTCGCGCGTGCTGAAGCGCTTGGTGCCGGTGACCGAGGTGCGGTGGGCTTCGACCGCCTCGCCGTACTCGCGCAGCGAGAAGGAGTTGGTGTAGATCGAGCCGCCGAGGAAGCTGAACGCCCCTGACCCGACGCCCACGTACTCGTCGTAGTCCACGATGTACTCGTCGATCATCCCGCCGCCGACGCGCGAGAAACACCACGCCGAGGAGGGCTCGAAGACGTCCGCGAGCGCTTCGGACGTCACTTGGTAGAAGTGCTCCTCGCGTGCGTAGTCGACCTTTCCGACGCTCTGAGTGAGGGAGCGCCGCACGGCAGGCGAGACCATGAGCGGGTACATGGTCACCTGATCGGCACCGCTCGCCTTGAGCAGGTCGATGTCGTGCCGCAGCATCGCCTCGGTCTGGTTCGGGAAGTTGAAGATCAGGTCCACGTTCAGCGACTTGAAGACCCCCGCGACATCGGCGAGCGCCTGCAGGACCTGCGCTCCCGAGCCGTATCTCTCGTAGCGGTCCATCTGCTTGAGCAGGCCGTCATCGAAGCTCTGGACGCCGACGGAGAAGCGGTGCACGCGCGGCGCCAGGCACTCCGTGTACTCGGGCGTCAGGTGGTTCGGATTGGTCTCGGACGAGACCTCCATGTCCCCGAACAGCTCGCGGGCCAGATCGATCGTGTGGCACAGTTCGTCGACGAGCACCGTCGGCGTGCCGCCGCCCACGTACATCGAACCGAAGTGGAACCCCTTGTCCGCTATGATCCGCATCTCGTCGCGCAGGTGCGCGAAATAGGTGCGTGCGATGTCCTCGGAATAGGGGAACCGGTTGAACGAGCAGTAAGGGCACAGCCTGACGCAGAACGGGACATGTGCGTAGAGCATGTAGGCGCGCCCCGGCTCGGGATCCGGCAACCGCACCGCCTCGGAGTGATCGATCTCGAGGTAGCGGGAGTTGGCTTGGCGCAGGAACGCCGTCAGCACGCGCTCGGCGAGCACTAGCCGGCCTCCGCCACGGCGCGGGCGCCGATGTCGGAGCGGCAGAACATCCCGTCGAAGCTGATGAGTCCGACCGCCTCGTACGCGCGAGCGCGGGCCTCGGCGAGCGTTGGAGCGAGCGCCGTGACGTTCAGCACGCGCCCGCCGGCTGTGACGACATCGTCGCCGCGACGGACGGTACCGGCGTGGTACACGGTCACACCCGGGACCTGCTCGGCGGCCTCGATCCCCGAGATGACCTTGCCCTTCTCGTACGCGCCGGGGTAGCCGCCCGAAGCCAGGACGACGGAGACGGCCGGATCGCGACGCCAGCGCACGTCGACGCCGTCCAACCGCCCGTCGGCCGTCGCGATCATGACGTCCAACAGGTCGCTCTCCATGCGCGGGAGGATGACCTGGGTCTCCGGGTCGCCGAAGCGCGCGTTGAACTCGAGCACCTTGGGCCCTTGGGCCGTGAGGATGAAGCCACCGTAGATGACTCCGGAGTACAGGATGCCGTCGGAGTACAGCCCCGAGACGGCCCGCTGGAGAAGGCCGGTCATCTCGGCCAGCGCCGCCGCGTCGAGCGAGGGAACGGGCGAGAAGACGCCCATGCCGCCGGTGTTGGGCCCCTCGTCGTCATCGAAGGCGCGCTTGTGATCCTGCGCCGGCACCATGGGCACGACCGTGCGTCCGTCCGTGAACGCGAGCAGGGAGCACTCGGGACCCTCGAGGTACTCCTCCACGAGCACGGTGGACCCCGCGGCGCCGAAGCGCCCGTCGAAACACTCGTGGATGGCGCGCTCGGCGGTCCCGACGTCCATGGCCACAGTGACACCCTTGCCCGCCGCCAGACCGTCGGCCTTGATCACGATCGGAGCGCCGACCTCACGGAGGTACTCCACGGCCAGATCGGCCAGATCGAAGGACCTGCTGCGAGCTGCGGGGATGCCGTGCCGGTTCATCACGGCCTTCGCGAAGTCCTTGGAGCCTTCGAGGCGCGCGGCGTCGGCGACAGGACCGAACACCTTGACGCCGTGCGCCTCGCACGCGTCCGCCACGCCCGCGACCAGCGGACCCTCGGGACCGATCACGACCAGGTCGTAACCCTCGGCGATCGCGTAGACGGCCACGGCATCCGGGTCGTCGATGTCGAGGGGCACGTTGCGGGCTATCGCCGCCGTGCCGCCGTTGCCCGGTGCGGCCACGACCTCGGTCACGCGGGGTGACTGGAGCAGCTTGTGCACGATGGCATGCTCGCGACCACCGGAACCCAGGACGAGGATGCGCATCTCGAGGAAGACCCCCCTGACCCGAAGACGGCGTGTCACGGCCCGAGATGTGATTGTAGCCGAACCCGGATCGGAGACGTGCGCGTCAGGCGGCCTCGGTGAGGCGCTCCACGAGCCGCTTCGGTGTCACCTTCCATGAGAGCGGCACGCCGAACATCAGCTTCGTCTGAGCGTGCAGCGCCGGCATGGTGCCGAGGAAGAACCCGATGATGGGCGCACCGATCCACATGAGCCCGATCTCGAAGGCGAGACGGCCGAGAGACCATCCGCGAGGCGGAGGGTACGGAGCAGCTCCACGACGATCGTGCAGGCGACCGCCAGCGTGCCGGCGAGGAAGAAGTAGCGCAGCACCGGATGCACGTCGCGGATCGCGCCGCCCGCGTCGTAGTAGGCCCAAGCGCGTTCGACGCCGAGGTTGATCGCGTAGCCGGTGATGAGCATGAACCACGAGGCCACGCGCAGGGTGTGGTCGTGAAGCACCTGCACGAGACGGAAGACCGACTGGGCCGCGGGGCGGGCCCCCTCGTCGATGATCTCGCGCAAGATGTAGCCCACGTCCTCGGCACCCCAAGCGTGTCGCAGGACCTGGTCGTAGCGGTTCTTCATCGCACGCCAGAACGTCTCCCCGTCCGTGGCGTCGGACCATGTGGGGAGGAAGACCGGCGTCAGCGAGACGTCACCGTGACGCTTGAACATCGCGTTCAGCATCACGTGCCAGTCCTCGGAGATCACCATCGGGTCCCACCAGCCGGTCTCCTCGGCCATCTTCATCGAGAGGGTGTAGGTGGAGATGGGCAGCGGTTCGTAGAAGGGCATCGCGAGCTCTGCGAGGTGTGCGGCGTGGATGAACCATGCGGTGTAGCGGATCGGGGCTGGGACGTCCCAGATGTTGTTGTAGTAGTGCATCGGCGCCTGCCAGAAGCGCGCGTGACGGCGCTCGTCCGCGGCGAACATGCGCGAGACCGCCGCGAAGTACTTGGGGTGGATCACCGAGTCCGCGTCGCACGAGGTCACGGTGATCCGGTCGAGCGGGATGCCCAGCTCCCGGACGACGATGTCGCGAGCGATCCCCGCGGCGTACGTCTGGTTGGACGCCTTGCAGGCGAGTTCGCCGGGCACGTCCGCGGGGTGGACCGTGACGATGATGCTCTCGAACCGGTCGGCGTAGCGCGCCGCGAGTGCCTCGCCCTTCTCGAGAGCGCCGGGTTCGCGCTGCTCCATGCCGAGCACCACGACGACGCGCTCTTCGGCGCGATGCTGCACCGCGAGCGCACCGATGGTGCGCTCGAGCACGTCGAGCGGTTCCTTGTAGTTCGGCACGAGCACGACGTGGTGAACGTCGGCGGGCGAGAAGGCGGCGGGCCCCGGCAGGGTGTCGTCCTCGGTCCAGTCACGCTTTTCCCAGATGCGCCGGCGAACGTCACCGACGATGGCGAAGGTCACGATGAGGATCATGCGCAGCATCAGGTAGCCGACGAACACGGTGGCCACTGAGGCCCACTGGTCTGGGAAGAAGAACAGCCCCACGACGGCGGCCGACACGATGGCCCAGGAGATGACGCCCGGCACGGCGTACGTCCAGCCGTGGGGGTGCGCGGAGAAGACGGGGGCGTCAGAGGAGCGTGTGTTCAAGCGGGATCCCCCAAGGGACGTCGGTTCCACCTTGCGGGGGCTTGTGCCCCGCGGCGCCACATTCTACGCGCCGGACCGGCTTTCGACCACCCGCGTAGCCGCCGTGTGGCCGACCCGTCACCTCGACGGGGCTTGCGCGCTACGGCCGGCGCTCCCAGCGGCGCAGGATGGTCTGCTCGCGCGCGGGGCCGACGGCGATGATCGATACCGGGACCTCGGCGTGGTCCTCGAGGAAGCCGATGTAGTCGCGCGCGGCCTTCGGCAGATCGCGGAAGCGCCGGCAGCCGGTGATGTCGGTCTTCCAGCCGGGAAGCTCCTCGTAGACCGGTCGGGCGTGGTGGAAGACGGTCTGGTGACAAGGCAGCCGGTCGTAGCGCTTGCCCTCGTACTCGTAGGCGACGCAGACCTTGATCCGGTCGAGTTCGGAGAGCACGTCGAGCTTCGTCACCACGAGATCCGTGATGCCCGAGACCTGGACCGCGTAGCGGATGATGACCGCGTCGTACCAGCCGCAGCGCCTCTGCCGCCCGGTGGTGGTGCCGTACTCGCCCCCGACCCGGGTGAGGATCTCGCCGACGCCGCCGGGGATGTCGTCCAGTTCCGTGGGGAAGGGACCGGAGCCGACGCGCGTGATGTAGGCCTTGGCGATCCCGAGCACGCGATCGATGCGTCTCGGGCCGACACCGACACCCGTGCAGGCGCCGCCGGCCGTCGGGCTCGAACTGGTGACGAAGGGGTACGTCCCGTGGTCGAGGTCGAGCAGGGTGCCCTGCGCTCCCTCGAAGAACACCCATTGATCGGCCTCGAGCGCGCGGTTGATGACCGCGGAGGTGTCCGCGATGTGCGGCTTGATGCGCTCCGCGTAGCCCATGTACTCCTCGGCGATCGCCTCGGCCGAGTGGCCGGGCAGGCCGTACACCTTGGTCAGGATGTCGTTCTTCTCGACCAGGGCGGCCTCGACCTTCTTCATGAAGATGTGCTCGTCGGTGAGGTCCTGGACGCGCAGGCCCATCCGTGAGGCCTTGTCCATGTAGGCGGGTCCGATGCCCCGGCGCGTCGTGCCGATCTCGAGGCTGCCCAGCCGCCGCTCCGAAGCGCCGTCGAGGTCGCGGTGGTACGGCATGATCAGGTGCGCGTTGCAGGAGATGAGCAGGCGGTGGGTGGACAGACCGTCCGCCTCGAGCGTGTCCATCTCCTCGAGCAGCACCGCGGGATCGATGACGCACCCGTTGCCGATGACCGGCGTGATATGCGGATACATCACACCCGACGGGATGAGGTGCAGCTTCAGGGTGCGGCCGCCATGGATGACGGTGTGCCCCGCGTTGTTGCCGCCCTGGAAGCGCACGACGTAGTCGAAGTCGTCTGCCAGCAGGTCGGTGATCTTGCCCTTGCCCTCGTCGCCCCATTGGGCGCCGACCAGCACGATGCCGGCCATCGCTGGCTCCTGGTGTGTGCTCGGCCCCGCGGACCCCTGCCGCCGCTCCCGGGCCGGACCGACCGCCCTTCCCGGGCGGAACGCTCTGGCGCTCCTCACCTGTTCGGCGAGCGCCCGCGTAAGTATGCGGGACGGAAGGCGTTGTACGCCAGAGGGAGGGCGTCCCGGCGGACTTGCACGCTCACGGTTCGCCCCGTGCGCCTCACGCAAGGGCCGCCGTGCGAGCGCAGGCAGACGACTTCCCGAGAACGGAGCCTCCGTCAAACCCGGGGCGTTCCACCTGTGGCCGCCGCGAGCCTGCCGTCCGCGGTGTAGGTGGCGGCGGAGGAGAGCGTGCGCGCCAGCGTGGTCCAGCTCACCGATGACGCTCCGCCTAGGGCAGGTAGCTGACCGGGTCTTCAGCGCGAGGGGAGTCGACCTTAGTCGCGAGCACGTTGCCTCTCGCATCTGGGATGCCGCGGACTTCGACCCATCGATCGATGAGCGCCTCAAGGTCTTGTTCGTCGGTTCCCCCCACGACGTCTACCGGAACGCCGTCGATGCGAACGGTCGTGTCCCGATCGATTACCACCCAACGAGCGCGCCACTCGGTTACACCGGCGGATGAGGCCTTGCTGAACAACAGGGCCCTGAAAGCCGAGCCGCCT
>PNNM01000034.1 GCA_013824215.1 Coriobacteriaceae bacterium
TGGTCCTCCCAGGTCTTCGTGAGCCCCAGCAGTCCGATCCCTTGGCGGGATCCCGACTCACAGGCGCGTTGCGACCCTCCTAGGGAACGGAAAGCCGTTGCCGACAACGCCCCTACCGGGACAGGCAACAGGTCGACAGACCGCGAATGCGCGCCGCCTCCTGCAGCTCAGACCAGTATTCTACCTCGGGATCGCGACCGCACCGTGTCTCCACACGATGATCGCAGGTCAGACCGCGCAGACGAAACTGGACGCCCGAAGGCTTCCAGTCGTGTGCTAGTCGGACGTAGTTGAGGCCTTCGCAGAGGTCTGAGCTGCCTGACGGGCGACGCTGGGCGATCCCGGGCGGTCTGTAGCCCTCGACGGCTTCCAGGCCGGGAAGCTCGACGTGTACCACCAGTTCGTGCTCACTGTGGACGGGCTTCGGGCCCTTGCGAGCGGCTTGAGCCGAGGATGATCGGTGGCGCACGCCCGATGCCATGCTCGATGCATGTTCCGGCGACCCGCGTAGTTCGCTGATAGGGCTTGGTGGACGCGTCTGCTTCGACCGCCGAAGCCGCTGGTGGTTCCCCCAGGTACCTCAGTTTCGGCTCGGAGACTTCACTCGCCCGGGATCAGCATGGAGAGAACCTCGGCTCCCAGGACTATGGCCGGGAGAACCGTGGAGAGCCAGACCGCCCATGAGCGCTCTCGACCCCTGATCAGCGCCGCAGCGCCAGTGACAAGTGTCAGGAACAAGATCAGGACGATGATCGCGGGGACGATGTTGAGCTTCCCGACAGTAGGCGACTCGGTCGCGAACACCGTCGACGCCAACACGATGAACGCGACTGCTGTCAGCAACAGGATCGCCGATGCACGGCCGAGCGGCGTCGACGGTAGTCCGAAGAAGCGACTGCCCGGGGACGATGTGTCTTCCGGCATTGCTGCCCCCCTCGGTGGAGGAACCTATGCGAGTTGTATGCCCGTTCACGACTCACCTGAGCAGGAGGCGCACACGAAACAAGGCACCCGAAGGTGCCTTGTCGGAAGTGCTGGTCGGGCTTAGCAGACGCGTTTGTAACCGCGGCGGGGATGGTCCGCACGTCGGATGAGTGGTGAGAAGGGTGTTCTCAGTAGGTGGAAGTCAGCAGGCCAGGCGCACAGGCTCGGGCCTGATGTCCGGCATTGCGGATCCTACTCAGAACGACTTCAGGATGCGCTCAACAGCAGCCGCGTCGTTCGCATTGACAGCCATGGACAGCTGCAGTCCGACTGGATCCCCGTTCTCGATCAGGAGACCGAGGAGCGCCAGCGACTTGGGTGACATCCAGCTCTGCCTGAAGGCCAGCCTGAGGATCCGGTTGCATCGGGGTGAGCTCTTGAGCAAGCCGAACCGTACCGCATCGGTCAGGGCGTCGAGCTTCACATCGGGTGGATGGTAATCGGGCGCTCCCAGCGCGGTCACCAACGCAGTCTCGGCCGCCTCGGTCTCTACGAGCGACTGCATGGCATAGGTGCGCAGGTTCACATCGTCCGAGTCGAGGCACGCGAGCAACGGCTGGACCGCAGCAGCGCCCCCGCGACCACCCAGAGCCCGGACCGCCGACTTCCGTACCTCGACATCCGTGTCCTGAAGGGCGGCAATCAGGACCTTCGAAGGCTCCTTCCCGGTTATCGTGCGCCGGGCCGACAACGGATCCACGCTCTGTGCGCCGGCATCCGCGACGTGGTCCGTCCAGGCCCTTCCGTCCCAGTAGCGGTACTGGTGGCGCGCGCCGGGGTCTTCGAACCAGCCAGCCGGTGCCGTACCCCCGCCTGACTGATCCATCATCTGGTCCCCCAATCACCGGCCGAGATGTCCCCTACTTCAGGCGCTTCAGCAGCCGCCGAGCGCTCTGATCGTAGCGTACACCCGGCGCGTCAGACGGAAGCGCTTGTTGCCTGCTAGGTGTGCTTAGGACGGCGACGGCGCAAAGACCTCGGCTGAGGCCACTACGCCATCGATGAGGTGCACGCTGACGGTGCATCCCCCCACGTCGAAGCCAAGCCATTCCTCTGCTCCGCCTGCGTTCACTACCTGCGGTGAGCCAAAGGTTCGGATCAACTGGTCGTGATCCCAGCCGATCCACGTCTCCTTCTGGGCGTCCAACCGCGCGAACTCCTCATTGGCCACACGTGGTTGCGCGGGCATTGGCGCGAACTCCTTACTTGGCACAGGTGGTTGCGCGGGCTTCGGCACGACCGGGGCGGTGCCACCGGTCGCCCTACCCTTGAGTCCCCAGCGCAGAGCAGCAACGGCACCCGCCGCCGCTACTACCTCCACGAGGAGAGCCCACCAGTGCCCGAGACGAATCTCTTGTCCCAGCGTGAAGAGGAGCCAGCAACTCGTCACAAGGAGCAGGCACCCCATCCCTGTCACGAAGTCTTTCCAGCTAGCGCGCTGTGCCGGGGTGGTGCCAGGCATGGGCACCTCCGCGTTACACCTGGGACAGCGGTCTCCGTTGCTGGTGAACGCACTGGCGGCGTCGGTGTGGCCGCAGTTGGTGCATCGGACACTCGCCCATGTCCGGCAGAGGGGACATTGCCCCGGGGTCTCGAAGGCCGGAAATGTTCCGCCACAGCATTCGCATCTGTACACGGCATTCACCAATCGGATTGCGCGAATCGAAGCGCACCGGTCCTTCGGAAGTTGCGCCTGACAAGTCACATGGACTGCGCAACAGCAATACCGTACTACACACAGAATCAATCCCGGCGAGATGCGAGGTCGCAGCTAAGGGAGGACGCGAAACGGGACGGCTTTCGCCGTCCCGTTTCGTCGCATAGAGCATGTCAGTTCGCATGCTCTGTCAATACATGGTCGGGCTGACAGGATTTGAACCTGCGACCCCTTGACCCCCAGTCAAGTGCGCTACCAAACTGCGCCACAGCCCGATTGCGCCTTCTAGCTGCGGAAGCACTCGCTCCTCAGAAGGCTCAGCGGCCGACTCCGACCGCCTCGGGCAGTATACGGGCGGTACCGATGCCCCGTCCACCCTACCCCCTCGAGCGACCGAGTCGTGCCGAACACGCGGCATCGCAGCCCACGTGACGATCAGGCGAGAGCTCGAAGCCGTGCCGCAGGTAGAACCCCCAGACTCCTCAGAATGTCAGAATACCTGATATACTGACACCCGGCGAACGGAGGTGGTCACCGTGCCCGACTACGTGCGCGTGGGCAAGCGCGGTACTGTCGTGGTGCCGGCCGAGACGAGGCGGCGGTACGGCTTCGGCGAAGGTGAGATGCTGGTCATGGAGGAGCGCGCCGACGGGCTGCTGCTCAAGCCGGTGCGCGCCTACGAGGTGGAGGTCTACACGCCCGAGCGCACCGCCGAGTTCATGCTGAACAACGCGGTGAGCGCGGCCGAGTACGACGAGGCGCTCGCCGAGGTCCGCGCCATGGGGCTGGATCCGGGCTCGATCCCCCACCAGCCGCGTCCCGCTTCGTAGATGGACCGCCTGCTCCTTGACGCGAACGTACTGGTGTCCGCGGCGCTGAAGCCCGATTCGCTTCTAGCGGGCCTCTGGCATCTGCACGACGTGCGGCTGCTCGGCTCCCCGCATGTCGTGGCCGAGGCACGGCGCAACGTCGCCGAGCTTGCCGCGACTGCGCGGCTCGAGCTCCTGATCGCACGGCTCGCCGCCCTGCCGAGCGAACCGGCCGACTTCGAGATCGTCGACGACCCGGGACTGCCGGCGAAGGACCGGCCGGTACTCCTGGCGGCGATCGCGTCCGGGGCCGACCATCTGCTGTCAGGCGACCTCGCCCACTTCGGCCCGTGCATGGGGCGCGTGATCGGTGGAGTACGGGTCACGCTCCCCGGCCAGTACCTTCGCGGACGGTGAGGACCCGGCGCGCCTTCAGCCGCGCGGGAGCAGCAGCGGCGAGATGCGGTCGAGCAGCACGCGGGCCAGCGCCCGCTTACCCATCACGGGCAGCTCCTCGGCGCCGTCCGCGGTCACGAGCGTGACGCGGTTGGAGTCGGCGCCGAAGCCGAGCCCCGGCTCGGAAACGTCGTTGGCCACGACCAGGTCGAGGTGCTTGGCCGCGAGCTTCTCGCGCGCGTGGGCGACCACGTCGGCGGTCTCGGCAGCGAAGCCGACCAGCACGCGGCGGCCCTTGGCCTCGCCGAGCTCGGCGAGGATGTCGGGGTTGCGCTCGAGGGCGATGGCCGAGGGAAACGCGTCCTTCTTGACCTTGCCGGTCTGCGGCGCGGCCGGGCGGAAGTCCGAGACCGCCGCGGTGGCGATCACGGCGTGCACGTCCTCGGCGGCCTCGATGACGGCGGCATGCATCTCCAGCGCGGTCGTCACGCGCACCGTGACCACGCCGAACGGGTCGGGCAGGTGTGTCGGGCCGGTCACGAGCGTCACGGCAGCGCCGCGGCGTGCGGCCTCCTCGGCGATCCGGAAGCCCGTCTTGCCGCTGCTGCGGTTGCCGATGTGACGCACGGCGTCGATGGGCTCGAGGGTGGGCCCGGCCGTCACGACGATGCGAGAGCCCTCGAGGTCCCGCGAGCGCCGTGCTTCGGCCTCCACCGCATCGGCGATGTCGCCGACCTCGGCCAGGCGGCCCTCGCCCACCTCCCCGCACGCGAGCTCGCCGCTCTCGGGCGGCACCACGATCGCGCCACGGGCGCGCAGCGCCTCGAGGTTGGCTTGCGTGGCCTCGTCGCGCCACATGTGCACGTTCATGGCCGGCGCGAGCACGAGCGTCGCCTCGGTGGCCAGCGCGGTGGTGGTGAGCAGGTCGTCGGCGCGGCCGCACGCAAGCTTCGCGATCACGTTGGCGGTGGCCGGCGCGATGACCAGCACGTCGGCCTCCTCGGCCAGCGAGACGTGCTGCACCGGTGCGGCGGCCTCGTCCCACATCCCGACCGCGACCGGCTCGCGCGTCAGCGCCCGGAAGGTGGTGGCGCCCACGAAACGCGTCGCGTTCTCGGTCATCACGACCTTCACCCGCATCCCGCGGCGCATGCACTCGCGCGCCAGCTCGCACGCCTTGTACGCGGCGATGCAGCCGGTCACGCCGAGGACGACCGTGGGCGCTGTGCGCTTCTCGCTCATGCGTCGGATTATCGCACTTCAGGCGCTCGCAGCCTCGGCCGCGGGGAAGAATCCGCCTCAGACACTCCGAGGAGGACGCATGCAGCACGCCGCTTTCGGCACGAGCGCCGAGGTCCGCATCCGGCTCGGCGGACCGGCCGGGTTCGGCATCAAGGCCGCCGGTCAGACGCTCGCGCGCTCGTTCGTGCGAGCCGGCCTGAGCACCTTCGACCTGACCGAGTACCCGTCGCTGATCAAGGGCGGGCACAACACCTATCACCTGCGCGTGTCGCCGGACGAGCTGTTCAGCCACGTCGAGCCCACCGACGTGCTCGTGGCGCTGGACCGCGCCACCGTCGACCTGCATCTCGCCGAGCTGACCGACGGCGCGGCGCTCGTCTACGACCCCGCGACGGTGGACGTCTCGGACCTCGCGCCGGAGGGCTTGTGTCTCGTCGCAGTCCCGTTCGACGACATCGTGAAAGAGGCAGGCGGAGCCAAGATCATGCGCAACGTCGCGGCGCTCGGAGCGGTGCTCGGGCACATGGACTTCCCCATCGAGCACCTGGCCGAGTCGCTGCGCGCGCAGTTCGCGCACAAGGAGCCGCAAGTAGCCGAGCAGAACGTCGCGGTGGCCACCGGCGGCTGGGAGCACGCGCGGCGCAACGCGTGCGAGTTCCCGCACACGCTGGCACCCATCGAAGGCGCGCCCAAGCGCATCCTCGTGGACGGCAACGAGGCGGTCGGGCTCGGCGCGCTGGCGGCCGGCATCGGCTTCTACGCCGCCTACCCGATGACGCCGGCCAGCTCGCTGCTGCACTTCATGGCCACCCGCGCCGAGAAGGCCGGGGTCATCGTCAAGCACCCGGAGGACGAGATCGCTGCGATGAACATGGTGGTCGGCGCCGCGTTCGGCGGCACGCGCGCGATGTGCGCGACGTCCGGCGGCGGCTTCTCGCTCATGGTCGAGGCGCTCGGACTGGCGGGCGCCTCGGAAAGCGCCGTCGTGGTCGGGCTGTTCACGCGCCCCGGCCCGGCCACCGGACTGCCCACGTGGACCGAGCAGTCGGACCTGCGCTTCGCGATCCACGCGGCGCAAGGCGAGTTCCCGCGCGTGGTGCTGGCACCCGGCGACCGCGCCGACGCGTTCGAGCTGACCTGGCGGGCGTTCAACCTCGCCGACGTGCTGCAGACGCCGGTCATCCTGCTCGGCGACACGTACCTGTCGGACAACCGGCAGTCCGTCACGCCCTTCGACACGGCCTCTGTGCAGGTGGAACGCGGCGAACTTCAAGTTGAGGGCGACGTCGAGGGTTACCTCAGGTACAAGGTGACGGAGAGCGGCATCTCGCCCCGCGTGCTGCCCGGCGTGGAGGGCGCGCAGCAGATCGTGAACAGCTACGAGCACGACGAGCGCGGCTGGGGCTCGCTCGGCGAGGACGCCTCCACGCGCGCCGCCCAGAACGAGAAGCGCATGCGCAAGCTGGAGCTGGCGCGCACGATCGTACCGCCGGCGCGGCGCTACGGACCGCAAGAAGCGGAGGTGTCCGTCATCTGCTTCGGCACCACCAAGCAGCCGGTGCGCGAGGCGATGCGCAAACTGGCCGCGGAAGGGCTCGCGGTCAACATGCTGCAGGTCGTCACGGTCTGGCCCTTCCCCGCCGACGAGGTCGCCGCATTCCTGCGCGGCGCGAAGCGCACGGTATGCATCGAGGGCAACCTCACCGGCCAGCTGCAGGGCCTCGTGCGCGAGCAGTGCCTGATGGATGTCGACGAGTCGCTGCGGCGCTTCGACGGGCGGCCGTTCTCGCCCGAGCAGGTCGAGATGAAGCTGCGGGGGGTGGCGGGCCGTGCCTGAGCCGAGCGAGTTCGACACCGCGCTCAAGCCCACCTGGTGCCCGGGCTGCGGCAACTTCGGCATGTTCACGGCGCTCAAGGCCGCGCTCGCCGAGCTGGGCTGGGAGAAGAGCGGGTTCGCGGTGTTCTGGGGCATCGGCTGCCACGGCAACGGCGCCGACTTCTACGATGTCGCCGGCTTCCACGCGCTGCACGGCCGCGCGCTGCCGGCGGCCACCGGGTTCGCGCTCACGCGCCCCGACATGCGCACGATCGTCATCGCCGGCGACGGCGACGGCTACGGCCTGGGCCTCGGGCACTTCGTGCACTCGCTGCGACGCAACGTGGAGATGACCTGCATCACCCACAACAACCAGATCTACGGCCTCACCACCGGCCAGGCCTCCCCCACCACCGAGCACCTCATGCGCACGCCGTCCACGCCGGCGGGCGTCCTCGAGGAGCCGGTCAACCCGGTCGGGCTCGCGCTGGCGTCCGGCGCCACGTTCGTCGCGCGCGGCTTCTCCGGCGACGTCGCGCACCTGACCGGCCTCTACACGCAGGCGCTGCAGCACAAGGGATTCGCGCTCATCGACGTGTTCCAGCCGTGCGTGACCTGGAACAAGCTCAACACGCATCCCTGGTTCCGCGAGCGCGTCTACAAGCTCGAGGAGTCCGGCCACGACGCGTCCGACCGCCAGGCCGCCTTCGAGCTGTCGATGAGCACCTTCCACGACATGACGTGCACGCCGGAAGAGTGCCGGGTCCCGATCGGCGTCTTCTTCGCCGAGGAGGGCAGGCCGACGTACCAGGACGGCCTCTCGCAGCTCGACCGGCCGATGTGGAAGCACGCGCAAGCGCCGAGGGACGTGGCGGCGATGGTGGAGGAGCTGGGGTAGCGCATCTTCCGCGGGGCCCATCCTGACCGCCGTTCGCGCGGTCGCCCCCTGCCCGTCCGCGAGCGCTCCGCTCGTCCGGTCGGAAGCAGAACGACACGTTGAGGGGAGTGCTGTAAACTTCAGACAAAGCCGCCACGGCGAGAGGCGCGATCATGAGAGACAGGATCCTTGTCCGGCTCGGCCTTGCGGCACTCCTTCCCTTGTCCCTGGCGGTCCTCGGGCTCACCGGCTGCGCGAAACCGGCGACTCAGACGCAGACACCGCCGCCGCCCGCGAACGAAGCGACGGGCACAACCACGTCCGCGACAACCGCGACGACCCCTGCTGCACCCTACTCGCGCTACGACCTCGTCTTCGCTGTGGCCGGGGATTCCAGGTCGGCCCAAGCCTGGATGGATACCACCGCCAAGAAGAAGCCCGACTACGGCAAGTACATCAACAAAACCGGCCTGGCCAAGCTCCGGGACAACCTCAGCGCCGGCTGGGGAGGCTCGCCGGGGTTCTTGCTGGTGCACCTCGGGGACTTCGGGATCAGGGGCGGGACACCCATCTTCGATGAGTTCAAGACCATGATGTCGCCCATGCGGGCGAAAGGGATCCCCGTCTACCCCGTGAAGGGCAACCATGAGGTCAGGTACTACGTCCCTGACACTACGAAGAAGGCCGAGACGTACGAGAACGCCTTGAAGGCCCAGGACCAGTACCGGTCCGCGTTCGCGACGTGGCTCCCCGCCGGGGCCGTCTCGATGGACAAGAACTACTCCGGACTGGCGTACCGGTTCAAGAGCCCTGACGGGGGCACGGCGTTCATCGTCATGGACGCGTACTACGTGAGCACGCAAGACAAGAAGTACCACAAGGGCTACTACTCGGACCCGGAGCTGAGGTGGCTGCAGGACTCGCTCATCACCTACAAGCAGGACGCGAAGGTGAAGCAGGTGTTCGTCATGTCGCACCAGCCCGCGTTCGACGCGGTCGCGGCGGACGGCTCCCTCTTCGACGACTACAACTCCGACAGGAGCGCTCGGTCCGACCAGATCATGTGGGTCCTCATGAACAACTACGGGGCCACCGCGTACTTCTGCGGGCACTCGCACTTCTACCACCGCTGGAACGTTGCCGGGAGCAGGTTCGGGCGGGAGTGGTCGGACCCGGACTGGTTCGATATCACCGAGCTCGGACAGTACCGCGGGGCTTGGGAGACCACGATACCGCAGGTGTTGAACGGTGCCGCAGGAGCGCCGCTCCAGTCGCTCACCAAGAAGATGGTGAAGGACCCGAGCCAGCGGATCGCGGCCGCCGCCAGCGCGGAGGTCCAGAACTTCTCCATCGTCTATGTGAAGGGCGACACCGTCACCGTGGAGGTCTACTCCTACGGCGATCGCAGCGAACCGGCTGACGAGCCCGCCACCGGCACCTGGTGGGAACCCAAGCTGATCGACAAGTTCCAGGGGCAGAACCACGTGTGGAAGACGCTGGAGCTGGTACCCGAGCAGCCGTAGGGCCGAGGGGTCGCAGTGAGACGGCCGCTGACATGGTTCCTCGTACTCGCGGCCGTCGTCGGGGCCACTGGCATCGCCGCGGCCTGCCGCCCGCCGGAGCCGCTCCGGATCGGCGTGCTACTCCCGCTGTCCGGGCCGCAGGACAGGGACGCGGACGAGGTCCTGGACTGGGCGGCCGAGACCGTCAACGCGAAGGGCGGCATCGACGGCCGCAAGGTCGAGCTGATCTACAAGGACTCCGCCGAGGGTGACATCAAGGACCTGGCACAGGGGTTCATCGATGACCCCTCGATCGAGATCGTCATCGGCCCAGAGACCAGCGCCCAGATCTTCGAGATCGCTCCGACGTTCACCGAGCACGAGAAGCTGCTGATAAGCCCGTCTTCGACCGCCGGTGACGTCTTCCGGGCCTTCGGCAAGAAGCGCTTCTTCTGGAGGACGTGCCAGTCGGACGTGGCCCAAGTGCGCACGATCCTGCACGTGCTCGCGTCGAGGAAGGTCAAGAAGTTCACGCTCGTCTACGAGGACACCGCATACGGCAAGACGTTCTCGGAGTGGATGGGGTTCTTCGCAACCGAGCGCGAGATGCAGCTGCTGGACGTGGTGAAGTTCCAGCCGGGACAGAGAGACCTCTCGGGCGTCGTGACACGAGCGCTCGAAGGGGATCCGGAGTACGTGGTCTGCGCCGCGTTCCCCCAAGACTCGGTCAGGATCAAGAAGGAACTCGACAAGCGGGGCGGCCGAGCGAAGCTGCTGCTCACCGACGCCGCGGAGACGCAGTACGTGCTCGACGAGCTCGGGGACGCCGCGGAGGGACTCGAGCTGGTCTCGCCGGCAGCAGACCCCGATAGCGGCTTCGAGGCCGCCTTCGAGGAGAGGTTCGGCTACGCGCCCTGGGACTTCGCCGCTCCGACCTACGACGCCTTCTACCTTGCCGTGTGTGCTCTGGCGAGCAACGAGCGACAGAAGGGCAGACAAGGGATCGAGCAATCGCTCGCTGACGTGGTCTCCGGCCGCGGGCCGAAGCTTGGATGGGACGGCATCGACGCGGCGGTGTGCGCGATCCTGAACGGCGAGAGTCCCGACATCACCGGTGCATCCGGCTCACTCGCCTTCGACGGTGAGTTCGGGGTCGACCCGCTGCAGACGTTCTACGCTCTCAACCGCGTCGGCACTCAGGGCGGCGTCCGGGACTTCCGGACGGTCGACACCCTCGACTCCGACGAGTCTCTCGGATACGGGACTCTCGCGAGCGGTGCGGCGGCCGGTAGGACCTTGGCGAGCGCGGAGCACTCCGAACTGGCGACAAGAGGCGTGGCGGCATTCGTACCCGGTGCCAAGGGGGACTCGTGGGCCGTGGTCGTCGCCACCAGCAAGGGATGGGAGAACTATCGGCACCAGGCCGACGCGCTGGCCGTGTACGACACGCTCAAGCGCAACGGCTTCGGCGACGAGCGCATCATCCTATTGACGGCAGACGACGTGCCTGAAAGCGCGCAGAACCCGCGCACGGGCGACGTGCACAACTCGGTCGGCGGCAGGAACCTGCGGAAGGGCGCGGTCGTCGACTACGCGGGCGCAAACGTCACCGTCGCCAACCTCGAGGCCGTCCTGCTGGGCGACAGGACAGCCGGGACTCCGACCGTCCTGGAGACCGACGGGCGCAACAACGTGTTCCTCTTCATCGTCGATCACGGGGAGCCCGGAGCGGTCATCTTCGAGGAGGACACGAGGGAACGCGCCCTGAGCGCCGAGAGACTGAACCGGATCGTCGAGACGATGAGCGCGCGGAAGAGATACCGTCAGATGCTGGTCCTGACCGAGGTCTGCTACGGCGAGGGCATGGCGCTGGACATCGACTCACCGGGCGTCGTCTGCCTTGCGGGAGCGGGCAGGAGCGAGAGGTCCTTCGCGACCAACTACGACGGCGAGACAGGCGCGTGGCTGGCCGACGACTTCACCTACCAGGCGCTCGACGTGCTGTCCAAGGAGCCGCAGATCTCCATCGCGGACCTGTACGAGAGGGTCTACGAGAGAGTCGCCGGCTCTCACGTGAGGATCGAGAACCAGCGCAACTTCGGTGACGTCTACAACACGCGCGCCAGCGACTTCGTCGCTCCCTGATAC
>PNNM01000035.1 GCA_013824215.1 Coriobacteriaceae bacterium
GGAGCAGCCGTTCATCATGGGCTGCTACGGCGTGGGCATCACACGATCGCTCGCGGCCGTCATCGAGCAGCACAACGACGAGAACGGCATCGTCTGGCCCGTCTCGGTCGCCCCGCTGGAGGTCGCGGTCCTGCCGCTGGCGGTCGGCGACGAGGAGGTCTGGCCGGTCGCCGAGCGCATCTGGCGCGAGCTGGCCGACGCCGGGGTCGAGACGATCATCGACGACCGCGACGAGCGCGCGGGTGTGAAGTTCGCCGACGCCGACCTCATCGGTTGGCCCTACCAGGTCGTGGTGGGAAGGAAGGGCCTGGCCGAGGGGGTCGTCGAACTGAAGGACCGCCGCACGGGCGAGCGCGAGAGCGTGCCGCTGGAGGAGGCGGTGGCCCGCGTGGTCACGGTGGTCGCGGAGGCGAAGGCGGCCCTGGCGCGATAGCAGCCGCGGGCCGCGGGCCGTCCGGCCCCGCACATCCCGGGGGTCTTCCGGAACCCCTTCGACGCGCATCGAACCGCCCACTCACCCTTCGACGCCCGTCGAACCCCCCTTCGATCGCCGTCGAAGCGCCGGCGGCGCGCTTTGACCCGCCCTGCGGCCTGCGGTAGAATCCCGGAGGTTCGGAAACGTGCAGGCTCTCGCGAGAAGTGGGTGACCCCCGCTTCTTTTGTTCTGGAAGGAGAAACGTGCCGGGCAAGGACCTGGACAGGCGCATCACGGAGCTGCTCGACCCCGAGGCCGCGCGCCACGGGATCGAGCTCGTCGCCGTGGAGGTCACGGCTGGCCACGGCCAGCCCACCGTGCGCGTGTACCTGGACCGTCCCGGCGGCGTCGACATCGACGTCATCGCGCAAGCGAACCGCTGGATAGAGGCGGTGCTCGAGGCCGACGAGCCCATCCGGGGCGCGTACACCCTCGAGGTCTCCTCGCCGGGGATCGAGCGCCCGCTGGTCAAGTTGGCGGACTTCGAGCGCTTCGCCGGCCAACCCGCCTCGGTGCGACTCGACGAGCCGCTCGACGGACGAGCCAAGTTCTCGGGCACCATCCAAGGTGTCGATGGCGACACGGTGCTCCTCGCCAGCGGTGATGAGACGTTCCGACTGCCCTTCGGGCACATAGCCAAGGCACGGCTGAAGCCTGAGATCGACTTTTCGCAACACGAGCAACACGAGGGAGACCTGACATGAGTTCGGAGCTTATGGACGCGCTGAAACAGCTGGCGCGCGAGAAGAACATCGACGAGTACGAGATGCTCGACAAGCTCGAGCAGGCGATCGGGCTCGCATACCACCGCAACCCCGAGCTGCTCGAGGCGCTCGAGGACATGGACAACGACCTGCGGGTCTCCATCGACCGCGACAGCGGCCGCATCCACGTCTTCGAGGTCTTCCGCGAGGAGCCCGAGGACCCCGAGTCGCCCGTGATCAAGGAGGTCGACGTCACCCCGGCG
The DNA here is from genome assembly GCA_013824215.1 of Coriobacteriaceae bacterium. Lineage (GTDB taxonomy): Bacteria > Actinomycetota > Coriobacteriia > Anaerosomatales > D1FN1-002 > PNNM01. The sequence continues at coordinate 1,443 of PNNM01000035.1, forward strand.
GGGGTGTCGCGTTTCGCCGCGCAAGCCGCCAAGCAGGTCATCACGCAGTCGATCCGCGAGGCGGAGCGGGAGACGATCTACGACGAGTACATCGACCGCGTCGGCGAGTCGGTCACCGGCACCGTCCAGCAGTCGGACAGCCGCTACACGCTGATCAAACTGCGCGAGGGCGTCGAAGCGCTCCTGCCCCCCAACGAGCAGCCCCACAACGAGCGCTACGATCACAACCAGCGCATCAAGGCCTACATCACCGAGGTCCGCAAGACCTCCTCGGAGCCGGCCATCGTCGTCTCGCGCACGCACCCGGGCCTTATCCGACGGCTGTTCGAACTCGAGGTGCCCGAGATCTACGACGGCATCGTCGAGGTCAAGAGCGTCGCCCGCGAGCCGGGTCTGCGCAGCAAGGTCGCCGTTTCGAGCCGCGAGGGCGGGGTCGACCCGGTCGGCGCCTGCGTGGGCCCGAAGGGGTCCCGAGTCCGCATGGTCGTCTCGGAGTTGCGCGGCGAGCGCATCGACGTGGTGCCGTGGAACGACGATCCGGCCACGTTCGTCGGCAACTCGCTGTCGCCGGCCAAGGTGCAGTCGGTCAAGGTGGACGCGGACACGCACACCGCCACCGTCATCGTGCCGGACGACCAGCTCTCGCTGGCCATCGGCAAGGAGGGCCAGAACGCTCGCTTGGCCGCCAAACTCACCGGATGGCGCATCGACATCAAGAGCCGCGCGCAGGCGGTCGACTCCGGTCTGGTCGGTCTGGTGGATTCAGAGACCCCAGGCGAGGAGTTCGACGGCCGCTGCGTGGCTGTGACCTCCACCGGTGTGCGCTGCCGCAACAAGGCCCGCCCGGGCGGCGTCCACTGCGGCGTGCACCAGAAGGAGGCCGTCGACAAGTGAAGGAGCGCAAGGCCCCCGTCCGCACGTGCGTCGGATGTGGCACCGCTCGCGACAAGCGTGAGCTGGTGCGCGTCGTCCGCACACCTGAAGGCCACGTCGAGCTCGACGGCTCGGGCAAGGCCAACGGCCGCGGTGCCTACGTCTGCCCCTCGACCGATTGCTTCGACGCCGCCGCCAAGCGGCGCCGGTTCACCTCGGCACTCCGGGTGAATCTCTTGGAGGACGACCTGGAGCGACTGAGGCGGGACCTCGAGCATCTGCTCGAAGACCGCATGGCAACGCAGGGACGGTGAAGTTGTGCCGAGCATGAGGGTGCATGAGTTGGCCAAGGAGTTCGGGATGACATCGACCGAACTCCTCGAGCGGCTCCAGACCATGAGGATACCGGCCAAGAACCACGCGTCCACGCTGGTCGAGGCCTATGTCGACAAGATCCGCAAGGCGCTCGGTCCCGAGATCGCCGAGCGGCAGGCCCAGCTGGATGCGCAGCGCGCCGTCGAGGAGGCCAAGCGTGCCGCCGAGGAGGCGGCTCGTCTCGCCACCGAGGAGGCCGAGCGCGCCAAGGCCGAGGAACAGGCGCGTTCCGCCGAGGATGAGGAGCGCAGAGTCCGCGAGGGCGAGGAGCGCGCCCGACGCAAGGAGGAGGAGGAGCGCGCCAAGGCCGAGGAGGAGGCGCGCGCCGCCGAGGAGGAACAGCGCGCCAAGGAGGCCGAGGAGGCCGCCAAGCTCGAGAAGACCGAGGAGGAGCGCTACCGCGCGATGGCCAAGGAGGTCGAGGAGGCCGCCAAGGTCAAGCAGGAGGCCGTGCTCGAGCAGGCCAAGGCGATCCTGTCGGAGACCCCCGCCGGCGCCAAGAAGAAGAAGCAGAAGAAGCCGACCGGTCTGGCCGAGCAGGAGGCGGCGCACCACGCGGCCGCCCAGCCCCACGAGGTCACCCCCGAGGTCGGCGACCTCGTGGTCCTCACCGAAGGCGCCACGGTGGGCGACTTCGCCACCGCGCTCGGCGTACCCCCCACCGAGATCATCAAGCGGCTCATGCTGCTCGGCACACCGCTGACCGTCAACCAGCCGATGTCGCGCGACATCATCGAGATCGTCGCCGACGACCTCGAGGTGCCGGTCAGGATCGTCGCCCCCGACGAGGAGGTCGCCGAGGTCTTCCACGACGAGCCGCAAGACCTCGTGCCGCGCCCGCCGGTCGTCACCGTCATGGGCCACGTCGACCACGGCAAGACGTCGCTGCTCGACGCGATCCGCGAGACCGGCGTGGCGGCCACCGAGGCCGGCGGCATCACCCAGCACATCGGCGCGTCGGTGGTGCACAAGAACGGCAAGCAGATCACCTTCATCGACACCCCGGGCCACGAGGCGTTCACCGCCATGCGCGCCCGCGGCGCCAACATGACCGACGTGGTCATCCTCGTCGTGGCCGCCGACGACGGCGTCATGCCGCAGACGGTGGAGGCCATCCACCACGCCAAGGCGGCCGGGGTGCCGATCATCGTGGCCGTCAACAAGATCGACAAGGACGGCGCCAACCCAGAGACGGTGCGCCAGATGCTCACCGAGCACGAGATCGTCCCCGAGGCGTGGGGCGGCACGAACATCTTCGTGGACGTCTCGGCCAAGAAGCGCATCAACATCGACGAGCTGCTCGAGATGGTCCTGCTGCAATCCGAGGTCCTCGAGCTCAAGGCGAACCCGGGCGCACACGCCTCCGGCGTCGTGGTCGAGGCCAAACTCGACAAGGGCCGCGGTCCGGTGGCGACCGTGCTCGTCCAGCGCGGCACGCTCAAAGCCGGGGACGCGCTCGTCGCCGGCACCGCGCACGGCCGCGTGCGCGCGCTCGTGAGCCCGCTCGGCGTACCGGTCGACGAGGCCGGCCCGGCCGATCCGGTCGAGGTACTCGGTCTCGGCTCGGTCCCGCTGGCCGGCGACGAGTTCCGCGTCGTGGCCGACGAGCGTCACGCGCGCAGGATCGCCGAGGAGCGCGCGCTGAAGCGCCGCCTGCTCGAGCACGCCGAGAAGAAGCATGTCTCGCTCGACGACCTGTTCGCACGGATCGCCGAGGGCGAACTCAAAGACCTGAACCTCGTGGTCAAGGCCGACGTCCAAGGCTCGATCGAGGCTCTGAAGGACGCGCTCGACAAGATGGACCAGACCGAGGTCCGCATCAACGTCATCCACTCGGGCGTGGGCGGCATCACCGAGTCCGACGTCATGCTCGCCGACGCCTCGGACGCCATCATCATCGGCTTCAACGTGCGTCCCGAGCCCAAGGGCAAGACACTCGCCGAGACCGCGAAGGTCGACATCCGCCTCTACAAGGTCATCTACCAGGCGATCGAGGAGATCAACGCGGCTCGCGTAGGGATGCTCACGCCGGAGTCCAAGGAAGAGGACACCGCGCGCGTCGAGATCCGCGAGCTGTTCCGGATCCCCAAGGTCGGCGTCATCGCCGGCTGCTACGTCCAGGAGGGCGAGGTCGGCCGCGACGACCAGGTGCGCATCGTCCGTGACGGCACGGTCATCTTCGACGGCAGGATCCACTCGCTGCGCCGCTTCAAGGAGGACGTCAAGTCCGTGAAGATGGGCTACGAGTGCGGCATCGGCATCGCCGACTTCCAGGACATCAAGGAAGGCGACGTCATCGAGGCCTACAGGACCGTCGAGGTGGCCCGCACAGAGTAGCGGCGGGGGAGCACGATGGCTGCCAGCCCGCGCATGCGCAAGGTCAACGAGGCCGTCCGAGAGGCGCTGGCCGAGGTGCTGGCGGCAGAGGTCGCCGATCCGCGCCTGGAGCTCGTCACCATCACCGCGGTGGAGGTCGCACGCGACCTCAAGACCGCGAAGGTCTACGTGATCGCCCACGGCGCCGATGAGGAGTACGCCCGCGCGCTCGAAGGACTCGAGAGCGCCTCCAACCGCATGCGGCGCGGACTGTCACAGCGCGTGCGCATGCGCTACACCCCCGAGCTGCGCTTCATGATCGACACCACCGTCGACGACGGCATGCGTATCTACGAGGCGCTCAAGAACGTGCCGCCCTCCATGCTCCACGAGGACGGCGCCGAGGAGACCGGCCAGGGATGAGCCTGCCGCGCGAGGCCTACCAGCGCGCCGTGCAGGCGTTGCACGTGGCCCACTCCGTCGTCACATGCGCACACGTCCGCCCGGACGGCGACGCCATCGGCGCCACGCTCGGCCTCACGCTCGCCCTGAGCGAGGCAGGCATCGACGCCACGCCCACGCTCGCCGACGAAGGCCCGCCGCCGGCGACCTACTCCTTCCTGCCCGGGATCGGGATGTACCGTCCGGTCTCCGAGCTCGAGCCACCCGACGTCTTCGTGTCCCTCGACACCCCGGTGCCCTCGCGCCTCGGCCTCGCGGAGCCGCTCATGCGCTCCGCCAAGACCGTCATCGTGCTCGACCACCATCCCGACGCCATCGAGTTCGGCTCGGTGCACCTGCTCGACAGCACCGCCGCGGCCACCGGCCAGATCGCGTGGCGGCTGCTCGGCCATTTCGGCATCCGGCTCACACGCGACGCGGCGTTCGATCTCTACGTCGCGCTCATGACCGACACGGGCCGCTTCTCCTACGACAGCGCATCGCCGGAGGCTTTCCGTGACGCGGCGGCTATGGTGGAGGCAGGCGTCGATCCGGCCGAGGCGGCCCGGCTCGTGTACCAGGAACGCAGCGCCGGCGCACTCGCGCTCGAGGCGCGTGCGATCTCCCGGCTGACCGTGACCAACGGCGGCCATGTCGCCTACGCATGGATCGACGGGGCCGACTTCGCCGAGACCGGAGCCCTGCCCGAGGAGGCCGAGCAGCTCCCGGACGCGGTCCGCCGCATCCGGGGGGTGCAGGTCGCCATGCTGCTCAGCGTCCGGGACGGGGAGGTGCGCGGCAACCTGCGATCCAAGACCGGCTTCGATGTGGGTGCCGTCGCACGCACCCTCGACGGCGGCGGGCACCGTGCGGCGGCCGGGTTCACCTATGCCGGCGACATGCGCTCCCTGCTGGACCGCGTGCTGCCGCTGCTGCCCGGGGGAGCGTCCGGGTGAGCCGTCGCGGCCGCGGGACCACCACGCTGTCCGGCATCCTCCCGATCGACAAACCCGCGGGCATGACGAGCCACGACGTGGTCGACGCCGTGCGCCGCGCGACGGGGGAGGGCCGCATCGGCCACGCCGGCACGCTGGACCCGATGGCCACCGGTCTGCTCGTGGTGCTCGTCGGCCCCGCAACGCGCCTCGAGCCGTATCTCTCCGGCGCCGAGAAGGACTACGACGCCAGACTCGCCTTCGGCGCCTCCACGGATACCGACGACGCCGAGGGCACCATCATCGAGACCGCCGAGGTCCCCTCCGACCTGTTCTCCGAGCAGCGCGCCGCCGAGGTGCTGGAGGGTCTGCTCGGAGCCCAGCACCAGATCCCGCCGGCGTACTCCGCGATCAAGACCGGAGGCACGGCCGCCTACAAGGCCGCCCGCGCGGGCGCCCCGCCCACACTCACGCCGCGGGCGATCACGGTGCACGCCGCCGAGCTCCTGCGCACGGATGCGGACGCACGTACCTGGGACGTGCGCTTCCACGTCTCCAAAGGCACATACGTGCGGGCGCTCGCGCGCGACATAGGCCGCGCCTGCGGCACGGTCGCGCACCTGTCCGCGCTGCGGCGCACGGCGAGCGGCGCGTTGACCCTCGCGGAGCATGCGCACACCCTCGAACAGGTCCGCGCCGCCGCCGAGGACGGCCGCCTGGGCGAGCTGTTCGCGGACCCGGCAGCCGCGCTCGGACTGTCCGTCCTGGACGCCGAGCCTGCGCTCGTCGCCGCCGGACGGCCGCTGCCGCTGCCGGAGACCGCTGTGCAGGCAGGCGCGCTCGTCGCGATCGTCGCGGGCGACCGTCTGCTCGCGGTCTACCGCGCGGGGGCCGAAGCACTCACGCCCGAGGCCGTCATCCCCGGCGGGGTCGCTGGGAGAGCCGCATGAGCGCGCAGGTCGTGGAGTGGGAGGTAGGCTGCGAGTCGCTCGGTCCCGCCGTGGTGGCCATCGGCGTCTTCGACGGTGTGCACCTCGGTCACCAGACGCTCGTGCGCGACGCCGTGGCGCTCGCGTGGGAGAAGGGCGTGAAGTCCGCTGTGCTCACCTTCGACCGCGACCCCGAGCGCGTGCTGTGCCTCGACGCTCCACCGCCGCAGCTGCTCACCCTGGAGGACAAGCTCGCGCGTCTCGACGAACTCGCTCCCGACATCGTACTCGTGGTCCCGTTCTGCACGCGTCTGGCCGAGATGGTGCCCGACCGGTTCCTCTCCGACGTGATGACAGCGGCCTTCGAGCCGGTCGCCGTGATGGTGGGCGAGGACTTCCGGTTCGGCCGCTACGCCTCCGGGAATGTCGAGTCGCTGCGCCACTTCGGCGGGCAACACGGCTTCGGTGTCGTGGCGCACCGACTCGTCGAGGCCGACGGGGGACCGGTGACGGCCACCAGGATACGCGGCCTCGTCGCCGCGGGGGACGTCGCCGCGGCTGCACGCCTCATCGGCCGTCCCCACCGCGTGAGCGGCACCGTGGTCCACGGCAGGGGAGAGGGCGTCGGGCTCGGCGTCCCCACCGCCAACGTCATCCCGCATGCCGAGGCGGCCCTCCCGGCCGCAGGCGTCTATGGCGGCCGGGTCATCACGTCGGCCGGGGAGTTCAAAGCGGGGATCTCCGTGGGGCGTGCGCCCACGTTCCCCAAGGCCATCGACGTGCTCGAGGCCCACCTAATCGGCTTCGAGGGCGATCTCTACGGCCAGGAGATCACCATCGAGTTCACCGAGCGGCTTCGGGACCAGCGGGTGTTCGGCTCGGCCGAGGAGCTTTCTGCCGCGATGCACGAGGACCTGCGCTACATCTCCGAGGCCTGATAGTAGGCCGGTCTGCACGTGTCCGCGCTGGCGTATGCTTGTGCACGTCCCGAGCCGGTCCCGTCCGTCCTGAGGAGTCCGATGAACGTCCTCGCGAAACCCCTCGTCCTCGTCCTGCTCGCCGCTGCGCTGTGCGTCGCTGGCGGATGCTCGAAGTCGCCCGCGCCCGCGAAGGTGGGGGAGACCGTGAAGGCCGGCGGCTGGGAGCTGCTCGTCGAGGAGGCCGTCACCTTGAAGGACTTCCAGGGCAAGGCCGCCGCATCAGGCAAGGTCTGGCTCGTGTCGCGAGCCGTGGCGAAGAACACCGCCGCGACGACACAGACGCTCGACCCCGCGTGGTTCGGCGCGGGCAAGGACTACGATACCTGGCAGGGCACGACGACGCTGAAGGGCCTCACCGGCACGTCGGAGGTACCGCCCGGCGGTTCGGCCAACGCGCTGTCGGCGTTCGAGGTGCCCGAGGGCGTCACCGAGATAGCGCTGCTGCTCGAGACCCCCGGCGGCGCGGCGCAGGTGCTGCTCAACTAGCGTTCGAGCTCCTTGCGCAAGGGAGGGCCATGAACCTGATCAGCCCGGTCGTCAACCGCATGACGCAGGAGAGTCGGGAGGACCCGGACGGGTTCTGGGCCCGTGCCGCGGCGGCGCTGCCATGGCTGAAGCCCTGGGACCGGGTCTTCGAGTGGGACTTCCCGACGTTCCGCTGGTTCCTCGGCGCCCAGACCAACCTGGCCTACAGCGCGCTCGACCACCATGTGGCGCACGGCAGGGGAGAGCACACCGCGCTCATCTACTTCAACGAACGCGGCGAACGCCGCAGGTTCACCTACTCGGAACTGCTCGACGAGGTGGAGCGCGTCGCGGCGGCGCTGCGCGGCATGGGCCTGGACAAGGGCGACCGGCTGACGATCTACATGCCGACGTGCCCCGAGGCGATCATCCTCATGCTGGCCACGGTGCGCATCGGCGCCATCCACTCGGTGGTGTTCGCCGGCTTCGGCGAGCACGCGCTGGCCGACCGCGTGCAGGCCAGCGGCTCGCGCCTGATCTTCACCGCCGACATCACGTATCGCCGAGGCAAGGACGTGCCGCTCAAGGGGATCGTCGACGAGGCGATGCAGACCGGGGGCGAGGGCGTCGAGCACGTGATCGTCCTCAAGCGCGGAGACGCCGACGTCCCGATGGCGAAGGACCGCGACCTGACCTGGGACGACTTCGTCTCGCGGGGGGAGGGACAGGACGGCTTCCATGTCCCGATGGAGGCCAACGACCCCGCGTTCATCCTCGCCACCTCGGGCACCACCGCCAAGCCGAAGCTCGCCGTCCATACCCACGGCGGCTACCAGGTCCACATCACGGCGATGGCGCGCTGGTGCTTCGGCCTGAAGCCCGAGGACGTCTGGTGGTGCGGCTCCGACATCGGCTGGATCGTCGGCCACAGCTACATCGTCTACGCGCCGCTCATCACCGGCTGCACCACGCTGATGTTCGAGGGCGCGCTCGACTACCCGGGACCGGACGCGACCTGGCGCGTCGCAGTCGAGGAGTTCGGCGTGACCGGCATCTTCACCTCGCCCACGGCCGTGCGGCTGCTCATGCGCTACGGCGACGAGCCGCTCCGTACCGTCGACCACTCACGGCTCGAACGCGTCTTCTCCGCCGGCGAGGTCCTGAACGCGCCGGCGTGGGACTGGCTGCAGAACACGGTCCTGCGCGGGCGCATCCCGGTCATAGACCACATGTGGCAGACCGAGACCGGCGGGCCGATCTTCGGCAACCCGTACGGGCTGGGGATGCTGCCCATCAAGCCCGGGTCGGCCACCATCCCCCTGCCCGGCATCCAAGCGGCCGTGATGACGATGGAGGGCGAACCGTGCGCCCCCGGCGAGAAGGGCATCATGGTCATCCGCCGCCCGTTCCCGGGGCTCATCGCGGCGCTGTGGGGCGAGCCGGAGCGCTACGACGACGACTACTGGTGCAAGATCCCGAACGTCTACTACACGGGCGACTCCGCCCACATCGACGAGGACGGCTACGTCTGGTTCGACGGCCGCGCCGACGAGATCATCAAGATCGCCGACCACCACATCGGCACGGTCGAAGTGGAGACCGCGTTCCTCATGCACACGGCGGTCGCCGAGTCCGGCGTCGTCGGCCGACCCGACGAGCTGCGAGGCGAGGTCATCTCGGCCTTCGTGGTGCTCAAACAGGGGCAGGAGCCCTCGCCGGAGCTGAAACAGGAACTGCTCGACACCGTGCGGCACGAGCTCGGGCCGGTCGCCGTGATCGGCGAGGTCAACTTCGTCTCCATGCTGCCCAAGACGCGCAGCGGCAAGATCATGCGCCGCGTGCTGAAAGCCGTCACGCTCGACGTGGAACCCGGCGACCTCACCACCATCGAGGACGAAGGCTCGGTGGAGGACGCGCGACACGCCTGGCACCACATGAAAGCGGAGTTGGGGTAGGCCGCCGGGAGGAGGACCGCGCGTGTCCGAGGAGCGAGACCTCGCCGAGATCGTACGCACGGCGATCGGCAACCAGTACCGCGCGGTGCTCGCGATGCTGCGCGACGCTGTGGAACGCTGTCCCGACGAGGCGTGGGCGGCCGAAGGGCAGGGAGTCCCGTTCTGGCGGGTCGCCTACCACACGCTCTACTTCACGCACCTGTACCTCTCGACCGACGAGCGCTCCTTCACCGCGTGGGAGAAGCATCAGACAGGCCTGCAGGACCTCGACGACATCCCCGGTCCGCCCGAACTCGTCGAACTGCTCGAGCCGCCGCACCGGCCCTCGCGGACCGGCGAGCCACTCACGCGCGAGGAGATCCTCGAGTACCTCGCCTTCTGCGAGGGGATGGTCGACCCGAGCATTGACTCGCTCGACCTCATGCGCGAGGACACCGGATTCAGCTGGCACAACCCGCAGCGCTCGAAGATCGAGCACCAGATCGTCAACATCCGGCACATCCAGTACCACGTCGCGCAACTGTCGGCGCGCCTGAGGGCGGCGGGGGTCGAGGGTGTGGAGTGGGTGGGATCCCGACCGCCGGAGCAGGCCGACTTGTAGTACGTTCTCAGTGCGAAGGGAGACCACCC
>PNNM01000036.1 GCA_013824215.1 Coriobacteriaceae bacterium
TGGATGCTGTCCGCCGCTCGGCGCGCTATATGGACATGGCAGAGAACGCCACGACCGCCTACACGCCGGTGCTCAGGCTGTACTGCACGCATCGTGAGACGGTCGACCACGCCGCGCGTGCAGGCGTGCCGACCCGCCGAGAGTTCGTCACGGATTTCCGCAAAGGCGTGGACGAGATCGTCGACCTGTTCGACACCGCGCTGATCGCCGAGCACAGCGAGACGGTCTCCACAGCCGATGTGCCCGAGACCTCGCCTCCCGAATGGTGCCGCTGCGGCGCCTTCCGAGAGGCCGGCACGTGAGACGCCATCCATCCATGCGTGCCGCGGCGCTCGTGGCCGTCACCGCGCTCGCCCTCGTGTCGCCTTGCGCCGGCCCCTCGGCACTCGGCGCGACCTCGGCCAAGCCCTTCGACGGCGCGCGCGCGATGACGCACGTCCGGCGCATCGCCGCGTACGGCCCGCGCGTGCAGGGGGGCACGGCCGAGCGCAAGGCGCTCGGATACGCCGCGAACCAGCTGAAGAGCTGGGGCTATGCGGTGCGCTGGCAGACCGTGACGCTGCCCGGCGGCCGCACGTCGCGCAACATCTACGCCGAGCGGCGAGGACGCAGCGCGGACGTCGTGCTCCTCGGCGCGCACATCGACAGCAAGTACCCGTCGCCGGGCGCCAACGACAACGCGACGGGCGCTTCGGTCCTACTCGAGCTGGCCCGAGATGTCGCGTCGATGACCCCCGAGCCTACGTTGCGCTTCGTGCTGTTCGGCGCCGAGGAGATGAGCGGCAGGACCGATGAGAACGCGCACCACTACGGGTCGCGGCAGTACGTGGCGGCGCTGTCGCCCGCCGCCCGCCAGCGGATCGCCGCGATGGTATCGGTGGACATGGTCGGCTACGGCACGGTGTTCAACGTCCGCAGCATGCGGCGCGGGCCGCAGACCGCGGTCAGGTCGCTGCAGGCGTACGGGAGCTCGGTCGGGCGCCCGCTCGTCTTCAGGCTCGACAGCGGCGCTTCCGGCTGGAGCGACCACGAACCGTTCGAGCTGGCGGGCATCCCCGCGGCCTGGGTGCAGTGGCGTTCCGATCCCGCGATCCACACCGCGCGCGACACGGCCGCGCACATCCAGTCGGCGCGGGTCACCGCGACGGGGAGGCTGCTGCGCGGCTGGCTGCTGTCGTTGGACGCCGCCGATCTGGACGCGCTCAGGCCGTAGTCCGCCCGGCTCACTCCTCGCTCGGCGCGGGCGGCTTGCGCAGGCGCTTCACGCGGGCGCGGCGCGTCTTGTCCTCGAGCTCGCCGGCGCGCACACCACGCGGCTTGCGGGTGGCCACGCGCGGGGGAGGAGGCGGGGCCGCGAGCGCTTCGAGCTTGGCGCGCAGGCGCCGCAGGCACTCGGACTTGTTCATGTGCTGGCTGCGCTCGCGACGGCACACGACGGTCACGCCGGTGGGACGGTGGCGCAGTCGCACGGCGCTGTCGGTGGTGTTGACCGACTGGCCGCCCGGTCCGGTGGCCCGGAACGTGGAGACGTCGCACTCGCCGAGCAGGGCCTCGTCGGTCTCGGGAACGCTGATCGGCGCCTCGTCCACCCGCTCAGTCGCCCTCGATGGTGATCGCGTCGACCGGGCAGACCTCGGCGGCCTCGCGTACGTCGGCGTACTGCTCGTGACCGGGTTCGAGGACCAGGACGCGGGCGCACCCGTCGTCCTCGACGCGGAAGACCTCGGGGGCCGTGTCCTCGCACAGTCCGCAGGCGATGCACAGGTCGCAGTCCACAACGGGTCTCATCGCGCGCCTCCGTCCCCGGGGTGGGCGGGCGTGCCGGCAGCCCGCCCACACGGATATACCCTGCGACGGAAGCTGCTTCACCTCCCGCGCGCCTACGCCGATAATGCGCAGGACCGCACCCGCGATAAGCCGAGGAGCCGCATGAGACCCGCGATCCGCGCCGAGAACCCGCTCGAGTGGCTGCTGCTGCGCCTCGGCCTCCTGCCGACCCCGCTGCTCGACGGCTACTGGGGCATGGCCACCAGCCGCGCCCTGCTCACCGCCATCGAGCTGGGGCTGTTCGATGTCCTGCGCGAGCGCCCCATGACCGCGGTGGAGCTCGCGGAGCGCCTCGGCACCGACCTTTCGGGAACGGAGGTCCTGCTCGGCGCGCTGAACGGCATGCGCTACGTGCGCCGGCGCGCGGGCCGCTACTCGAACGGCCGTGAGGTGACGCGGTGGCTCTCCGAGTCCGGCACGCTGGACCTGCGCGAGTCCGTGCTCTTCTTCGGCGACCTGTGGGATGTCGTCTCGGACCTCACCGGGCTCGTGCGCTCGGGCAACGCCGGCAACCTGCACTACGACGGCCGCGGACCGGACTTCTGGCGCCGCTACCTGCGCGGCCTCGGCGTGTTCGTGCCGCTGGCGGCACCTGAGATCGTGCGCAAGGCGCGCCTCCCGCGCGGCGCGCGGCGTCTGCTCGACGTCGGCGGGGGGCACGGCCTGTATGCCGCCGGCTTCGTGAGGCGCACACCCGGGCTCTCGGCCGAGGTCTTCGACCTTCCCGAGGCGTGCGCGGTCGGTCGCGAGATGGTCGCCGAGAGCGGCGTCGCCGAGGGGGTCACGTTCCGCGAGGGCGATGCGCGGAGCGAGCCGTGGGGCGAGGGCTTCGACGCGGTGCTGCTCTTCAACCTCGTGCACAACCTGACACCCGAGGAGTCGGCCGACGCATTCCGCCGCGCGCACGCGGCCCTGCGCCCGGGCGGGGTCGTCGTCGTGCTGGAAGGCGAGCACCAGGGTGCCGAGGGCGACATCTCGATCACCGCGGGCCTGAACGAGATGCTCTTCTTCCTCACGAGCGGGACGCGCGTCTATCCTGAGGCGACGATGCGCGACTGGATGTCGGACGCGGGGTTCTCGGGGATCCGCACTCGGCACCTGATCTCGATGCCGATGATGGTCCTGATCACCGCGACGCGCTGAGGACGAGGAGACCGCGACCGTGCCCGAGTGCAGCTTCCACCCCGGCGTCGAGACGAACGTGGCCTGCGCCGAGTGCGGCCGCGCGATCTGCCCCAAGGACATGGTCCCGACCCCGGTGGGCTACAAGTGCCCCGGTTGCGCCAAGCCGGCCAAGGGCCAGCTCAGCTACGTGAAGCCGAGGCAGCTCGCCATCGGCGCGGCAGCGGCGCTGGCCGCGGCGATCGTCGGCGGGCTCGTGCTCGGCTCCATCGGCCTGACGTTCTACCTCGTCACCCTGCTCTACGGCGTGCTCGTGGCCGAGGCGGCGCGGCGCGGTTCCGGCGGCCACAGGGGCCCTGCCATCGCGGCCGTCGCGGGGGCCGCCGCGGCCCTCGGCGGTTTCGTCGGGGGATTCGGCCTGCTCGGCGTGGTGCTGGGCGTCATGGGTGCGGTCGCCTACTCCTACCAGAACTGGTCCTAGCCTCCAGCGGGAATGAACGTGGTGGAAGGGGCGTCGCTTCGAGGGCACCCCGTGCGGGGCGCCTGTCGCGCCCCGCGGCACGACCCTTTAGGAGGCCGTCATGGAAGACACCATCATCCCGATCACCCCGGACACGCCGATCACGGCGGAGGACGAGGAAGAGCTGCTCGACACGTCCGATGAGTTCGCGGTCAAGACGCTCGAGGTGCAGGGCAGCGCGGTGGGTTCGCTGAAGACGGAAGACGCCGGCGTCGTCTCCTCGGCTCTGGGTCTCGTCTCGGCCGGAGGCGACGTCTCGATGGACTCGTCGTTCGCCGGCGCGGTGCTCGCCGGCGGCAACGTCGACATGACGCAGTCCGGCAGCTTCGACGTCATCACCAAGGGCGACGTGAGCATGCACCAGGCCGGCACCGTGGTCCTGCTCTCCGGTCGGGACGTGACGATCGACACCGGCGGCGCCGGCATGACGATGGCCCGCACGACCACCGTTCGCAACGGCTGGGTCGGCTTCCTGCTCTCGGGCAGGACCGAGCTGTCCGAGGGCTCGCGCGTCATCCTCGACGCGAAGGCCGCGGCCGTCTTCGGCCTCGTGTTCGGCGGGATCGTCGTGGCGGCGGCAGCGGGCCTGGCCGGCTGGGGCTGGTGGCGGTATCGCCAGTGGCGCGCGAGCTGGCCGCAGATGCCGAGGATGCCGCACCTGCCGCAGATGCCGCACATGCCCCAGATGCCGCACATGGAGCTGCCGCGCATGCCGTGGCACCGCGACGCGGCGTGACGCCGCGACCGGCCGACCGCTGACGTGGGGACGGTCCGCATCGGCACGTGCTCCTGGACCGAGAAGTCGATGGTCGAGCGGTGGTATCCGCCCGGCACGTCGTCGCCCGAAGCGAAGCTGCGCTACTACGCCGAGCGATTCGACACCGTGGAGGTGGACTCCACCTACTACGGCATGCCCCGCCGCACCTTTGCCGAGAAGTGGGCCGAGCGCACGCCCGAGGGCTTCGTCTTCCACGTGAAAGCGTTCGGGCTCATGACCCAGCACTCGGTCGACGAGCGCGCGCTCGCACCCGAGCTGCGCAGCCACGACTACACGCTCGACGAGCGCGGACGCGTCTCGCATCCCTCGGCCGAGATGGTGGACCGCACGTTCGAGCTGTTCCTCGAGGAGCTGGAACCGCTGTCGGCAACGGGCAAACTCGGCGGCGTCCTCATGCAGTTCCCGCCGTACTTCGCGGCTACGGAGCACCGGCGCGCCATGGAGAACCTCGGCTACATCGAGTACGCGCACGAGAAGCTGAAACCCGCTCGCATGCTCTGCGAGTTCCGGCATCCCTCGTGGGTCTCCGAGCGCAACGCGACCGAGACGCTGGGCTTCCTCGCGGACCGGGGGATCTCGTTCGTGTCTGTGGACGCGCCGCAGCTGGAGGGCGGCACGACGATGCCGCCGATGACCGCGGTCACCGCAGACCTCGCCTACGTTCGCTTCCACGGCCGCAACCGAGGGACGTGGCACGCGCGCACCGCCAGTGCGGCCGACCGCTTCGACTACCTCTACGAACCCGGCGAGCTGTGCGAGTGGGAGGCGCCCATCCGCGAGCTGGCCGCCGAGGCGGACGTCACCTACGCGATGTTCAACAACTGCAGGTACGACTACGCGCCCCGCAACGCCGCCGATCTGGCGCTCATCCTCGCGGACATCGTCGAGCCGCGCCCCGGCGACGCCCTGCCGGGCGACCCGGCTCACGCCGTGGACCGCGGCTCGCACCCCGGCGCGGGGCAGATGGACCTAGGGGTCTAGCCGTACCGCCCGCATGGGCGGCCGGCCCGTGCGTGCTACGCTGAGCCCATCGCCTCGACGTGGGGAGCAGGGGCCTGACGATGGCGCATGTGCTGGTCGTCGACGACACGCCTGAGGATCGCGCGCTTCTGCGCGCGATCGTCGAGAGCCGCGGTCACGAGGTGTCGGAGGCACCGAACGGCGTGCAGGCTCTGGAGCGTCTGCGCCGCGGCGGTGTGGATCTTGTCATCTCGGACGGGCTCATGCCCGAGATGGGCGGGTTCCGGCTGTGCCTGGAGATCCGCCGCGACCCGAAGCTCGCGGGGGTGCCGTTCATCTTCCACACGGCGACCTTCACGAACGAGCGGGATCAGCGGCTCGCATCGGAGTTGGGCGCGCAAGCCTACCTGGTCAAGCCGGCCCCCATCGACCTGGTCGTCAAGACCGTCGAGGCCGCTCTCGGCCGGCCGGAGCATGCGCCCGCGCCGGC
Organism: Coriobacteriaceae bacterium; assembly: GCA_013824215.1. Taxonomy (GTDB): domain Bacteria; phylum Actinomycetota; class Coriobacteriia; order Anaerosomatales; family D1FN1-002; genus PNNM01. The sequence continues at coordinate 5,698 of PNNM01000036.1, forward strand.
GTTGGACGAGGCGGCGCTGTTGGGCCTGCTGGAACAGTACGGCGAGCGGCTGGATAGCAAGCTCGACCACAAGGTCGAGCAGCTCGAGGCGGCCCGTGACGCGCGTGACTCCTTCCGCGCACTGCTCGACAACCTCCCGCTCATCGTGGTCTCGTTCGACGCCGGGGGTAGGATCGACCACTACAACCGGATGGCCATCGAGTTCTCGGGGGGTGGTCGCGGGGGTTCCGCGGACGGCTTCTTGGACGTGGATTCGCCCGAGGAGTCGGACAGGTTAATCGCTGCCGTGCGCACAGCCTTGGCGGACGGGAACTGCGGCGAGGTGACGGCGACGGTGCGGCACCATGATGGCCGGCCGCGGACCCTGCGGTTCTCCCTGCTTCCCTACCACGATCAGGACGGTGTGAACCTGGGCGTGGTCGCCGCAGGGGTCGACGTGACGGAGGAGAACGAGTACTCGCACCTGCTGCTGCACCTGGCGGAGCACGACGTGCTCACCGACCTGCCGAATCGCAGGGCGCTCGATGCCCGCTTCGAGGAGGTACTGCAGCAGGTGGCGTCGGGCAAGACCTGCGCGCTGCTGTTCATCGACGCCGATCGGTTCAAGACCGTGAACGACGAGTACGGACACGACGTGGGTGACGCGGCCCTCGCCAATCTCGCCCGGCTGCTCACCGCGACCGTGGGTCCCGGGGACCTCGTGGTGAGGCTGTGCGGGGACGAGTTCGTCGTGCTCGCCGAGAACATGGGGTGGGACGATGCGTCTGCGTTGGCCGAGCGGATCCGGACCGAGCTGGCCTCTGCGGACCTGGTGCCCGGCGCTCCCGAACGGCGGATCACGGTGAGCATCGGCGTCAACGTCGTGCCCGAGGCGGCCACGCCCGAGGAGGCGCTGCGCGAGAGCGACCGCGCGATGTACCGGGCGAAGAGCAGCGGGCGCGACCGCACCGCGCTGAGCCGCGACAATGAAGGCGAGAACGGCGGTCCGGTGACGCCCGACAGTGGATCGCTGCGGCACCCTGTGACGACATTGGAGTTCTACCCGGTCTACTCGCCGCTCACGGGCGAACTGTCGCGTTGTGCCGCGCGCGCGACGTTCGAGGTCTCGGGTATGTCACTCGCGGACGAGGAGTACATGGCGGCGGCGGCGAGGAACGGCGTTGCCAGCCACACGAATCGCCGCACGATCGAGTTGCTCCTCGACGCGATGTCCGGCAGCGATATCCACTGTTCGGCGCGTCTGTGGTTGAGCGACGTGCTGGATCCGACGACGTTCGACTGGGTCGAGGACGCGGCCAGCCGACGCGGCGTGGATCCGCGACGGCTCGCGTTCGAGCTCACCGTCGAGCGCATCCTTCGCTCCGCGCCGTCGCTCACGTGGCTGAAGGCCGCGTCGCGCTCGCGCGTGCGTCTCATCCTGGATGCGAGGGGCGTAGAGCTCATGCGCATCGTCGGCTTGCCACTCGCACCCTTCTCCGAGCTGGCTTTTCCGCTGGAAGCGGTGCGCGGCGGAGACGAGGACCTGTGGCCCGCTCGCGAGGCCGTGCTCTTCGACGCCGCCCGGGATAGGCTGAAGCTCACGGCGACTGGGATCGAGTCCCGCGAGGCGCTGGCGTATGCTATCGAACTGGGCGTGGACTACGTCGAGGGCGGAGTGCTCGGCGTGCCGGCATCCAGCTTGGACGGGATCCGTCTCCGCATAGAGGCGGGGTGACGCGGGATGTGTCTGATCCCGGGGACCGTGGATGCGGGCCGCGCTGCGCCACGGAGGCTGCGATGGGGGGACCGATGGACACCGTGCGGGTATTCCTCATCGGACGCAGGACGATGTGCATGGAGGGGCTCGCCGCGATCCTGTCGACCTGCGGCTCAGTGAGCATCGTCGGCCGGGCGCACGAGTGGACCGAAGGCCTCACCCGTGCCAAGGCGCTCGACTCCGACGTCGTTGTCGTCGACATGGTCCACTGTCCCGAGTGCGGTCCCGCCACAGCGGCGTCGTGCGTGAAGGAACTCGAGGACGCGAACGTCGTCATACTCGGGGTCCCCGGCGGCGACACGACGGTCGTGGACGCGCTGCAGGCCGGGGCGCTGGGTTTCCTCTCGCTGGACCAGGCCGATCCCGACACGGTGTGCTCCACCGTCCTCGCCGCGGCGCGCGGTGAAGCCGCGATCGACCCGCGGATCTCGTCTGCCGTCCTGGCGCGGATGAGGAACCTTTCGCAAGCGGTCTCGACCACCGGGCCGCACGATGCTTCGCCGACCCAGCGGGAGGCCCAGGTGCTCGAGCTGCTCGTGAAGGGCTGCTCGAACCGCCAGATCTCGGTGGCCCTGCACGTGTCGGAGAACACCGTGAAGAACCACCTGCACGCCATCTACGCGAAGCTCGGGGCCGAGTCGCGCACGCAGGCCGTCAGCGAGGCGATCCGGCGGGGGCTCGTGTCGCAGTAACCGGCGCCTCTCCTTCCTAGTACGTCCGGACATCCGCCGGCGCCCCATCTGCCCGGGCGGCCGGGGCACCGCAGGTTACCCCCGGCTTCTGTCGGATGGCTCCATCTCGATGCGGCACTCCGCAGCCGTTCCTCTCACCAGGATGCGTGATCACCGCACACACCTGGGAGGTGGAGACCATGGATCGCAGGGAGTTCGTGTCGATGGGGGCTGTTGCGACGCTCGCGGCGGTCCGGTCACCGAGGGGACTGGCGAAGAAGGCCGTGTCGGCCGTCGCGGGCGATCCCCCCGCGGGCTGGTTCGACGTGAGAGGCTACGGCGCCGTCGGCGACGGCTCCACCGACGACACCTCGGCCATCAGCGCGGCGATCGACGCTGCGCGCGCTGCCGGGGGCGGTGTCGTGTGGTTCGCCGCGGGCAGGTACGTCTCGTCGACCGTCACCCTCCACGGAGGGATCACGATGCAGGGGGCCGGCTGGCAGTCGATCATCAAGCTGAAGGACTCCACCGACTCCCATCTGATCGTCACGCCGACGGGGCAGACCAACTGGTACGGCGTGATCAGGGATCTTTGCTTGGACGGCAACAGGTCCAAGAACACCGCCGGTGACGGGCTGCACCTGTTCGCCGCCACGAACTATCGCATCGAGGGGGTCAAGATCTCCCGGTTCGCGGGTCACGGGATCGCGTTCTCGGGCACGAACGACTTCCAGACGATCGCTCCTTGGGTCGTGAACTGCGGCATCTACGAGTGCGGCGGCAACGGCATCGACGTGGCTGGCACGACCGCGGACTGCAAGTTCCACGCTCTAGATATCGGGCTGTGCGACAAGGGCGTCATCCTGCCGTCGGCCGGCTTCCTCAGCGATGTCACCATCTGGAAGTGCAACACCGGCCTGTACGGGTACTGGGCGGCGAACTCGCACCTCCATCTCGTCCGCGTCGAGCGCTGCCGCTACAACGGCTTCCTGTTCGAGGGCTGCAAGGACGTGGTGATGGTCGAGTGCCGGGCCTACGAGAACAACCAGAGCGGCGGCGACGGCAGCGGCTTCGCCTTCCGGGGCACGGCCGAGCACCCCTGCGTGCGGCTGAACGTATCCGCGTGCGTGTCGGGGCTGACCGGGTCCGCTTACGAGAAGCAGAAGTACGGGTTCACGGACTCGGGGTCCGCCAACGTCGACTATGTCCTGTGCCAGGGCTGCACCGCCCTCGGCAACATGAGCGGCGGTTACAGCCTCGGCGCCGGGTCGCACGACGTGCTCGGCGTCAACATGTAGGCCGGCCCGGATCGGGCCGGGAGGACGCGGGCAGGCGCCCGGAGCGGGCGGCTGCATCGATGAGCGAAGGAGCAAGGGCCATGGATGTCACCAAGGAACAGCGGCGGGAAGCCCAGTTGGATGTGATCTCGAGCCTGCTCGTGGTCGCGTTGCTCGTGGTAGTCGGCTTCATGCTCTACCTCGTCTCGCAGCCGGGCGTGGAGCTGTCTGCGCTCGGTCTGCTGTCCTCGTACGTCACTCGCGTGCTGCTCGCGGGCTTCACGCTCCTGGTACTGCTGTATCTGTGGGACCAGCGCCGGCGTCTGCGCACGGAAGTCGAGCGCAAGACCGCCGAGATCGATACGACCGCCAGGTGGTTGGCTCTGTCGCACATGGCCGCCTGCGCTCTCGGGAGTGAGGGCGTCGAACTGGGCCTGGGCGAGGTGCTGCGCAGCATGGCCAGCTTGCTCGGAGCGGACGCGGCCGCGGTGCTGGGAGACGACATGGACTCGGTGCACGTCGCCGATGGCGTTCCGGTGGGCGATGCCAACCGGGCGCTGATGCACGTGGTGGTCGACGCGGCCGGGCACGCCGAACCGATGCGGATCGACTCACCCGGCGTGGGTGGACAGGCCGTGGCGGTCCCGCTGAGGGTCGCCGGAGAGCTGCGCTACATGTTGTGCGCGTGGCGTGTGCGGGCGCCGTTCAGCCAAACCGAGATCGATGCCCTGGGGTTGGTCGGGAGCACGATCGGGCTCGCCATGGAACGGGAGGAATCGCTGGCTGAGGCCAAGTCGCAGCTCGAGGGCACGCTGGGCGTCCTCCAGTTCCTCGGGGGCGACAGGACGCACGACTACTCCAAGCACTCGACGGATGTCGCGGAACTCAGCGGCCGTGTGGCCGAGCAACTCGGTTTGACCCCGGCCGAACGCAAGGAACTGCGTCTGGCCAGCCGCCTGCATGACGTCGGGATGATGTCCCATCCCGCGAACACGGCCGGCCCCGGCGAGCCACCCACCGCGGAGCAGGAGCTGGTGATGCAGCAGCACCCCCGTATCGGCGCGGAGATGGCACTCGCGGCCAACTTCAGCGAGACCGTCCAGCGGGCCATCCTCGGGCATCATGAGCGACTGGACGGCACCGGGTACCCCGGTGGGCTCGAAGGGACGCGGCTGTCGCTGGAGGCCCGGATACTCGCCGTCTGCGAGGCGTACGACTCCCTGGTCGCGTCGGGGGACTCGATGGACCTCGGCCGGGGCGTCGAGGCGCTCCTGGAGATCCAGCGCGGTGCCGGTGTGATCTACGACTCGCACGTCGTCCATGCTCTGGTATCGGTGCTCGCGGACACGATGTATGAGACGGTCATCGCCGAGGCATCGCCGGTCCCGCCGCAGGCGAAAGTCGCGACGGGCCGTGCGGATCGCCGGCCCAGGGTCTGCGTGGGCGTCCCGTACACAGCCGCCGTCGCCTGACGGACCACCGCGGACGGGCGGCGATCCACGG
>PNNM01000037.1 GCA_013824215.1 Coriobacteriaceae bacterium
AGCGACGGTGCGCTCATAGAGCTTGGCGGTGATCTTGGCTCGCAAGGAGCGCTTGGTCCAGTGCTCGTGCGCGCACATCGCGAGGTAGAAGTCGCGTTTGGGCTGTTCCTCGATGGTGAGGATCTCGACGATATTGGTCCAACTCAATTGTGCCGCCGCTGGCGACACAATTCGCTCGTCGGGGTACTGCTCTGCAAACTGCAGCATTCTGAAAAGGTTGCGACGGCTGTACCCGCGGCCGCAGCGCTGGGTCAGCCGCTCGGCCAGTCGTCGCACGACTTCTCGCCCGTACTCAGCACGCTCGCCACCGAGCACGTCTTCCCGGACGCGCTTCCCGATGCTCCAGTACAGCATCACGAGTTCGGTGTTGATCGCAGCCGCCGCGCGCTGACGCGAGCCCTCGATCAGCGCCGTCACGTCGCCAAGTCTGCCAGCTGGGAGTCTGGCTGTTCAGGTGCTTCGCGCTCATGGTCTCCACTCCATTGGTCTGGAGCAAGACTCCCGAGGGGCAAGGTGATCGTATCAGCGGGGTCTGACAGAGCGTTCAGCGCCCAGGGTCGGGCGAGGACCCTCTCCTATGGCGACGACCTCGACATCCTCCGGCGCTACATCCCGGACGAGTCGGGGTCCGAGAGCGACACTCAGCTCGTCGCGTTCGAAGGCGCATCGCACTGGGGGGCGGACACCGAGCGGGTCTACGACTGCCTGACCAACGCGTCACGCCACGAGGGCCGAGTGCCCGACAACGTTTCGACGATCACCGCGGCGCTGCGGCACGACATCGGCGAGAACCAGATGATGGCGTACCTCGTCGAGATGGCGGCGGCGTGACCGGGAGCAGGCTATACTCCACATATGCGATAGAGAGAGCGCGTCCCGATCATCCGAAGGAGCATCCCGATGGGTCCGGTCGCGACAGATAATGCTCTGCTGCGCGAGGCCACGTCGAGGCTCGTGGCCGAGTTCCATCCCGAGCAGGTCTACCTCTTCGGCTCGCGTGCATGGGGACGCCCGACGCGCGACAGCGACTACGACTTCATGGTGATCGTCGCCGAGAGCGACGAGACACCGGCGCGGCGCGCTAGTCGTGCGTACCGCGTACTGTGGGGCATCGAGGCCTCGAAGGACGTGCTGGTCAAGACGCGAGCCGAATTCGAGAAGTACGTGGACGTGCGCGCTTCGCTCGAGCACAGGATCCGCGAGCGGGGGCGTCTGCTGCATGGCTGACCCGAAGGTCGAGTACGTGCGGCAGTGGCTTCTGCACGCCGAGCGCGATCTGGGATATGCGAGGCTCGGAGGGATGCCGGGAGAGCAGTTCTACGCCCAAGCGCTGTTCCAGTGCCAACAGGCCGCCGAGAAGGCGCTGAAAGGGTTTCTGGCGTTCCATGACGTCGAACTCGAGAAGACCCACGAGCTCGAGCCGCTCATCCGCAAGGCGTCCGCATTCGACGAGCGGTTCGCGACCCTCGTTGATGAGGCCGTCCTACTGAAGCCCTATGCAGTAGATGTACGCTATCCGGGCGACCTGCAGGAACCGACCGAGATCACCTTCGATGAAGGCATCGCGGCAGCCGAGGCGGTTCTACAGCTCGTGTTCGATGCGCTGCCTCCAGAGGTGCGCCCGGGACCGCGGAAGTGAAGACCAACGTCCTAAACTACTAAGCCGTCGGTGGCGCTTCTTGGCCGGCCTCGGCCGCCCGCTGTTCCCGCACCGCCTGCGCGCCCTTCTCGAGCGTGCCTGCCAGCAGGAAGCCCGCGAGCAGGATAGCCGAGGCCACCATCTCGCCGACGTAGAGGCCCGCCGAGGCGCCGAGGCGCGCCATGGACCCCGCACCGGCGATGATGAGCGTGCCGATGATGATCAGCACGTTGGCCCAGACCCGGTAGCGGAACTCCTTCTTCGGCAGGAACTTGATGATGGACCACGCGCTGCCGCCGAGCAGGATGAGCGAGCCGGGGATGTTGAACGGCAGCGACATGAGGCGCGGGAACGTCCCGGACTCACCGAGTGCCTTGCCGCCCACCACGATGCCGGGCTTGAGCGCCTCCATGACCAGCTGCGCGTTGAACGTGCCCCACAAGAAGATCGCGAGCATGACGAGGTTGACCCCGAGGTAGACGTCGCCCCAGACGCGCTTCTTCGTGATCAGGTAGAGCGTCCCGTTGCCGAGGAACCCCACGAGCGAGGCGGCGAGCACGATGTAGACCCGGTAGACGGTGGGGTCCCAATGCTGTGTGGCCTCGGACCACGCCTCCATCACCGCCGCGACCGCGTAGAACAGGAAACCGACCGCCCACATGAGCTGATGCATCTTCCGGCGTTTCGCCCACTGCGCCACCAGCAGACCCGTGTAGACGAATCCCAGCAGCGCCGTGGCCGCCGGCCACCACCATCCCGACCAAACAGATCCCATGCCGTCTCCTCCCGTGCCTCCCCGAAGCTCCTCCTGGCGCCCGTCAGCTTTCGACGCCCGGTTCCTCGCCTCGTAGTAGCGGTCCGCATCCGTCTCCGTGACCCGCTCGTAGGCCTTCGCGATCGCGGTACTCGGCGCTTTGAGCCAATTCGCCCTCGTCGTCGCCCGCTCGTCCAGGTCGTTGTAGCGCTTCACCTCGGCGTTGGCCGCCTCCGTCTTGCCGGACAGCCACGCCTCGTCGATCCTGACCGAGGACTCCACGACCGCGAGCTTCTCGTCGGCGTAGGTGACGTAGACCCCGAGTTCGGCCTCCGCAAACGCACTCGCCGCCTGACTGAACAGCGCGCGCGCCTCCTTGACGCGTTCCGCCGCCCGCTCGTTGGAGCCGTGCGAGCGCGTCACGCCGTCCTTCGTCAGCTTGTTGTACTCCTTGACGGCCTCGTCGCCGAGCTTCTCGGCCTCGGCCATGAACTCCCACCCGTCGCCCGCGTAGCCGAGCGCCTTGGCGGCCTTGGCGTTGGCGTCGAGCAACCTGCCGGCCGTTTCCAGCATCTCGAGCCGGCCGTCGACCGCTTCCGCCGCGACCGCCGCCACTTGCGCGTCGTCGCCCCGGAGCCGCCCCCCCGCGCCCGCGAGGAGCGAGGCCGCCGACTCGAGGTCCGCGACCGCGTCGGGCAGTTGCTCGGCTCTTCGACCGGCCTCCTCGGCCAGGTCCGGCTCGATCTTCGCCTGCACGACCGCATCGACCGCGAGGACCGTCTCGTCGGCCTCGGCAACCAGATCCAGGGCGCGATCGAGGTCCCCGGCGGCACGGCCGCTGCGAGCGAGGCTCAGACCGCCGCCGAGAGCCGCGGCGAGCAGCGCCAGGCCCCCCACCGCGGCACCCAGGCGGACCAGCATCCGCCGGCGGCGGGACCGCGGGTCGGCACTGGGAACCGTCGGCGTCCCGGTCGCGCCGTTCATGCCGTCGCCTTCGCGTCGGGACCGCCCACCGGAAGGCGCAGCACGGTCTCGGCGCCACCGCCGGGCACGGGCCGCACGGTCACCGAACCGGCGTGGACCTCGGCTATGCGCCACAGGATCGCCAGCCCGACCCCCGCGCGGGGTACCGGCGAAGCGCCTGTCTCGTCACGGTCGCCGGGCACCCTGACTCCGACGATGGCCTCGGGGCCCTCCCGCGCCACCCACACCTCGACGCGATCGCCCTCCGCGCACGCCTCGGAGGCCTGCGTGAGGACCTTCTCGACCGCCCGGGTCAGCAGGCGCGCGTCGGCGAGGATGGTCGGCAGAGAGGGATCGTACTCGACCGAGAAGCGGCATCCCGGAACGGAACGCTCCACCGTCCCGATGGCATCCGCGACGACACCGGTGAGATCGGTCGGCGCGAACACGGGCCGGAGAACGCCGGTCTGGAAGCGTTCGAGCACGGAGAGGTCCTCCATCAGAGCCGCCATCTGTGCGCCGCGCGACTCGAGTGCCCGCACCACGCGGCCCCGCTTGGACGGATCGGTCTGGACCTCCTCGCGAGAGAGCAGCTGTCCGTAACCCAGCAGCGCCGTGACATGCCGTCTGAACTCGGCGGAGACGAGTTCCACCTGTTCGCCGAGGACCAGATCGACGCGGGAGTCAGAGGTCATGCCGCCCATCACGGAGATCACTTCGCCCACGGCTCCCTCGTCATCTGTCACCGGCAACAGCGTGAGGGTCGCGCGGAGCCTCGTCCCGTCCTTGCGCTCGGTGATCTCCTCCACCTGCACCACGCCGCCGGCGGCGCGCCGGATCTCCGCGAGCATGGTGGTGCGGCGCTCCTTGGCGATGTGCGGGAGCTTGCTGCCGATCGCCTCGGAAGGCTCCCAGCCCCACAGCTCGGAAGCGGCGGCGTTCCAGCTCAGCACCCGGCCGGAGATGTCCATGGATACCACGGGGTCGCCGACCGCGGCGGCGAGCGCGCGCAACGCGTCTTCGTCGATCACCTGCGCACCGCCCTTCCCGTCACGACCGGCGCCCGCGCCGTGACCGGCGCGCCGCGGATGCACGCCCATTGAACCGCACGCGCCCCAGCGACGCAAAGGCCCGCACCGCCGTGTTCCCGGCGGTGACCTGCGAGATACATGCCGGGGGCCGTCCTTGGCACGCACGTTGCTTCGGCACCCGCAGAGCAGGGCGACCCGCCCCCTCCTCCCCCCCTCAGGGGCGGAAAACCGCCCGCTCGGCACAAAACGAGGCGCGTCCCCCCACGCGCCTCGTTTTCTTTCCCCCCGCGCCACGGAGCACCGCTACAATCGGGCTCGGGCTCGGGCTCGGGCTCGGACTCGATCCTGGGGAAGGGGATGCGCATGTCCGACGCGCTCGAACGGCTCGTCAACCTCGCGATGTACTTCGCAAGCTCGACCGGGACCGTGACCCGCCACGACGTGCGCGCCCATGTGGCCGGCTATCCCAAGGAGCAGGACGAGGGCGCGTTCCTGCGGATGTTCGAGCGCGACAAGGACGACCTGCTCGCCGCGGGCCTCGTCCTGAACTTCGAGGACGTCGATGGCGAGCCGGGCTACCGCCTCGACCGGAGGCGCACCTACGGCGCCGCGGTGGACCTGACCGCCGAGGAGGCCGCCACGCTCCGCGCGGTGGGAACGGCGCTCGTGGCCGATCCGGGCTATCCCTGGGCCGAGGAACTGCGGCTCGCCTTGGCGAAACTCATGCCCGAGCCGGTGACCGGGGCGGCCGCCGGCTCTGCCGTGGCCGACGAGGATCCGAACGCACAGGGCGCCCGGGTCGCGGTCCTGTCCACGGCGGCCGACGCCCGCAAAACGGTCACGTTCACCTACACGACATCCGCCGATGTCACCGCCGAGCGCACCGTCGACCCTTACGGGCTCTTCCTGCGGGACGGACGCTGGTACCTGGTCGGCCACGACCACGAGCGCGGGGCCGAGCGCACGTTCACGGTCTCGCGGATGCTGGACGCGCGAGCCAACGCCGCCAAACCCCGCTCGGCCGACTTCGAGCGCCCGCCGGGGTTCGACGTGGGCGGCTACGAGCGCCTCCCCTTCCAGTACGGCACCGCTCCGTGCGAGGCGGTCCTTCGTCTCACCGGCGAGGCGGCCCGGCGCGCGCCCGCGCTCACGGGCGGAGCGGGCGTCCTCGAGCGCGCAGCTGACGGCTCGTTCATCTGGCGGATCCAGGCGAGCGGCCTGCAACGACTGGCGCGCTGGCTCGTCGAGAACGGCCCGGGCGTGGAACTCCTCGGACCGGCCGAAGCCGTGGCGCTCCTCCGGGCCGGACTCCAGGAGGTGGAGCGGACGCATGGCTGACAAGACGCCCGCGGCGACACGCGCGAAACGCATGCTCGCGCTGCTGCATCGGCTCACCCCCGGCACCCGCATGCGCCTGGACGACCTGGCCGCCGAGTTCGGGGTGGGCAGCGAAGAGCTCGTGCGCGATCTCGAGACGCTGTCGATCTGCGGGGTGGAGCCGTACGACCCCTATGCGCTCGTCCCTCTCATCATCGAGGGCGGCGACGTGCATGCGTTCGGCGAACTTCCCGCGCTCGATCACGCCGTGCGCCTGACGGCGGCCGAGGCGCGTGCGCTCGTCACCGCGCTCGAGACCTGCGGCTCGCCGACGGACGATCCGTTGCCGGCCAAGCTGATGCACGCCGCCGCCGAGGATACCTCGCCCGAGGCGTTCGGGCGCCTCGTCCGCACCGCGGCGGGGCCCGGCGGTTCGCTGACCACCTACGAGACGCTGGCGGCAGCCGCGGAGCGGGGGGAGAAGCTCACGATCGACTACTGGTCCGCCGGGCGGGAGGGACGCTCCACGCGCGTGGTGCAGCCCTACGCGCTCGGCAACGACCGCGGTGTGTGGTACCTGAGCGCGTTCTGCGAGACCGCCGGCGCCGAGCGGGTGTTCCGGCTCGATCGGATCCGCGCCGCGGAGCCCACGGGCGATACGTTCGAGCGGCCGGCGGCGCCCGTGCCGCCCACCCCCGCCTTCACCAGCACCGGCCTGCCGACTGCCGAGGTGGTCTTCTCCGCCGAGGAGGAGGTGTCTTCGCGCGACTGGCCCGGCGCCACGCTCGAGCCGCAAGACGATGGGACAACGCTCGCGCGCATCCCGTACTCGGGTTCGCGCTGGCTCGCCCGCCGCGTCGCCGCCCGCCTCGGCAGAGCTCAGGTCCTGGCTCCGGAAGCGCTGCGCGACACGGTGCGCGCTCTCGCGCGCGAGATGCTCGGCGGGTAGGTGTCAGAACCGCCGGACTGGATTCCCCATCAGCTAGACTCGGACCAGCCTGGAGGGCTACTTACAGAAGCTTCGGGACGCATCCCGCGACCAGGCCAGATGATCTGCGATCCCAAAGGGGATGAGAGCGTGTCTTCATATCAACAGGATCCGCACTTCCGGAAACGCGACACCGACGCGCAGAAGGCGGAAAGCGCGTTCCTAGGTTGGGCTCGAGGCGTCGAAGCTCTTGAGGCTGGATACGCTGCCGAGGGTATCGACGACTACCACTGGGCATTGAACTGTCGCGACGACCTCGAGAATGCGATGACCACGGCTCCATTCAAGCAACGCAAGAAGATCGCGGCCAGACTCCCCCAGCTCGACCGCCGCTTCACAGCTGCCACGGTCCCGGCCTCGGGGTGCGTGCTATCGACACGCAGTTGCGACCCAGGAGCGGAATGGTGGTACTTCCGCGTACCACCTTCTCACCCGGATTGGCCTGAGCAAGCGAGTGAGTGACGGATCGCGGCCAGCCGAGCAGGCACGACTAGACCCCCTCCCGGACCCTCCCGAACCGCCGCGCGATCTCCTCGGCGATGCGCGCCGCAGGCAGGCGCTCGACGTCGCGCACCGGCAACGCGTCCAGGAACGAGCGGCCGTATCCCTTGCTGACCACGCGTGAGTCCGCGATGACCACGCATCCCGTGTCGGTGCTGCTGCGGACGAGACGCCCGGCTGCCTGCTTGAGCTCGAGGATCGCCTCGGGCAGCGCGTAGCGCGCCCACGCGGCCTTGCCCTCGCGGGAGTCCCGCTCGGCGGCGAGCGGGTCGCTCGGCCGTCCGAACGGCAGGCGGGGCACCACGACGCAGCGCAGGGTGTCTCCCTTGGCGTCGAAACCCTCCCAGAACGACTTGGTGGCGAAGAGCGACACGCGCTCGTCGGCGATGAACTCGTCGCGAAGCCGCTTCGCCGAGGTGCCGCGACCCTGCACCAGCAGCGGCACGCCCTCGCGCCCGAGCCGCTCGGCCAGCCGCCGGTGGAGTTCCTCCATGTCGCGGCGGTTGGTGAACAGCGTGAGCACGCTGCCCCCCATCCCGAGATGCACCGACTCGAGCAGCCCCTCGAGTCCCGCCAGGTAGCCGGCGCCGTCGGGCGGCTCCACGTCGGTGGCGACGAACACCGTCATCTGGCGGTCGAAATCGTACGAGGAGTCTAGGCGCAGACCGGACCACGCCCCCTCGGACAGCAGGTCGAGCCCCACCGAGCGCGCGAAGTGCGAGAAGTCCTCACCGGCGGCGATGGTCGCCGAGGTGTAGACGACCGAGTGGACGCGCGGGTACAGCCCCTCGGCGAGCGCCTCGCCCACGTCGAGCAGCTGTGCGGAGAGCCTCTCGGACGTCACGTCGCGGCGGCGATCCAGCGTGACCGAGTAGACGTACGAGACGTCCTCGCCGTCGAGGACCGCGAGCAGACCGGCGTGCTGGTCCGCGAGCCGCGTCAACAGGCCCACGAGGTCGGCGCGCTGCTCGGAGAGCGTCTCACCGAGCGACTCGGAAGCGGTGACGAGCCGGCGCCCCTCGTCGAGCAGGGTCTCGAGCGTGCGGGCGAGTGAGCGCCCGACGCCGGCCACGGTGCCCCAGCCGCCGCTGGCGCGCATGCTCGGCGAGACCCGCGCCTCCACGACCTCGTAGCCGCTCTCGGGCATCTCCGCCGCGAGGTCCTTCACGAAGTCGAAGAGGGACGCGGTGAGCGTGGCCGCCTTCTCGGCCGCCCGCTCCATCTCGCCCAGGACCCTCAGCACCGGCCCGGCCTCGTCGGGGAGCGCGCCGACGAGCTTCCGGCGCAGGTTGGCCAGCAGGCCGCCGTGGCGCTTGGAGTACAGCGCGCCGAGGACTGCCGCCAGCTCGACGTGGGCCGCCTCGAGCGACAGCTGCCGGCGCGCCTCGCTCTCGGCCGCGTGCGCCTCGTCGACCACCCAATGGCGCAGCGGCGGCAGGATCTCGCCGCCCGCCACCATGTCGCGGAAGAGCAGCGCCTGGTTCGTGACCACGATGTGCGCGCACGCGGCGCGGCGGCGGGCTCCGTGCACGTAGCAGAGTTCCGGGTAGAAGCGGCACCGCTTCTTGGTGCAGTCGGCGACGGTCGCGGTCACGCGCGAGCGCACGTCGGGACGCCAGTGGACGTTCACTTGATCCAGATCGCCGTGCGGGGACTGCGCCACCCAGGCGACCAGCGCCGCGACGAGCGCCGCCGCCTCCGCGTCATGGACCTCGGCTACCGAGCGCTCCAGCTTCCGCAGGCACAGGTAGCGCTCGTACCCCTTGAGCGCGGCGAAGCGCAACTCTCCGCCGAGCGCCGCGGACAATGCGGGCAGCTCGGAGTGGACGAGCTGATCCGACAGCGCGTTCGTGCGCGTCGCCACGCCCACGCCGATGCGGTTGCCCATCGCCAGCAGCGCGGCCGGCACGAGGTAGGCCACGGACTTGCCGACGCCCGTGGCCGCCTCGACCGCCAGGTGGGTCCGCGTCTCGAACGCGCGCGCGACAGCCTCGGCCATCCGCGCCTGCTCGTCGCGCGGCTCGAAGCCCGGGTAGATGCGGCCCAGCAGCCCTCCGGCCGAGAACTCCGCGGCGACCTCGGCCTCGGCAGGATACGCGCACTCGATCTCCTCGGCATCGAGCATCGCGGGCGTGCGGGCGCCCCGCACCGCTCGCGTGCGGGACTCCTTCAGGTCGAACGGGGCCTTCGCCCTCCCCGCCGCGATGTGCGCGAGCGTCTCCCGCAGCGGCCAGGCGGCCTCCGGGGCGACACCCGCGAGCCGGGCGAGGACGCCGTCGGGCAGGGCGTCGAGGCCGCAGAGCAGCACGCGCCACAAGCCGGCCAGGGCGGCGGCATCATCGGGCGCGCGATGACCGCGGCCCCCCTGTGTGAGGCCGAACGCCTCGGACAGATCCCACAGGCGGTGCGTGGCGAGCCGCGGCAGCGCGATGCGCGCCAGTTCCAGCGAATCGAGCCAGCGCCCGGGGAAGGGACCCCCGCCGGCGTGCTCGAGGAAGGCACGGTCGAACGGCGCGTTGTGCGCGACGATGTCGCGGACGCCGACGAACTCGCGCAGCTGCTGTACTACGAGCTCGATCCGAGGCGCGTCCGCGAGCTCCTCGTCGGTGATCCCCGTCAGGCGCACGATCTCCGGCGGCACGGGAACGCCCGGCGCCGCGGTCGAGGAGTAGCGCCCGAGGATCTCCGGCCCGCGCGCGATCAGGGCGCCCACCTCGATGACCCGGTCGCGAACGGGGTCGAAACCGGTCGTCTCGATGTCGACGAACGCGACCTCCTCCTCGAAGCCGAACACCGCGTCGCGTGCCCGCTCGGCGAGGAGGGCGTAGGCGCGCGCGGTGTCGGGCGCGGTGCCGCCGGCCAGGTGCCGGTCGAGTGAGGAGTCGGTCATGGCCGCAGACTAGCACGCCCCACCGACGGCGAACGGGGCGCCCATCAAGGGCGCCCCGCGTGACGTGCGATCGGCGTCGGACGCCTGCTTCGGCCTAACCGCCCATCTTGCGCGCGGCGCAGTACAAGGTGCCGCCGACCTTCTTGAAGGTCCACGTGTAGGCGATCGGCATCTGTGGCGTCTGCATGGTCGCTGCGATCACGGTCTCGTCGCCCGCGACGGTTGCCTTGCCGAGCTCGAAGGAGGTGATGCCGTACGCGGCCACCTGCTCGCCGTAGCCGGTGGCGTCGCCGTAGCTCTGCTGCTGGGCGAGCGGGAGCATCTTGTAGGCGACGTCGAACTTCTTGGCCACGACCGCCTCGTGGTACCCCTTCAGATACTGCTCGGGCGTCTGGCCCGCCGGCACCTTGGTGGCGGTCTTCGGGTCGAACGCGACGTCCGCGGCGGGCACCGCGGCGGGGGCTGCAGCGGGGGCCGCGCCCGGGGCCGTTCCGGGATCGGTCGCCGGTGCGCCGGAGATGCTCACCGGCGGGATGCGCGTCGAGTCCCACACCTGATAGCCGATGACGGCCACCAGCAGGACCGCGAACGCGGCCAGGCCGATGACGAGGTTCTTGTTCTGGATCATGTTCTGGGATCCTCTCCTGCTGCCTGCTGTGCCTGAACGAACAACCTGCACAGCATACCGTGGGCCAAGGCGAG
>PNNM01000038.1 GCA_013824215.1 Coriobacteriaceae bacterium
AGCAAGAGAATGATCCGCTTCATGGTGAGAAGACCCCCTTCGCAAAACACAAGGTGGTGTCTTCCCCCGTCCCGCTAGCGACGGAAGAGATCCGTCCGCTCCGCTCGTTCGAATGCCGACAGGTATCGAAACGGGACTCACGGCGTTGGCCCAAACAGCTCTTATGCGGATGTCAACAGGTGCAACCGGCGATTGATGGCGTCGAGGGTTGCGCGCACGATCGAGTCCTTCTCGTTCTGCCGAACGAGCGCGCTGCCCGAGAAGGCCTGCTCGCCCATCGGCGTCACCAGCGTGACGCAAGCCACCGCGACCCGCTCCCGACCCAGCTGCACGACGGATACGTCCTCGAGCCCGAAGGTGAGGGCGCCGTGCGCGTAGTGCTGGACTGCTTCGAGAGCCGCTTCCGCGATGATGCGTCTCCGCCCGGTCTCGCTCGCCGGTCCCGACGCCTCGCCTACGTAGAGCTCCTCCTCGAGCTCTATGGTCACCCGCGCGCTGGCGTGCACGCCGCTCACGCTCTCGTCCACTGCGTGGATGCGTGCGCGGCCGCCCTCGGCAGGCTCCTCTTCCTTGGGCATGGCCTCGGCACCGAGTTGCGCGATCGAGATCTTCCTGTGGTCCACGGGGATGCCGAATCCCGCCATGACGGTGGATTCGACGTCGCGCACGATCTGCTTCGGCGACTTGGTGGGGAGCGCGAGGACGTGGACCTCGAGGATGGTGCCCTCAGGCGAGACCACCACGCGGGCGGCCTTGATGCCGGACACCTCGGAAAGGGCCCGTTCTATGTCCTCGACTACGACGTGTGCTGCGTCTTGTTCCACGGCTGGGCCTCTCAAGCGGGGCCGCTGCCGGTGTGACGTACGTCACACCTGCCCATGAGAGTAGGCATCCGAGCGCCCGCCTGTCAACGCGAGGAAGGCGCCCAGGTTGGACGCCCCCCGCCTTCAAACCGCGCGCATGAGCGCTTGCGACTACCCGACGCGCGGCTCGATCAGGCCGTAGTCGCCGTCGCGGCGGCGGTACAGCACGTTGACGCCCTCGCTCTCGGCAGGCGCGAACACGAAGAAGTCGTGCCCGAGCATCTCCATCTGGAGGATCGCCTCCTCGGCGCTCATCGGCTTGAGCTCGACGCTCTTGATCTTCACGATGCCGGGCTCGGGTGCCCCGAACTCGTCGACAGGTGTCGGCGAAGGGATGCGGCTGCGGCCGTTGCCGTTGTGCCGGTCGACGACCTTGCCCTTGTACTTGCGCGCCTGGGTCTCCAGCTTCTCGGAGACCAGGTCGATGGCGGCGAACATGTCGGTGGCCGCCTCGCGCGCCCGGATGACGTGGCCCTTGGTATGGATCGTGACCTCGGCCACCTGGTTGTTCTCGATCGATGGGTTCTTCTCGGCGTGGAGCTCGACCTCCACGCCACGGATCATGTTCTCGAGGATCTTGTCGACGCGGCCAACCTTGTTCTCCGCGTAGTCCCGAAGCGCCTGACTCAGTTCGATGTGCCGGCCCTTGACCGTGATGTCCATCGATGCGCCTCCCTTGTGTCGGCCGTACGAATAGAGGATACCCGTACCGGAGGACGTGCACGTAACCGGGGTCGCGCGGATGCCTCCGGGCGACGAGCGGCGGTCTGTCACCGACGTCAGGTGATGTGCCCGAGGAAGTCCTGGGTGCGCTCGTGCTGCGGGTGGTCGAAGACCTCGGCGGGCGAGCCCTGCTCGACGATGACGCCCTCGTCCATGAAGACCACGCGGTCGGCCACGTCGCGGGCGAAGCCCATCTCGTGCGTGACCACCATCATCGTCATGCCGGCTCCTGCCAGCTGCTTCATGACGTCCAGGACTCCGCGGACGAGCTCGGGATCGAGCGCCGAGGTCACCTCGTCGAACAGCATCACGTGCGGGTCCATCGCCAGCGCGCGCGCGATGGCCACCCGCTGCTGCTGCCCGCCCGAGAGCTGCGCGGGGTAGTAGTCGATCCGGTCGTCGAGCCCGACCCGCTCCAGCTGCTCGACCGCGATCCGGGCGGCCTCCTCCTTGGACCGCCCCAGCACCTTGCGCTGGGCGAGCATGACGTTGCCCTTGGCGGTCAGGTGCGGGAACAGGTTGAAGCTCTGGAACACCATGCCGATGCGCTCTCGCACCTTGTTGATGTCGGTCTTCGGCAGGTTGACCTGGACGTCCTCGAACCAGACCTCGCCGCCCGTGGGCTCCTCGAGGCGGTTGACGCAGCGCAGCAGCGTAGACTTGCCCGAGCCGGAGGGTCCGAGGATGACGACCACCTCGCCCTTGACGACATCCATGTCGACGCCGCGCAGGACTTCGTTGTCGCCGAACGCCTTGCGCAATCCGCGGATGCGCACGATCGCCTGATCGCTCATCGGGACTCGTGCACCTCCGCCGACGCCTCGTACTCGGCGATGGGTCCGGCCGATGCCGGACGCCAGAACAGGCCGCCGCGCTTGTTGGGGTTCTGGGGCGTCTGTCCGCCCTCGGCCACGGCCAGCTTCGCCTCCAGCCGACCCACCCAGTTGATGAGCGGGATGGTGATGATGAGGTAGTAGACCGCCGCGACCACGAACGGGGTGAGGTTGCCGCTGCGGGTCGCGATGCTGTTGCTGTAGAGCATCAGCTCGAACACGCCCACCGCGGACAACAGCGCCGTGTCCTTGAACAGCAGGATGAACTCCGAGGTCATCGTCGGCAGCACGCGCTTGACCGTCTGGGGCACGATGACGTGCTGCATCGCCTGCCAGTAGGTCATCCCGACCGAGGACGCGGCCTCGAACTGGCCCTTGTGGATGGACTGGATGCCCGCGCGGAAGATCTCGGCCAGATAGGCCGAGCTGTTGAGAGCGAGCACGAGCACGCCGGTGATGAAGAGCGGCGCGCGGACGCCGGCGATGGGCAGGCCGACGAAGGCGATGTAGATCTGCAGGAACAGCGGCGTGCCGCGGATGACGTTGATGTAGAGGCCCGCGAACCAGCGTACCGGCGGGATCTTCGACATGCGTGCGAAAGCCAGCGCCAGACCGCCGACGATGGCGAACGGGAAGGCGATGGCGACGAGCGTTATCGAGGTCAGCCACCCCACGAACAGCAGCGGCACCGCGATGGCGATCTTCTGCGGCTGGGCGAACAGCCTCAGGGCGTCCACCGTGTTCCACGACTTCACCCACGGCTGCTCGTCGAGCCAGCGGCTGAGCAGCTCGGAGGTCTTCACCGTCTCGAACGTGAACTCCGGCGAGGCGACGCTGCCGGCTGTGCCCTGGGAGACGTAGGTGACCCCGACCTCGTGCTCGCCCCCGGTCGCGGGCAGGCGCACGTCGCGGATCTGGGCGCGGATGGTGGCCCCGGAGCCGATCGGCGGTGAGAACGTCATCTTCAGCGCGGTGCCGTCGACCTCGTGCTTCGCGGTCACCGGGACCCGGGTCAGGCCCTCGAGGGTCACGACGTCGAGCGTGATCTTCGACAGGTCGAAGCCCCTGGGGAAGGCGAGGTCCAGCGAGTCGATGGGGGCGGCGGACTTGGCGACGAACGTGAAGCGCGTGAGGCTCCCGCCGCTCGTGTTGTTCAGCGTGATCTCGACACCGACGAGCGCATCGCCCGGCGCCGCGGCAGCGATCGCCGGCACGACGAACAGGGCCATAGCGAGTAGGACCACCGCGACGGCGGGCCATCGCGAGTTGAGGGCTCGTGGCGAGGCGGTTCCCATGCGACGCGGCTCCCTGTGCTTCGGGGGCCCCCGTCACCCGGACAGGGGCCCCCGGCAGTTCATCGATCGTGCGGTGGTCCGACTACTTGGTGGCGAACCACTTGTCGTAGATCGTCTGGTACTCGCCCGACGCCTTGAGGGCGGCCAACGCTTCGTTGATCGCGGTGGCGAGCTCGGGATTCTCGATCGCGACGGCGAAGCCGTACTGCTCGCCGGTCGGGATCTCGCTCACGACGGCGAGCTTGCCGGCCTTCTGCTTGACGATGTCGGCCGTGATCGGCAGGTCGTTGACGACCGCGTCCACGTTGCCGGCCTCGAGGGCGGAGAACGCCTCGCTCGTCTTGCTGAACGGGACGATGGTGGCGCCTGCGGGCTTCAGGTTCTCGGTGGCCCACGCCTCACCGGTCGTGCCGGACTGGGCGCCGACCTTCTTGCCCTTCAGGTCCGCGGGGGCGCTGTACGTGGCGCCGGCCTTCATGGCGATCGACTGGTTCGAGTCGAAGTAGGAGTCGGTGAACACGACCTCCTTCTTGCGCTCGTCGTTGATGGTGAGCGACGAGGCGACGACATCGAACTTGCCCGCGTTGACCTCGGCCAGCAGGGTGTCGAACTTCTGCGGCGGCAGGTACTCGACCACGAGGCCCATCTCCTCGGCGATCGCCGTCATCAGATCGACGTCGAAGCCCTCGGGGGTGGTGCCGTTCAGCATCTCCATCGGCGGGAAGTCGAGGTCCGAGCCGACGGTGAGCTTGCCTTCTGTGATGACCTTGTAGTCCGCGACCGGCGTCTCCTCGGCGGGAGGTGTCGTTGGCGTGGTCGTACCGCCACCGCAGCCGACGAGCGCCACGGCCAGCAGAGCGACCAGGACGAGGGACAGTGCCTTGCTGTACTTCCGCATAACCCCTCCTAGATTCGGTGAACCCCACTCCGCCGCTCTCGCGCGGCGCAACACGTAAACGGTACACCAACGCGCGGAGCTTGCGTAACGAGCCTGCCAGCGGCGCGGACGGGCCTACGGGGTGGTGGTCTCCTCGGCACGCTCGATGACCGGCTCGGGCAGCGGGGTGGCCCACTTCGAGCGCACCGCGTCGAGCACGCCGTCGGCCGCAAGCCCGTCGAGCGCCTCGCGCACAGCGGTCTCCAGCTCGGTGGCGTCCTTGCGCACAGCCACCCCGAGCGGGACTGCCGGTCCGGCCTGGCCGGCGTAGCGTACGGTCGGGAGATCGCGTGCGATGTACGCGCCGACGATGCCGTCGGCCGCGACCGCGTCCACCTGACCGGCGGTCAGCGCCTCGAACGCGAGGCGCAGCGTGGCGAAGTGCTGGACGCCCTCGTCGCCGAACTCGGCGACCATCCGCCAACCCGACGCCGAGCCCTCCTGGACCGCGAGCCTGCGGTCGCCCAGCGTGTCGAGGGTGAGCGGCTCCGGCGCGGGTGAACGGCTGCTCTCGACGGCGACGAAGAAGACCGGGGCGTCCACGGCATAGGAGCCGGCGAACGTCACATCGGTGATGAGCGACTGGTCGATCGGCAGGGCGGCGATCACGACGTCCACGACCCCCGAATCGAGCTTGCGCGCGGCGTCCTTGGGCGATGCACCGACGAGCGCGAGTTTGAGACCCAGACGCTCGGCGAGAGCGGCGGCCACGTCGATGTCGAGCCCCGCACGCACACCGTGGTCCTCGCCGGCGAACGGCGGGTAGCCGAGATCCACACCGGCGGTCAGCACGCCCGCGGTCTTGATGGCCGGCGGCTTGATCTTCGGCACCGGCGCGGGCTCGGCGGGTCGCGCACAGGCGGCAGCGCCGCACGCGGCGGCGAGCGCCACCACCGCCAAGATGATGCGTGCCACTCGGCGCAACCCGGCTCCTTCGGTCAGTGCTCTCACCCGGCTGACCTGGTCTTTGGCCCCACACTCGCGTACCGGGGCTTCCGCTTGATGCGATCTCACTACCGGCCCTCTCGCCCACGCGAACGCGGACGGTACGACTTACCCCTAAGGCGCGCCATGCTCGCACGCCGGCGTCAGCCGCACGTGCTTAAGTGGGTCCTTTCGGCCGCGCCTACCTTGGACTAGGAGGTCGGAACCTCCGCAACCACAGACCCGGGTGAGAGCGTGCGAGAGTATAGCATGCGCGCCTGCTCAGCCGCCGCAGGCCCGGGCGAGCGCGAGCGCGAGCACCTCGGCGCAACCGGACGCGCGCAGGGCCAGCGCCGCCGCATGCAGGGTCGCGCCGGTCGTGAAGACGTCGTCGACCAGCAGCACGCGCGGCGGCGTGGGCTCGGGGCCGGGCGCGAACGCGCACGAGAGCGCGGCGAGGCGCGCATCGCGCCCCAGCGCGCGCTGATCGCCGCCGCGGACGCGTGTCAGCGCCCGGACGCACGGGAGGCCCAGCCGCGCGGCCACCGCGTGCGCGATGCCCTCGGCGTGGTCGAAGCCGCGGTGGCGCAGCGCATCTCGCGAGGCCGGGACGAAGGTGACCGCCTCGGGGGGCACAGCGGGCGCGGCGGGCGGAGTCGCGAGCCACACCTCGGCGGCAAGCGCGCCGAGCACGGCCCCGAGCCTCCGCTCGCCAGCGTCCTTGTGGAGCACGACCATGCGCGAGAGCGGGGGCTCGAGCGTGCCGAGGCAGCGCGCTCCGGCGAACGCGAACGCGCGCCCGGCGCACTCGACGCAGGCTCCCCCGCGCGTGGGCGCGCCGCAGCGGGGGCACGCGGTGCGCGGGTCGATGCGCGGCAGAGCGCCTTCGCAATCGGGGCAGAGCAGCGCCCCGGGCAGCTCGCAGCCGGCGCAGCGCGTGGGCGACAGGAGCTCGGCGAGTCCCTCGGCAAGACGCATGCGCTCCCTCCCTCCATGGCGACGCGTGCCGCCGGGGGCCGGGGGCGGCTACGCGGGCAGCAGCATCTGCACGAGCGGGATGGTCGCCACGGCCGCCGCGGTCGTGACCAGGATCGCCGAGGCGATGAACTCGGTGTCCAGGTGGAAGCGGTCCCCGATCACCAGCGAGAGCATCACAGTCGGCATGCCCGCCTGCAGGACGACGAGACGCAGGGACTCCGACTCGCCGAGCGCGCGCGCGGCGAAGAGCGCCACGACGGGCAGGACGAGCAGCTTCACGCCCGCCGCCAGCCCGAGCGCGACCGGAGCGCCCCTGAATCCCGCCGCCGTCAGCGAAAGCCCCAGCGACACCATGATCAGCGGCACCGCCATGTTGCCCGCGAGCACCAACCACTCGATTACCGGAGCCTTAACCGCCTCGGGAACCGGCACGAGACGCGCCACGAGCGCGGCCAGCAGCGCCAGCATCGCCGGGAAGGTGAACAGCTCCTTGAGGACCGACACGCGGCCCTCGTCGTGCTCGCCTGCTCGACTCGCGATGGCGATGCCGATGGTGAGCAGGAGCACCACCGTGCCGAACACGTCGTAGAAGACGGCGCGGGAAAGCCCGGTGTCGCCGAAGAGCATCTTGGAGACCGGATAGCCGATGTAGCCGGTGTTTCCTATCGCCGAGCAGATGATGAAACCGGCGGCGGTGCGGGGCGGCAGACGCAGCGTGCGCGCGAGCGCCCAGGCGAGCACGAAACCCACGAGCGAGACGACCCAGGCCACCCCGGCGACGCGCAGGACCTCCCAGGACAGCGGAGCGGTGTAGACGACGCGGAAGATGAGCGCGGGGAGCGCCGCGTAGACGATGACCGCGTTGAGCACCGCGGCGTGCTCGCGTTTCAGCAGCCCCGAGGTGCGCAGCGCAGCGCCGACGGCGACCAGCGCCAACAGTTGCAGGATCGTACTCGCGAGCAGACCGAACGACACGCGTGCCCCCCCGCCCTCGCGCCTACTCGGCGTCCGGCTCCTCGTCGACGGCGACGAGCTCGACGCCGAGTTCGTGCATCGAGCCGCTGCCTTCGGCGAGCTTCGCAAGGGACTCGGCGAAGGGCGGACGCGCCACACCGTTCTCGGTGATGACGGCGGTGATGTTCTCGGCGGGGGTGACGTCGAACGCCGGGTTGTAGATGGTCACGCCGGGCGGCGCGATGCGCGCCCAGCCGTCGAAGCGGAACTCCTCGCCGGCGCGCGCGATCTCGAGCTTGTGGCCGCGACCGAGGTCGAGTGCGAACGGCTCCTCGGCGGTGAGCACGCTCAGCAGCTCGCGCGCACGGTCGTCGGGGGCCTCGAACGTCGCGGACCACGTGACGCCGGCGACCTCCTCGGGATTGCGCTCCTCGATCGGGATGTGGTCGCCGGAGGCCATCGTGAGATCCACCGAGGATGTCGGGGCGGCCACATAGAACGGGATGCCGTGATGCTTGGCGAGCACCGAGAGGCTGTACGTGCCGATCTTGTTCGCGGTGTCGCCGTTGGCGGCGATGCGGTCGGCGCCGACGATGACCGCGTCGCAGCCGCCTTGGCCCATGACCCAGCCGGCCATGCTGTCGGTGATGAGTGCGTACGGGATCTCGGCCATGCCGAGCTCCCAGGCGGTCAGCCGCGCGCCTTGCAGGACGGGGCGGGTCTCGCCCACCCACACGTGCTCGATCTTGCCCTGGTCGAACGCGGTGAAGATGACGCCGAGGGCGTGCCGAAGTACACGGTCGCGAGCGAGCCGCGTTGCAGTGCGTGAGGATCCGGCACCCCTCGGGGAGAAGATCCGCCCCGAACGCACCGATGCGGCGGTTGCGCTCCTCGTCCTCGGACTGCATGGCGAGCGCCTCGGTCACCACGAGCTCTTTCAGCTCGTCGAGCGGCAGGTCGGCGCCGTCGCGGGCGAGGCGCACGATGCGCGCCGCACCCCACGCGAGGTTGACGGCCGTCGGGCGCGTGGCGGCGACCTCGGTGGCGACGTCCTCCAGACCGGCCAGGTAGTCGGCGACGGCGGAATAGCCGTCGGTCTCGTTCTTCGTCCACAGCGCGAGCGCGAGGGCGGCGGCCACGCCGAGCGCCGGGGCGCCGCGCACCGCCATGCCGGCGATCGCCTGACACACGCCCGTGTAGATGTTGCAGACGAGCACGTCGCCGACGAGCGGCAGGCGCGACTGGTCGATCAGGTAGACCGCCGGGCGGGCGCCCTCCTCCTCGGGCTCCTGCCACCAGATCGTGCGCGGTATTCGGTCCTCTATAGGCATGCGTCGCTCCGTGGTCGCGGGTGTGTGCGCGCAACAGTATATCTCTCGATGCGACGGAACGCGCATACCTCGGCGTATGCACACGTGGTATGCTCCCGACATGGCCGAGAGGATCACCATCACGTTGCCCGCCAAGCTCGTCACCGAGCTCGACGCACTGGCCGAGCGCGACGGCCTGTCGCGCTCGGCCGTGGTTCGGGAAGCCTCCGCCCGCTACGTGGCGGGTGCCCGGCAGGCGGAGGCCGCCGAACGGCGGCGCACGGCGACCGATGAGCTGCTCGCATTCCTCGAGGAGCTGCGAGCCTCCCCGGCGCTCGACGGCAGGCCCGGGCTCGAGATCCTGCGCGAGGTGCGCGAGGACAGCCACGAGGCAGAGCGGTGAGCGAGGAACTCCTGGTACTCGACTCCTCCGTGGGCGTGAAGTGGGTGAAACCCGAGGAGGGGTCCGACGAGGCGCTCGCACTGCTCCTGTCGCACGCCGCGGGCGAGGTCACCCTGGCGGTCGCCGACGTGTTCGTCTACGAGGTTCTCGACGTTACGAGAAGGACGTACGGTCGCCCTCGGGCCGTGGCACTGTGGGAGAGACTCGCCGACCAAGGGCCGCTCGTGGTCCCGACCGACCCCGACTCCTTCCCGGACATCCTGGAGATGTCGCGCCGGCTTGACTGCTCGCTGTACGACGCGGCCGCCCCGGCGCTCGCCGCGCGCTACGGGGGGACGCTGGTGAGCGCGGACGCGCGGGCGCATGCCGGCTTCCCGGGAGTACGCCTCATCGGGTAGTGCCGCTGCCCCCGGTCTGAGCGAGCCGCCGGCGCAGGGTCAGTAGAGGCCGAGCGAGACGCGCAGCGCGTCGTCCACGGCCGACATCGTCTCCGCATCGAGGCGTGCGATCGCTTCGCCCGACAGGCGCGACTTGTCGAGGGTACGCAGCTGCGAGCAGTTGACCACAGACGGACGGGGCAACGCGTCCGCCGGGACGGTGACAAGGAACGGGTACTCGCGGCGCGGCCTCATGGCGGTGATCGCCGCGACGATCACCGTAGGGCTCACAGCGTTGCCGGCGTCGTTCTGGACGATCAGCAGGGACCGCGTCCCGGCCTGCTCGTGTCCCACGACGGGGTCGAGGTCGCCCCAGTACACCTCGCCCCGCAGGACCGGCCTTACCATTCCTCGGGCTCCAGACCATCCATCAAGGCGAACTCCCAGGCCTTCGCTTCCGCCAGGTTCTCCTCGGCGAACTCCAGGTACCCCTCCTTGAGCAGTTCCTCGAAGCGCTTGCGCTTGTAGCCCTCGAGCGCTTCGAGCACGACCTCCGTCTT
>PNNM01000039.1 GCA_013824215.1 Coriobacteriaceae bacterium
CCGAATCCTGTGGCCTCCATCGCGTCGACGAACTCCACGCGGACCGTCGGAGTCTCCGCGTCCTTGGGCGCAAGCACGAGAACGCCTGGCGCCCACGAGATGACCGATCCTGTGATCACGACTGTGCGGCCAAGTGGGAGCGAGTCCCCCGCCAGGTCGCGTGGGGTGAGACTGCTCGAGCGGCTCGCGGTCGCCGCTGAGATGACCAACAGACCGATGACGAGCAGCAACCCGAACGTGACTGCGCCGAGACGCTGGCGCGCTGTACTGAGCACGATATGCACCGCCTCGTGCCTGACTGCCTGAACGGATTCGAGTGTGCCCGCGTGGCCGATCGCGCGTCAACAGCCCACACCGAGGCCATGCATAGCAGACCAATGGAGGCTCTGCCCAACAGTGTTTATGCGGAACAACCCCAATTCGATTGGGGCGGCGCCGCTTTCCGGGTATCAGCGTACTCCTCGGACAGTTCCGCTGGTAGGCGCCGTGGTGGCAGGTCTTATACGGTTCCGTGTAACACGCACTGGAGACCGTCGAACGAGGTGCGCACGGCGTTGCCCCAGAGGTCTCACTCGCCGAGTTCGGCGACCAGCACCGCTGGCGTCACGATCCGCAGTCCCGGCACCTCGGTCGCCAGCAGCGCGCGGTCCCCGGTCACAAGCACGTCGGCCTCGCCGAGCAGCGCAGCCTCGATGACGGGGTTGTCCGCCGGGTCGCGGCACCAGGAGGCGCGTGGACGCGCGTGGGGGACGACCTCGGCGAACTCGGCGATCTCAGCAGCCAGGTCCTCGGCTTTCGCCTGCGGGTAGCCGAAACCCGGGCGGATGGTCGCACGGATGAACTCGGCGAGGACGTACATCGAGACGACCACGCGCAAACGACCGGCGCGGCCGAGGTCGAGCAGGTGTCGGGGCGGGCCGCCGAAGAACGTCCCCGAGATCAGAACGTTGGTGTCGACGAAAGCCCTAACGACGGCCACGGATCTCGTCGATCGCGTCCATGACGTCGTCTTCGGTCAGGCCCATCTCACGGGCGTGCCGCTGCGCGTCGGCGCACAGCCGCTCCCATCGGGAGCCGAGCGGCGAAACGACGAGTGCGCCGTCCCGGATCGAATACTCCAACTCGACGCCCTCGTACAGCGCGAGTTCGCGCGCCATCGCCTTCGGGACGGTTATCGTGAGGCTGTTGCCGACCTTGCGCACCTTGACCCTCATCCGCGG
This sequence comes from Coriobacteriaceae bacterium, assembly GCA_013824215.1. Lineage (GTDB taxonomy): Bacteria > Actinomycetota > Coriobacteriia > Anaerosomatales > D1FN1-002 > PNNM01. Next base: position 1,221 of record PNNM01000039.1, read on the forward strand.
CCTCCGCTCGACGAAGTGTATACGCAGGATACACGCGGGAGGTCGCTTCTTCAAGGTAGCGGACCGACCTGAACCGCGACTCAACCGGTTCTGAGCCGCGCCTTACCACACGAACACCCGTTCGTCGCGCGGCGTACGCTCGGCTGTCGCTGCGGCGCGCCGCCCGTCGAGTCGTACCCCCAAATGTCGTGAGTCGGCGCTATACTGACCACATCATCTTGCGCCCGAACGACTTCCCCGGGGGAACACGCTGCTCATGCCTGCCGACCGTCTCAGAACCTCCGAAGTCGACGCCCTGCTCGATGCCTTCCTGAGCCTCAAGACCCCCGACGAGGCCTACGCGTTCCTCCAGGACGTGGCGACGGTGAAGGAGATCCAGGATCTCTCCCAGCGGCTCGCGGTGGCCCGGATGCTGGCCGGCGGCGCCCACTACGACGACATCCACGCGGCCACCGGCGCCTCGGCGACCACCATCGCGCGCGTGAACCGCTCGCTCAACTACGGTGCCGACGGCTACCGCACCATCATCGAGCGGCTCGGCGACGCGGACGCGGAAGGCGGCGCCCGCTAGCCATGTCCTTCGTCCACCTGCACACCCACTCCGAGTACTCCCTTCTCGACGGGCACGCGCAGGTCGAGTCGCTGCTCTACCGCGCCGAGGCGCTCGGCATGCCGGCGCTGGCCATCACCGACCACGGCGCGATGTTCGGCGCGGCCGAGTTCTACAAGGCGGCGGTCAAGGGCCACAAACCCAAGGACGAGAAGGACAAGAAGCCGCCGCGCGGTCCGATCAAGCCGGTCATCGGCTGCGAGGTCTACTTCACATGCGACTCGCGACTCAAGCGCGACGGCAAGCCGCCGCTGTACCACCTGCTGCTGCTCGCCAAGGACAAGGTCGGCTACCGCAACCTCGTGGGGCTCGTCTCGGAGAGCCACGTCGAGGGCTTCTACTACAAGCCTCAGGTCGACCTCGAGCTTCTCGAGAAGTACCGCGAGGGCCTCATCTGCACCTCGGCGTGCATGAGCGGCATCGTTAGCAAGTCCTTCGAGCTGGGCATGGACGAGGAGGCCCGCCGCTGGGCGGAGACCTACGCGCGCCTCTTCCCGGACGGCGATTTCTACCTCGAGATCCAGGACCAGGGCATCGTCACCGACGCCGGCATCAGTCAGACCGACCTGACGAAGCGCATCGCGGAACTCGGCGATACCCTCGGCCTGCCGCTCGTGGCCACCAACGACATCCATTACGTGGCCGCCGAGGACGCCATCGCCCAGGACATGCTGATCTGCATCCAGACCGGCCAGAACCTCGACGAGGAGCGGCGGATGCGCTTCTCCTCGGACCAGTTCTACATGAAGAGCGCGGACGAGATGGCCGAGGCGCTCTCGGCGTATCCGGAGGCGCTGTCGAACACGCTTGCCATCGCCGAGCGCTGCGAGGTGCACCTCGAGTTCGACCGCATCATCCTGCCGGTCGTCGACGTGCCGGAGCCGTACAGGCGAGAGGACGAGCAGTCGTCTCTCAGCGCGTACCTGGAGGCCGAGTGCCGCACCGGTCTCGTGGAGCGCTACGGCGACCCGCCGCCGGCTGAGGCGGTATCCCGCCTCGAGTACGAGCTCGGTGTCATCCGCGACAAGCAGCTTTCCGGGTACTTCCTCGTGGTCGTGGACTTCGTGCGCTGGGCCAAGGACCACGGCGTCGGCGTCGGGCCGGGTCGCGGCAGCGCCGCGGGCTCGATCATCGCCTACGCGCTCGGCATCACCGGTCTCGATCCGATCGAGCACGACCTTCTGTTCGAGCGCTTCCTGAACCCCGAGCGTACCGAGATGCCCGACATCGACATCGACTTCGACACCGCCGGCCGCGAGCGCGTGATCGGCTACGTGCGCGAGAAGTACGGTGCGGACAAGGTTGCGCAGGTCGTCACGTACTCGCGGATGAAGGCGCGCGCGGCCGTGCGGGACGCGGGCCGCGTGCTCGGCTATCCCTTCGGCGTGCCGGACAAGATCGCCAAGCAGGTGCAGGGCGGCCCGGACGCCACACTGAAGGGCTCGCTGGACACCAACCGCGAGCTGCGCGACGCCTACAAGAGCGACACCGACACGCAGCGCGTCTTCGACGCGGCGCTGCGGCTCGAGGGCATCGTTCGCGGCGAGGGGGTGCATGCCGCTGCCGTGGTCATCTGCCCCGACCCGGTATCGCAGCACATCCCCGTGAAGCGCGACACCAAGGGCGGCGCGCTGATAACGCAGTACGACATGAACATCGTGGCCGAACTCGGCCTGTTGAAGATGGACTTCCTCGGCCTGCGCAACATCAACGTCATCATGGACACGGTGTGCGCCGTGCGCGAGAACCACGGCGTCGAGGTCGACATCGAGACCATCCCTTGGGACGACCCCGAGACGTTCGCCCTGCTCCAGCGCGGCGACACGGACGCGTTGTTCCAGGTGGAGTCGACCGGCATGAAACGCGTCCTGCGCAACCTCAAGCCGACGAAGTTCTCCGAGATCGTGGCCGTGGTGGCGCTCTTCCGACCAGGTCCGATGGAGAACATCGACGAATTCGTCGCTCGCAAGCACGGCCGCGCTCAGATCAGCTACTACGACGACCGCCTGCGCCCCATCCTCGAGGAGACGCACGGGATCATCGTCTACCAGGAACAGGTCATGCGCATCGCCATGGAGATGGCAGGCTTCTCGGCGGCCAAGGCCGACAAGCTGCGCAAGGGCATGGGCAAGAAGGACCAGGCGATCATCGATGCCCTGGAGCCCGACTTCCTCGACGGCGCCGAGGGCCGAGGCTACGCACGGTCGCTGGCCGAGAAGCTGTGGACCGACATGAGGCCGTTCGCCGCGTACGCCTTCAACAAGAGCCACGCGGCGGTCTACGCGGTGACCGCGTACCGCACCGCGTACCTCAAGGCACACTGGCCGTACGAGTACATGGCGGCCAACCTCACCTCCTACACGGGCAAGACCGACGAGATCGTGAAGTACGTCGCCGCCTGCAACCGCGCGGGCCTGCGCGTGCTGCCGCCCGACGTCAATTCCTCGGGCAAGGACTTCACGGCCGTGGGCGACGCCATCCGCTTCGGGCTGGCCGGCATCCGCAACGTCGGGGAAGGGGTGGTCGACAAGGTCGTCGCCGAGCGCAAACGTGGCGGCTCGTTCACGTCGTTGCACGACTTCTGCGCGCGGGTGGACCTCACCAGCATGAACAAGAAGACCGTCGAGTCGCTCATCAAGGCCGGCGCCTTCGAGACGACCGGCTACACCCGCAAGCACCTGATGGTGATGATGGACGAGTGCGTGGACGCCGCGCTCAAGCGCCAGAGGGACAAGGCGGAAGGCCAGCTCGACATGTTCGGCGACCTCGTCGACGTCGACCACGGGTTCGCCGAGCACATCCCGGTGCCGAACGGCGACGAGTGGGACAGACGCACCGCGCTGCGCTTCGAGAAGGAGATGCTCGGCATCTATGTCTCCGACCACCCGCTCTCCGAGTACGCCGAGGCGGTCCGTGCGGCGCGCACGTTCTCGCTCGGGGACGCCGAGGCGATGCGTGACGGCACGGTCGGCTGGGTCGCCGGCATCGTGACGCGCTTCGACAAGAAGCCGACCAAGAGCGGCCGGATGATGGGCAACCTCACCATCGAGGATCTCGAGGGCACCGCGGAGGCCCGGCTGTTCCCGCAGATGCTCGAGAAGTACGGCTCGATCTTCGACCCCGCGCCCGCCGAGGACGGCACGCCGGCCGACGAGCCGATCGTGCGCATGAAGGTGCGCGTGGACGTCGGCGACCGCGACCCGGTCCTGCTCGTCCAGGAGGTTGAGCAGCTCACCGCATCCGGCTTCGAGGCTCTGCCCGGCGTGCTCGAGGTCGAGGCGAGCGAGTCCGCGCTCGGAAACGGGGCGGGCGCCGACTTCCGCGCCATCCTCGAGCGCTTCCCCGGCGGCGACGAGGTGCGCGTGCGCCTCTCGAGTTCGGATGCCACGCGGGTGCTGCGCATGCCGCAGCGGGTGGACATGGAGGCGGCCGGACTGCACGCCGCCATCAAGGAGCTTCTGGGACCCGGCGCGGTCGCGTAGCGGCTCGGGGAGCTGCGCGCGAGGTTGACATGCCCTCCGCGGCGTGGTACTCCATTACTGCATTGCACTACTGTAATGGAGTGGACGTCCGTCGGGCGGACGAGGAGGCATGCCGGATGAGACCGGTCACCCCCAGGGGATTCAGGGACGTGTTGCTGCAGGAGGCCGCCGAGCGCGAGGCGCTCGTCTCCTCACTGCTCGGCGCGATCGACGCGTGGGGATATGCTCCCGTGGCGACGCCCGTCGTCGAGGAATACCGCACGCTGGAGACCGGCGCCGGCGGCCCGCTCGAGGGGACGGCGTTCCGCCTGCTGGATGTGGACGGCTCGCTCTTGGCGCTGCGTCCGGAGATGACCGTGCCGATCGCGCGGCTCGTCGCCATGCGGCTCTCGGCCGAGGAAGGCCCTCAGCGCCTGCGCTATGCGGCCGACGTCTACCGGGAGCACGAGTCCCTGCGCGGCGAGGCACGGCAGTTCACGCAGGTCGGCGTGGAGCTGGTGGGTGCATCCGGTCCCGCGGCCGACGCCGAGGTGATCGCCGTGCTGGTGGACGCGCTGGACGCTGCCGGGCTCGCCGAGTTCACCGTGAGCGTCGGCACCGTGGCCGTGCTGCGCGCGGTGCTCGAGGCCTCGGGGGCGCCGGCTCCCTGGCGCGCCGAGGTGATGGAAGCTGCTCACGGCCGCAACCTTGTGGCGCTGGACCGGCTGGCCGGGCTCGAAGGCCTGCCGGGGCAGGTCGCCTCGGCGGTACGCGAGGTCCCGCGCCTGCGCGGAGGCGCCGAGGCGATCGACGCGTGCCGCACGCACGCGGCAGCCTGCGGCTGCGCGGCCGCACTCGACGACCTGGCGGCCACGTGGCGCCTGCTGGACGCCGCCGGGGTGCAGGACAGCGTCCGGGTGGACTTCGGCGTCATGCGCGCGTTCGACTACTACACCGGCCTCGTGATCGAGGCCTACGCTCCCGGCCTGGGCGTCCCGCTCGGTGGAGGCGGCCGCTACGACGGTGTGCTCGCGCGCTTCGGGACGCCCGCGCCCGCGGCAGGCTTCGCGCTCGGGCTCGAACGCGTGCACATCGCGCTGGCCGAGCAGGGCACCGGCGTGCGCGTTCGCGAACTCGACGCGGTGCTCGGCGGGCAGGACCCCGCCGCCGTTCTGGCCGCGGCGCGCGTCCTGCGCGAGGCCGGCTGGCGCGTGCGGGTGGCGCCCGGCGAGACCGGCTCGGCGCTGGCAAGAGCGGCCGGGACCGCCGAGGCCGCCGAGGCGCTGGAGGTCCGCGACGGCGCCGTCGTCCGCGTGGATCGCTCCGGCGGGCCTGCGCTGCCGCTCGGCGAACCGGTCCCCGCGCCGCCGAGCTCGACATGGGCCGCGGGAGGCGGCAGATGATCGCGCGGGGAGCGAGAGGGAGCGCCGGCCGCGAGCTTCTGCGCGTCGCCGTGCCCAAGGGCGCGCTGTTCGACGGTTCGGTGGCCACACTGGCCGCCGCCGGCTACGAGATCGCGGCGCTCGAGGACCTCGGCAGGCAGCTTTCGGTGGTCTGCGGCGGTATCGAGTACGTCGTCGCCAAGCCCTGGGACGTCCCCGTGTTCGTCGCGCACGGCGCCGCCGACTGCGGCATCGCGGGTGCGGACTCCATCATCGAAGCCGCCCTCGATCTCGTGGAGATGGTGGACCTGCGCTTCGGGGCGTGCCGTTTCGTCGTGGCCGAGCCCGAGGACGCCGACGGGACCGTCGATGAGCAGTACCGGCACCTCGGCGTGATCCGAGTGGCCACGAAGTATCCGCGCGTGACGGAAGCGCACTTCGCGCAAAGGGGCGTGCAGGTGGAGATAGTCAAGCTGTACGGCAACATCGAACTCGCCCCGATGACGGGGCTGGCCGAGCGGATCGTCGACATCACCGCCACCGGCACGACGCTGCGTGAGAACCGTCTGCGCATCGTCGAGGAGGTGCTCGCGTCCACGGCGCGCTTCGTCGCCAACCCGGCCGCGTTGCGCACGCGGCCGCAGGTCGCCGAGATGGCGGCCCGGCTCGCCGGCGCGGTGCGCTAGGATGTCTGCGGCGCCGGGACCCCCGGTGCTTCGATGAGGGAGGAAGGCAAGCCGATGATGCGCAGGATCGAGCTGGCCCGGGGGCAGACGCTGTCCGAGGCCGACATCGTCCGCTCGGGAGGCATCGACGCCGAGATCCTCGGCGTGGCCCAGCGCATCGTCGACGACGTGCGCACCCGTGGCGACGAGGCGCTCCGCGAGTACACGAAGACGCTGGACAAGGCCGACGTCGCGGAGTTCCGTGTGCCCGAGGCGGAGATCGAGGCGGCCGTGGCCGTCGTCGGCGACGAGTTCCTGGACGCGCTGTCCACCGCCGCCGACGCGATCGAGGACTTCCACCGCCGGCAGGTGCCGCAGTCGTGGTTCGTCACGCACGAGGGCGGTGTCTTCCTCGGCCAGAAGGTGACACCTCTCTTCAGGGTCGGCATCTACGTGCCCGGCGGCCGCGCGCGCTACCCCTCTTCGGTGCTGATGAACGCCATCCCGGCGGTCGTGGCCGGCGTCGACGAGATCGCGATGGCGTGTCCGCCCGACGCCGACGGCTCGGTGAGCCCGTACACGCTGGCGGCGGCCTCGGTGGCTGGCGTCGACGAGGTCTACCGGATGGGTGGGGCGCAGGCGGTTGCCGCGCTCGCGTACGGGACCGCGTCGGTCCGGCGCGTCGACAAGATCACCGGCCCGGGCAACGCCTACGTCACCGCGGCCAAGAAGCTGGTGATGGGCGATGTCGGCATCGACATGCTCGCAGGCCCCTCCGAGGTGCTGGTGCTCGCCGATGAGACCGCCGTGCCCGCGTTCGTCGCGATCGACCTGATGGCGCAGGCCGAGCACGACCCGCGTGCGGTGACCTATCTGGTCACGACGTCGCCCGACCTCCCCGGTGAGGTGGACGAGGCGCTGGAGGCGCTGCTGGCCGAGGCCCCGCGCGCCGACGTGATCCGCCGCTCGCTGACGGACAACGGCGTCGTGGTCGTGTGCCCCGACATCGCCTCGGCGCTCGAGGTGGCCAACGCGGTGGCGCCCGAGCACCTCGAGGTCATGTGCGCCGAGCCGTTCGAGCTCCTGGGCTCGATCCGCAACGCGGGCGCCATCTTCCTCGGGCCGTGGACGCCCGAGTCGGTCGGCGACTACGTGGCCGGGCCCAACCACGTCCTGCCCACCGGCGGCACGGCGCGCTTCTCCTCGCCGCTGTCCGTCGACGACTTCGTGAAGAAGTCCTCGGTGATCTCGTACTCCTACGAGGCGCTGGAGATGGACGGCCCAACCGTCGTGCGGCTGGCCGAGGCCGAGGGCCTGGACGCGCACGCCGCGGCGGTCATGCTGCGCCTCGAAGCGCTGGCTGCATACGTCACCGACGAGCCCGACGAAGCGGACGGGTAGAGCCATGGACCGACTGCGACCGCCTCGGCCGGACCTGGAGGACCTCGTCCCGTACGACGCCAAGGACATCGACGCCGAGGTCTACCTGCACGCCAATGAGAACCCTTCCGACCTGCCGGGCGAGGTGCTCGACAAGATCTCCGAGCGCATCCGCAGCGTCGGGTTCAACCGCTACCCCGACCCGCTCGCCAACGACCTTCGCGCGCTGATCGCCGAGGCCAACGGCCTGGAGGCCGGCAACGTGCTCGTCGGCAACGGTGGCGACGAGCTCATCTTCGACCTGCTGCTGGCGTGGGGCGGCCCGGGGCGCACGATGCTGGACCTGCCACCCACATTCACGATGTACGCGATCGACGCGAAGGTCACCGGCACGCAGGTGGTGAGCATCCCTCGCCGCGCCGGCTTCTCGGTGGACGAGGAGGCGGTTCTCGACCGGGTGGGCGAGGGCGACATCGACGTCGTGGTGGTCTCGCACCCGAACAACCCGACCGGCACGCTGACCCCCGAGACGTTCCTGATCGACCTGCTGCGCGCCACCGACGCGCTCGTGCTCGTGGACGAGGCGTACTTCGAGTTCTCGCGGCACACGATGCGCCCGCACATGGAGCGGCACCCGAACCTCGTCATCCTGCGCACGTTCTCGAAAGCGTTCTCGCTGGCCGGACTGCGCGTGGGCTACCTGCTCGCCAACGCCGACGTGGTGCGAGAGCTGACCAAGGTGCGCCAGCCGTTCTCGGTGGACCGCTTCAGCCAGATGGTGGCGCGCATGGTCTTCCGCGAGCGCGCCGCCTTCGAGTCGCAGATCAGCGACCTGATCCGCCAGCGCGACGTGCTCGTCGATGGCCTGTCGCAGTTCGATCCGGTCACGGTCTTTCCTTCCGAGGCCAACTTCGTGCTCTTCCGCGTGCCGATGGCCTCGGCGGTCTGGCGGGACCTGTTGCACGAGCACGGTGTGCTGATACGCGACTTCTCGCGCGCGGAGGGCCTGGAGGACTGCCTGCGCGTCACGGTGGGCCTGCCCGAGCAGAACGCGCGGTTCCTGAGGGCGATGGAGGAGATACTCTCGGCGAGGAGCGCTGCGGACCACTTCGGCGTGGCGGCGACGGCGAGCAGGCACGACAAGGGCGAGTAGGGCTTTCCGAGAGAGGGGGCGGCGATGGGCCGCACCGGGAGCGTGGAGCGAAAGACAT
>PNNM01000040.1 GCA_013824215.1 Coriobacteriaceae bacterium
ATGCCTCCAGGGATGACGAGATCCGGGGGCACCTTGCTTCGGGGAAGTTGAAGGTCGACGGCGAGCGCATCTTCATGCGTCACGAGAACGAGCAGACATACCAGCCCGCTCGGTTCCGGAACGCGGGGACCCATTCGGCGAAGCAGAAGACGAACGTCGGCCGGAGGTCGTACTACCGCGACCGGATCCTCGCTGTTGCTCGGGAGATCGAGGGTTCTACCGCCCCAGAAGCTCCCCCAGGTCCTCCGGCGGAGTGAAGACGAACGCGCGGCCCTCTTTGCCCTTGTTCAGATAGCCGCGCTCGGCGAGATCGAGCAGGTCATCGCGGGCCGTGGGATACGAAACGTTGTGGGACGCGCGGTGCGATTCCACCGTGAAGACGGAGTCCCTGTCGGCGATGGCGCGAGAGAGCAACGCGCGTTGCCGGTAGTTGAAGGACAGGTCCTTCGAGACCACATTCGCGAGTTCCCTGTCCCGCTGCGCCCGGCGCCCGATGTAGGTCCACAGCTCCTTCAGTGCCTTCTCGATGCAGTGCAGATGGAAGACGAGGAAGTACGTCATGTCCGCGTCGTCGGACTCGGCATAGAGGTATGCCCTGTCGTACTGTCCCCGCCGCCGCAGGATCACGCGCGAGATCGGGACGAACTCGAGCAGCCTGTAGCCTCGCTTGAGCAGGTAGAAGTAGAAGAGCGCGCGAGCCGTTCGTCCGTTGCCGTCCGCGAACGGGTGCAGGTAGGCCAGCCAGAAGTGGAGGATGCACGCGCGCAGGATCGGATGCTCGAACTCCGGACCGTCATCGTTCGCCCACTTGCACAACCGGGCCAGCTCGGCGGGAATGGACGCGACCGGAGGCGGTACGTGGAGCACTGTCCCGGTCGCGTTGTCATGCACGAGGATGTCATCTGTCTCGCGCAACCGCCCGACGTCGGCTGGGTCCTCGAGGGTATCCTCGGTGAGCCACTCCTGGATCTGCACGATCAGACCGGGCGAGAACGGCTCGTCCGGCATCTCCCGCAGCTCCGAGATCGTCCGGTAGTTGTTCAGGATCATGCGCTCCGCCCGGTTCTTGGGCCTCCGGCCCGTGCGCAGCATGTCCTTGGCCGCCTTGCGAGTCGTCGAGGCGCCCTCGATCTGACTGGAGGCGATCGCCTCCTCCATCAGTGAGCTGATGAGGTAGCGCTGTTGGGCGTAGCCGGGGATCCCGGCATCGGTCGTGGTGATCCGTCCGCCGGCATCGCGGTCGATGAGGTGAAGGCAGCGTTGCATCTCCTCGGTGAGCATGTACGTGAACGTGTGGCCGTGCACGTCGCGCACCGCGGTGGGCTTACGGTCTATCCCGCGCAGCACCTTCACGAATCGCCATGCGTCCGCCGGCTCGACGCCTTCGGGCATCGGCAGGTGCTTGAACCTGTCCCAGTACAGATACTCTCGATTCGCCCGCCGGAACAGCTCGGAGAGTCCGCCTGAGTGCAGCGCCGCGACCATCCGGCCGAGGGGTTCGGCGCTCAGATCCCCGGCGGGGGCCGGTTCGGGCCTCTTCGGCATGGCTGCTCCTCGCGAACTATAGTTACCTATAGCTACTTATACTTGGCTGACGCCCGCTGAGTCAACAGCCAACTGTAAGAACGTATAGCTACCTATAGTTGAGGAAGCGGGGTGCGCACGCCCGTTGCGACTTGATGGCCCGCTGATAGCCCGAGGGTGGCGGGGGAACGCGAAGTGGCGCTCATCCGATCCGGAAACGAAAAGTACGAAGCGCCTGTCCCTCCGAGCGAACCTTGCGTTGCCGCAGTGCCCATCCGGTGTTCCAAGCGCCTCGCACCACGTACTCTACCGCACCCGGCCACGCGTGCAAGGGGTTTCTTGAACTATCCGCCGAGCGGTCGCGAAGCTCTGACCAGCGGTTTTATCCACAGGTTGCCCACAGGACCGTCCACAGCAACGTCCACAGGGGTCGCCAACAGCGGGGCCGGCAATCCCCACCCTATTTCGGCACGAGCCGCAGGTGCGGCCGATGCTTGGGAGCTCCCTGTTCGAAGACCTCGGGCGACTCGGACCAATGTCGCCGGAGCTCCATCAGTTCCTCGGTCTCGTCGTGAGCCTGCTTGCGGCTGGCCTCGCTGTCCCACCGGTAGCCCGGCAGGTCGTTCATCGGAAGCGAGAAGAAGTCGCCGTATGCCGGGCTCTCGGCGGTGCCCGGCCTGTCATAGCGGAACTGGAGCCGTCTTGACCAGTCCTCCATCCCGGCCATGGCGGTCCGGTAGCGCACCCACCGATGGTTCTGCCAGCCCTCGGCTGCCTCCGAGCCTGGTCTCGCACCCGCGAAACGATCCACCAGCGCGTCAGCCGCGCAGACCCCCCGCTCGGCCAGCCTCTTGACGACCTCGGGCGGCATGTTGAGGTTCATGCCCCCCTCCGTGTCGTCATGGCTGACATGCACGATCCTGTCGCGATAGCCGGATAGCGTGAGCTGGCTGTTGTCCACCCAATCCTTCATCGTGCCGACGATCGCGGAGGCGAAGGGGATGAGTCCGTCGATCGGTCTCCACCAGCCCAGCACTCCCCCCAGGTTGTTGTCGGGAAGGTAGACGTTGTTGCACTCGTCGTGCAGGTCGCGCGGGTGATCGGCATGGAAGGGCCGCAGGTTGATGCCGAACGTCGGACGCGACGGGAGAGGGGCGTCGAAGAAGTGGACGGGGAAGTTGCTGCACAGACCGCCATCCGAGAACCAGTTGATCTGGAACTCCGGCTTGAGACCCACCTTGTCCCCCGCCTCCTCAGCTGGAGCACCGGGATTGTCCTTGTGCCACCGGCGAAGCGCGCTGGCCGCGTCCCTGGAACGTTCCCGGCTGTAGTCAACCGCGTACAGCGGCACGGCGCTGATCAGCAGCGGGAAACTCAGGCTCATCCGCACGGCCACCACAACGGGCAGATCGCCGGGCGCGGGGAGCGGCAGCAGCGTAGGGTCGTTGCCGCGAGCCTGTCTGCATAGCGCCCGGTACCTCCAAGCATCACTCTCGTCCGCCGGACCCGGATGCGGGTGGTCCGCCATCCACTCCATGACCTCAGCAGGGAACCACCGGCCGAGCTGGGCGGGATCGTAGAAGTAGCCGAGGCCTTGGAACTCGGACGGGATGCGCTCCCGGGTCCCACGCGTGAGGTTGGTCGAGATCATCTCGAGGCGCAACGCCGGATCGTCAGGCTCGAACGGCGGATCGGTCTCACCGATGCCCCACAGGTCGCGGAAGGTCAGCGGCACGCCGGGGGCTGGCCGGCCGGCCAGCTCGTTCAGCTTGGCGTGCAGCCAAGGAGTGAGCGCGGTGGGCCCGCCATCACCGCGACACAGTCCGTAGCCGTTGGCCGGGACCGCAGTGCTCAGCCTCGACCAGACACCCCATGCGAGGGCGACGGGCACGCCCGCCACCAGCGCGAGAACGGCGCCGACGAGCGCCCACGGCAACGCGGGACCCCCCGAGAGCACCGCGGCCGCGGCGAGCGCCAGTCCGGGGAGAGCGCCGAGAAGCACCCAGCCGGGGAAGCCGAGCAGCGCGGCGCCGAACACCGCGATCACCAGCGCGATCCCCTTCTTCGCCAGCGCCGCGGTCAGGATGCGGAAGACCGGACGCGTCGTGGGCGCGGGTCGGAAGAGGCGGAACAGCAGCGACTCGCCCCGCGCGTCCTGCTCGGTGATCTCGTCGGGCAGGCGCTCCAGCGCCTCGAAGCCGGCGGGCCGCCCTGTTTCCGCCGCGGCCGCCATACCCGCGGCGATGGCGCCAGCCGAGGTGCCCCCGACGTTGCGCAGCCGATACGTCTCGGCGAGCCTGCACACGCCCAGCGGGTAGATCACGCCGCTCGTGATGCCGCCCTTCATGATCAGGTCGCATTCCAGCGGCGGCTTCTCAGAGTACGCGCGTTCGGGATCCTCCGTGTTCATCGTGCCCTCCCTAAGTGGCCGGCGTTGCGCCGAGGTCAGAGCTCCACCCTGAACTCGCCTTGGCCGAAGTGGCCGGCGTAGTCGTCCTCGCCGGGATCCCCCTGCCAGCGGTCGTTGTGCTCGGTGAGGTAGTTGAAGTACAGGTCGATGCCTCCACCGGTCGTCCTCGGAGCCCGCAGGATCCACGCGATCGTCTCCTCGTTCGGATGCTCGGTGCCGCTCCCGTTGGAGGAGAGCAGGTACTTCGGGCAGTCGAGCAGCGCCAGCAGGTCGGGACTCGTGTTGCCTCGGCTGCCGTGGTGCGAGACCTTCAATGCATCCAGCTTCAGCTTCGGTACGCCCCGCTCAGAGAGCAGGCGCTCGACCGAGGAGACGAGCACGGGCTCGATCGCGTCGCCCGCGAACAGGACGGACTTGACCCTCCCGCCGTCGAACCGGTCCGCGTACTCGGCCAGGAAAGCGATGCTGCTGCCGTTGGCGGGCGTGACGGCCTTCTTGAACGTGCGCTTGGCGAGATCCTCGACGGACTCGGTGCCGAGGATCCCCCGCCCCTCGTCCTCGGATTCGGCCTGCTCCTTGGCGCTCTCACCGTTGAGGAGCTTGTTCGCCTCGGCGGGCCACTTCTCCCGGAGCTTCTTCAGCTGCGCGGGTCCGGGGGACAGCAGCGTGAGACGCATGCCGCCCGGTAGTACCTTGACGGGCAACGGCTGCCCCTCGGCGGACACCACGACCGGTTCCTCCGCGCCACCGAACGACGTGTTCCACGGCAACCTCTTGTCGGCGATCGTCTTGGCCAGCAGCGTGCCCTCCTTGGGTCCCAAGATGCCCAGCAGCTGCGAGCGGTCGTTGAACCAGACCTCCCCGACGCTGTCGGCATCCACCGCCGGATCCGAGAAGAGCGGCAGGGCGCCCATGATGTGGTCGTTGTCGATATGGGTGATCGTGATGAGCTCGAGCCCGGCTCGCGCCGGGCCGTCGCCGAGCTTCTCGACGATGTGCGGGACGGTCTCTTCGTAGCCGCAATCGATCAGTATCCGATCCGGGCGCTCGGGATCACCGTACTCGACGCACAGCGCATCGCCCTCGTTGGCCGGCAGCATCTCCACCGCGAACATGGCATCCCCCTCAGTTCCCCGCGACGACATCCCAATCGGCATCGCCCAGAACGACCAGGGCGAGCACCATCAGCGTGCCCTGCGCCAGGAGTCGTCGGCGCACGCCGAGCATGACCTCGCTGAACGCACGCCGCTTCTTCGTCCTCGAGATCGCGTCGATGATCTCGAGAGCCACCGGCGTCACATGCTCATCGAGTACCGAGGCGATCGTGCCGACGACCGCCGCCGAGCCCTGCTGCTGGAACTTCAGAGCGAAGTTCTCGTAGTCGAGCGCGGTGTGTGAGGTCGAGCAGCCGAGCAGGAGCGTCAGCGGGTGAGGTATGTCGTCTGTCGGCCTGACCATGTAGCGCTTCACTTCACCCGGAGTGAGCTGGTGCGCCCTGTCTGTGGGCCCGATGTAGAGGCAATCCTGCTTCTGGACGTTCTGGCCCTGATGCGTGACCAGTGCGAGAAGCGTGGCCGGCGGCGACTCGCCCACGGCCCTCCTCCAGTCCGACCACGCCCGCGTGTCGGCGACGGAGGGCACCTTGCCGCGGATCCCCGCCAGCAGCGGGTCGACCGAGGCGGTGCGCGCCTTGCTTGAGACGCCCACGACCGCACGCTGCAGCGGCCGCATGAGACTCGTCTCGGCGTCCTTCGGCTCCGAGGCGATCTTGAAGTCCCCGCCCAGGTCCTCGGGCTTGAGCACATAGGCGACACGCTCTATCACGCGCCGCATCCCCCAGAACCCCAGCGGGCAGACGGTCTTCTCCATGTCGGCGGCGTCATGCCTGTCATGCGCACAACTCCTGCACCACCCGTCGTCCGCCATCTCGCGCTCACCCAGCAACGCCGCCTCAGCCTCCAGACAGAGCGTGGCGGAGGTCAGTGGGCACTCCAACTCGTAGAGCAGCTCGACCGGGAACACCTTGCCGGGTCTGGACGAGACCACTTGCACGTACGTGCACGAGGGCAGCGCCCCCTTTTTGAGCCAGGCTCCCATCACGGCGGCGTGGAGCTCGGACCCCCTCTGAGCGAGCGCGATCAGCATCTCAACGCTCGCCTTGTCGCGAACGGATGAGAGGTCCGGCAAGCTCGCGATGAGGGTCAGGCTCTTTTCGAGAAGGACGCGGAGTCGACTCAACTCGTCGCTGTCCATGTCGAAGACCGCAGCCTCGTCACCGTGAACAGAGGTCGCGGTCGAGGCGCCGCCGTTGTCATTGAGCACGAAGGCGAGGTCGAACTTCGTCCGATGGTCCATGCCGGACAGGACGGTGCGCGGTGCGGCGTCGACGTCGAACGTCTGCTTCGTCCTCGCCGTCCCGACCGTCGCCCGGAACATCCCCGTCTGTAGCACCCGGTTGCGGTGCAGCACGGTGATACGGGCGGCGAGATCCCCGGTCTCGGGCGCGACGGCCCGGAACCGGCAGAGCTTGGTCGGACCCCTTGGCTTGAGCTCGACCTTGCGTACCTGGGGCCCGGTCTCGGAGCCCGCCTGCACGAACACGATCCGCAGCATGTGTGAGCGGCTGTCGTCGGCCCAAGGGGTCTTCACCGGCGACTGCCCATGTGCAAAGCCTGCCTCGAGCGCACCGACGAACACGCCTACATCGCATGGAGAGGACGGCTCGAGCCTGCCCTCGTATGGTCCGGACCGGCCGTCGGGCGCATGGACCGCCGCCTGCAGGAACCGCTGCTCGGGTTCGGCCTGCTCGTCCATCTTCGCCACGGCGCGATTGACCCGACCGACTCGGGCCGCTGACCTCGACTCGCTCGAGACGTCGACCATCTTGGCCACGAGTTCGCCCCGCATCATCCTGCCCACAGCCGCCGCCCCGATGGACTCGATGGGGATGTGTACCGGCCTCATGAACGCGCCGGACATCTCAGCCATCGCTCGCCTGAGTCCCGGTGTCGGGCGTACCTCGTCGGGGACCGCCATCAGGAGGTTCGCGGTTCGCGTCAAGACGTTCCCGAGCTGCGCCTTCCGGAGCAGCCGTTCGTCGCACACGAGCAGTCGCTCGCCGTCCCCCATGCCCGCGATCGCGGTGTCGAGATGGAGTCCGTGGGAGATCCCGACAAGGAGCGAGAGCAGCTCCCGCGGGCGCTCGTGGGGCGCGGAACCTGCCACGAGCAGCACCCCGGCGCTGCGCGTCGCGTCGAACAGCGGCGCGAGATCGCGCACGCAGTCATCCGATCCCAAGGCGCCGTCTGTCATGAGCACGCACAGATCGCTCGAGGCTCCGCCCGCGCGCGAGGAGGCCTCGGAGATGCCCCACGCGGCCGAAGCCGGATCCGGCGCCTCCCACAGAAGAATGTCACACGCCGGGTTGCGCCGGGAGAGAGCCGAGACGCGGAACACGTCGCCGTCCCACTCGTCCAGGCTCGCCAGCTCCAGCGCCGTCGCCTTCGCGGCACTGCCGTCGAAGTAGCCGATCCGGCAGGGCCAACGGAACCGGACGGTCTTCCCCCGTACGCGCCGGGACACGTGGAAGGACCACCCGGCGGTCCGCAGCGTCCGGCCGACCTCCGATCGGGTGAACAGAGCCCATGCCTCGAGCCCGTCCGGCGCGCCGTTCGCGGCGATGGCGACCCGCCGGGCCGGCGACATCGCCTGGCCCACGAGCGCCGCCAGGTCCCCGGCCAGTCGCGACGCGCCCCCGCCCGACGCGTCGGGCGGAGCGTCGAGCGACCAGTGCAGCAGGGTCTCCGGATCCTCGTCGAGCACCTGCCGCAAAGCGGCGGTCATGGTGGCTGGGCGCCCGGACCTGCGCGCCTCACGCGACACCAGTCCGAGACCGAGCAGTGACAGCGCGATCTCCTCGTCCGACAGCGTGCTGCCCCACGCACCGAAGCGCTGTTCGATCATAGGATCCCCTCCGCCCCCGACCCACCGAATAGACGGTACCTACCCCAAGTGGCCGCGCGGACATCCTCACGGGGCGGGACGGATCGCGGAGCGAGCCGCGGACTACTGTCGCGCAGCACGGAACGACTGTGTCGGAACGTCCCCCGTCCCATGCGCAGCCGTCGGCGATCCTACCCGAAGAACGCTCCCAGCACCCCGGCCACCACGATCGCCGGCATCAGGTTGCCCACCGGCAGGCGCTTGACGTCCATCAGGTCCATCCCGATGGCGAGGATGAGCGTGCCGCCGACCGTGGACATCTCGCGCACCACCGCCTCGGTGAGGAACGGCTGAAGCCCGTGCGCCCCGAGCGCGATGCCGCCCTGCACCACCGCGATGGGGATGACCGAGAAGCCCACGCCCACTCCCAGCGTGGAGGCCAGCGCGATGGAGGCCACGCCGTCGAGCAGCGACTTCAGATACAGCAGGTTCGGGTCGCCGAGACCGTCGTTGAGCGAGCCGATGACCGTCATCGTGCCGACGCAGTAGAGCAGCGAGGCCACGACGAAGCCCTCGACCATCTGGTGCTCGCCCTCGCCCCGGGCGGCGAACCACGGCACCCGGTACGCGGTCTTGCGCAGCCACTTGCCGAACCGCTCCAGCGCGGCCTCGATGCCGATCGCCTCGCCCAGCAGGCCGCCGATGACGAGCGCGCCGACGAGCACGAGCACCGCGTATCTCGAGCCCACGGCGTCGGCCTTCATCAAGCCGCCGATCACCATGGTAGCGCCGATGCAGAACGTCGACAGGCCGAGCGCAGCGAACGCGATCCTGCGGAAGCGCTCGGAGATGACCTTGCCGAACGCGAGGCCGATGGCCGTGCCGACGAGCACGGCCACAACGTTCACGATGACCCCGATACCCGGCACGTCAGCCCATCCCGTCCTCGTCGCCGAGCCAGATGTCCTCCAGCTCGGCCGTGATCGCCTTGTGGCCCTTCGGCAGCCCGCCGTGCGGGTCGCGCTGCGCGGTCCGGCGCTTCGCGTGCGGCTGCGGGGCGCCCTCGAACAGCGTTGACGAGGGTAGCACGGGTGTCGACGCGCCCGCCTCGGCGCGTACGCGATCGGCCAGACGCCGGTCGTTGCTCACGAGCGTGAC
>PNNM01000041.1 GCA_013824215.1 Coriobacteriaceae bacterium
CGCCGACATCGCCGCCGCGCGCGCGCTGTGCGAGGTGGACGCCGAGGAGCAGGCCCTGCTCGAAGGCACCGCGCGCCCGATCGTGCTGCTGCGCCGGGATGACGCGGCCGGGGAGACGGCGGACGGGGGGTCCGCCGCGAGTTCCGCAGGCGGGGAAGGCGGCGCAGACGACGCGTCGTCAGCGCCGTCGAGGGCCCCCGCCGAGGACTGTATGAGCGCCGGACCCGCCGCCGCCGGCACGACCCCGGCCGCCGACGTGCTGGCGCCCTCGATCGCGCCGGGCCTGCGCGAGGTGGGCGTCATGCTGCCGTACACGCCGCTCCACCACCTGCTCGTGCGCGCGGCCGGCGTGCCTCTGGTGATGACGAGCGGCAACCTCTCGGACGAGCCGATCGCGACCGGCAACGCCGAGGCCCTGGCACGCCTTGCCGGGATCGCCGACGCGTTCCTCATGCACGACCGGGGCATCCGCAGCCGTTACGACGACTCCGTTGTGCGCGTGGTGAGGGGACGCTTCGAGTCGGTCCGGCGAGCGCGCGGCTACGCCCCGTACCCGCTCCGCCTGCCGCACCCGAGCGACGCTCACGTGCTCGCAGTGGGGCCCGAACAGAAGAACACGTTCACGCTCGTCCGCGAGGACCTTGCTTTCGTCTCGCAGCACATCGGCGACATGGAGAACGCCGAGACGATGGAGGGTTTCGAGGACACGCTCGCGCTCTACGAGCGGCTGTTCAGGATCGAGCCGGAACTCGTCGCCCACGACCTGCATCCGGAGTACCTGTCCACGAAGTACGCGATGACCCTCGACCTGCCGAAGGTGGGCGTCCAGCACCACCACGCTCACATCGCGGGCGTCTCGGGCGAGCACGGCGTGGCCGAACGCGTCATCGGGATCGCGCTCGACGGGACCGGCTACGGCGACGACGGGCACATCTGGGGCGGCGAGGTACTGCTCGCCGACTGGTGCGGATACGAACGCTTCGCGCACCTGCGCGAGGTGCCGATGCCCGGCGGCGCGGGGGCCATCCGCCGTCCCGCGCGCATGGCGGTGGGCACGCTGGCCGCCCTCGGCCTGCTCGAGCACCCCGGCGCAGGACCGCTGCGCTCCCGGCTCGCCGAGGGCGAGGAGGCGCTGCTGCTCACGATGGTCGAGCGCGGCGTGAACTCGCCGCCCACCTCGTCGATGGGCCGCCTGTTCGACACCGTGGCCGCGCTGGCCGGGGTCCGGGACGACGCTCTCTACGAGGGGCAGGCGGCGATCGAGCTCGAGGCATGCGCGGACCCCTCCGAGACCGGTGCGTACGCGTTCGGACTCGGAGACGGCGCCCCGGTCGTCATCGACCCCGCCCCCGTCATCGAGGCGCTGCTGGACGACATGGCACGCGGGGTGCAAGCCCCCATCGTGTCCGCGCGCTTCCACCGGGCGGTGGTCGACGCGATCGTAGCGGTCGCCTCGGCGGCAGCCGATCGCACCGGCATACGTACGGTGGCGGTGGCCGGCGGCGTGTTCATGAACCGGCTCATCCTGGGAGGAACGTTGGACACGTTGACGAAGGAAGGACTCGTGCCGCTCACCCACCTCAACCTGCCGCTGAACGACGCAGCGGTCTCCTTCGGACAGGCCGTCGTTGCGTGCGCACGCAGGCGTGCGCTATAAGGGTGGAACCCTCGAACCGCTAGGAGGCCAAGGAGCATGTGTCTTGCGATACCGGCCCAGATCGTCTCGATAGGTGAGCTCAACATGGCCGAGGTCGACATCGTCGGCGTGACACGCCACGTGTCCCTCGAGATGGTGCCCGAGGCGAAACCCGGCGACTACGTGCTGGTGCATGCGGGGTTCGCCATCCAGGTGGTCGACGAGGAATACGCGAACGAGACGCTCGAGTACCTGAAGCAGCTCTCCATCGTCGAGACCGAGGTCTAGCGTGGACCTCTCCGGCTTCCGCGACCCCGAGGTCGCGCGCGGCCTCGTAGATGCTCTCGCCGCCGTCTCGAAGACCCCCGTCAAGATCATGGAGGTCTGCGGCACCCACACCGTCGCCATCGCCAAGAACGGGCTGCGCGAGCTGATGCCCGAGACGATCACCCTGCTCTCCGGCCCCGGCTGCCCGGTCTGCGTCACGGCCAACCGCGACATCGATACCGCCATCGAACTCGGCCGCCAACCGAACGTCATCCTCGCCACGTTCGGCGACATGATGAAGGTGCCGGGCTCATACTCGTCGCTCACGCAGGAGAAGGGAGACGGCCGCGACATCCGCATCGTCTACTCCCCGCTCGACGCGCTCACGATCGCCGAGGAGAACCCGGACAAGCACGTGGTCTTCCTCGGCGTCGGCTTCGAGACCACCGCGCCCACGATCGCCGCGGTCATCAAGCGCGCCAAGGACTCCGGACTCGGCAACTTCTCGGTGCATGCGGTGCACAAGACCGTGCCCGAAGCGCTGCGCGCGCTCGTGAACGACCCCGACGTGCAGGTGGGAGGCTTCATCCTCCCGGGTCACGTGTCGGTCATCATCGGGCTGGAGCCGTACCGCTTCCTCGCCTCCGAGTACGGCATCCCGAGCGTCATCACCGGCTTCGAGCCGGTCGACGTGCTGCAGGGTGTGCTCATGCTCGCCAAGCAGGTCGAGGAAGGCCGGGCCGAGGTCGAGATCGCGTACCGGCGCGGTGTGGCCCCCGAAGGCAACCTCGCCGCCCTCGCGCTCATGGACGAGGTCTTCGAGGTGTCCGACGCGGACTGGCGCGGCATCGGCGTGATCCCGAACACGGGGCTGGCCATCCGCGAGAAGTACGCGGCGTTCGACGCACTGGAGCGCATCCCCGTCACCCCGCCGGAGCCCAAGGAGATCGCGGGCTGCCAGTGCGGCGACGTGCTGCGCGGTGTGATCCTGCCCTACCAGTGCAGGTTGTTCGCCAAGGGCTGCACCCCCGAGCATCCGATCGGCCCGTGCATGGTCTCCTCCGAGGGTTCCTGCGCGGCCTACTACCGTTACACCGACTACGGCCGCGACTGAGCCCCAAGCCGCCGCTTCCCCGCGGCCGGCTCGGTCCCACTTCCGGAGGCGCCCCATGCGACAGGACCGCATCCTTCTCGCCCACGGCTCGGGCGGCACGATGATGCGCGAGCTCATCGAGCAGGTCTTCGTGGCCGAGTTCGCCGACGACATCCTCTCCCGGCTCGACGACGCCGCCTCTCTGGAGGTCCCGCCGGGCCGCCTCGCCTTCTCCACGGACACCTACGTCGTCAACCCGGTCTTCTTCCCCGGTGGCGACATCGGACGCCTCGCCGTGTGCGGGACCGTCAACGACGTCGCCACCGCCGGCGCGCGGCCGCTCTACCTGAGCGTCGGCTTCGTGCTCGAGGAGGGCTTCGCCATGGACGACCTCGAGCGCATCCTGGTCTCCATGCGCGACGCCGCCGCCGAGGCGGGCGTGCGCATCGTCACCGGCGACACGAAGGTGGTCGAGAAGGGGCACGGCGACGGCATCTTCATCAACACCGCGGGCGTCGGCGTGATCCGCGAGGGCGTGGACCTGTCGGGCGCCAACGCGCGCCACGGCGACAAGGTCCTGCTCTCCGGGACCCTCGGCGACCACGGCATCGCCGTCGTGAGCACTCGCGAGGGTCTGCAGTTCTCCACCGACATCCGCTCGGACGCCGCGCCGCTTTCCGCGCTCGTCCACGCGGTGCTGGACGCATCCCCAGACACACGCTGTTTCCGCGACCCGACCCGCGGCGGCCTCGCGAGCACGCTGAACGAGATCGCCGGCGCCTCGGGTGTCAGCATCACGGTCGAGGAGACCGCCGTGCCCGTGCACGAGCAGGTGCGCGGGGCCTCGGAGATGCTCGGCTACGACGTGTTCCAGGTCGCCAACGAGGGCAAGATGGTCGCCGTGGTCCCGGCCGAGCAGGCCGAGGCCGCACTCGCCGCGATGCGCGGCGCGCCGTACGGCGAGGACGCGGCCATCATCGGCGAGGTCGCCGAGGAGCCCGCCGGCCGGGTGTACGTGCACACGTCCTTCGGCGCGCGCCGCATCATGGACATGCTCGTCGGGGAGCAGCTGCCGAGGATCTGCTAGGGCATGCGGGGCCGCACCGAGTCCGCCGGGCTCGTCCGCATCGCGCTCGCTGCCGTCACGTGGGGCACCATCCCCCTGCTCGTCCGCGCGGTCGACGCGCCGCCGCTCGTCATCGTCTTCTGGCGCGTGGTCTTCGAGTGCGCCGCCATCGGCGTCCTGCTGCTCGTGCGGCGGCGCTTCTCAGAGGTCGCGCGCCTGTCCAAGCGCTCGCTGGCCGTCCTCGCGGGACAGGGCCTCATGCTCGCGCTCAACTGGGTGCTCTTCTTCACCGCGCTGGCATGGACGGACGTGGCCGTCGCCGAGATGCTGGCGTATACAGGTCCCGTCCTCGTGGCGGTGTTCGCACCGCTCGTGCTGCGGGACCGCTTCGACCGGCGCATCCTCGTCCCGCTCGCGCTCGCGCTGGCGGGTACGGTCTTCATACTCACGCCCGGGAGCCTCGACACGGGGCCGCGCGCGCTCGCGGGCGCGGCGGCGGCGGCGGCCTCCGCATTCACCTACGCCTTCCTCGTGGTCAACGCCAAACGCCTGCTGAGCGGGTTCGCGACCGACGTCTACATGTTCGTCGAGACGCTCGCGGCCTCCGTCGTCCTGGCCCCCCTCGCCCTGACGATGGGGCAGCCCACCGATGGCGCCCAGTGGGGTGCCGTGGCGACGTTGGGCGTCGTCCACAGCGCGCTCACCGGCCTGCTCTTCCTCTCGGGCCTGCGCCTTGTGCGCGCCGACCGCGCCGCCACGCTCACCTACCTCGAACCGGCCAGCGCGGTGCTGTTCGCCGCGCTGTTCCTCGGCGAGCCGGTCACGGTGATCACGCTGGCTGGCGGAGCGGCGATCGTGGGGGCGGGCATCATCGTGGCGCGGCTCGCGCCCGCGCCCGCGTCGGATCAGGTGCCGGGGTTCTGACTACGGCTCGACCGAGGCGATGATGGCGGCGACCTCCCGCCCCAGCGCCTCCGACTGCGTCACGGTGAACCGGTGCTTTCCCACGGTCGCGGAGAAGCGCGGTTCGTCCTTGTGTGCCGAGTACGCGGCGCCGAGGCGCTCGGTGAGATCGGCGACGCTGTTGAAGCCGAGTCCGAGCCGCTCAGCCAGCTTCTTCAGGTTGTGCTGCTCGCCCTCCGACAGCCAGGCGACACCGAACGCCTTCGGCGGCGAGCCTATGAAGACGTACATCGCCCCGTCCTCGGCGGGCACGACCTCGAAACCGCCGCCGACCTGGTCCGCGAGCTCTCCGAGCAGGGATGCGTTGGCCTCGAGCGCCGCAGCGGCCGGAGTCCCGGGGTCGAGGACCGGGTGTTTCGGTCCCCCGAACATGTCGAACAGTCCCATCCGCGTCTCCTTGGGTCCGAGAACGCGAAAGCCGCCATCGGAGCGGCTCACGCGCTCCGGACAGCGGCCCGACTGTCCCAATGTGGTTTAACCTCCGCCACGGCACGTGGCGGACCCTGTCGTATGTCTTCACTCGTATGCTGGGGCGTGGCGCCCGCCCGTGTCAACGCACCGGGGGCTCTCCGCTCGGCGAGCGGGCGAAACACACCGGCGAGAGGGTCCGGCCGGGGGGTCAGCGCCGGCCTGACGGTTGCGTGACGCCCGTCACCCTCACGCCACCTCGGGCACCAGCGCTGCGTTACCATGTACGCACGCCTCTCCCGCACGGGAGCCGGCGATGACGACACCCCGGAGAGCCCCATGGACGCCACGCACAGGCTCATCGAGGCCGAGGCGGTCTCGCGCCTCAAGGCGCACGACGTCACGCTCTACACCACCGCGTACGACGAGCGGCAGTCCGTCATGCAGCGCCTCGGGTGGACGGACCTCGCCGAGAAGGCGCCCGAGCGCTTCGCGCTCCTCGACAACCTCCGCAACCAGCTCGTCTCGGAGGATGTGACGGATCTCGTCCTGCTCGGCATTGGCGGTTCGTCCCTGGCGCCGCTCGTGCTCGCCAGCGTGCTCCCGCTGCCCGAGGACGCGCCCCGCCTGCACGTCCTCGACACCACCTGCCCGTCCACGGTGGACGCGCTCATGGACTCGCTGCGGCCCGAGACGACCTGGTTCGTCCTGGCCTCGAAGTCCGGGACCACCATCGAGCCGCTGTCGCTCTACGCAATCTTCCGCGCCTGGGCCGACCACGCCCTCGGGCGCAAGAACGCCGGACGCCGTTTCCTCGTCATCACGGACCCCGGCACGCCGCTCGACAAGCAGCGGCAGCACGACCTCATGAGGCTGGCGCTCTCGGGCGTCCCCACCGTGGGCGGCCGTTTCTCGGCGCTGACGATGTTCGGCCTCGCGCCTGCCGCGCTGCTCGGTGCGAACGTGCCCGCGCTCGTCGAACGCGCGCGCGGCATGGAGATCGCCTGTGGGTTGCCGGCGCTCGAGAACCCGGCGGCCGAGCTCGCCGCCTGGATGCACGACTCGTACGAGCGGTCCGCGGACAAACTCACCGTCGCGTGCTCCGCGCCGCTGGCCTCCTTCGGGTTGTGGGTCGAGCAGCTCGTGGCCGAGTCCACCGGCAAGGGGGGCGTCGGCGTCGTCCCCGTCCTCGAGGACGCCCGACCGGAGTCCTACGGGCCCGACCGGGCGGTGGTCGTGGTCCGGCTGCGCGACGACACGGAGCTCGCCGAGTGGGCCGCCCGCATGAAGCGGTCCCACCCCTGCTTCGAGATCGTGCTCGATGACCCGTACGACATCGGCGCGGAGTTCGTGCGCTGGGAGAACGCGGTCGCCCTGCTCGGCTTCCTGTTAGGCATCAACCCGTTCGACGAGCCCGATGTCGCCGCCGCGAAGTCCGCGACCGAGCAGATCCTGAAGGGCCTGCGGCAGGCGCCTCCGGCCGTGGCCGACCTCGAGGGCGTGTGGGTGACCCCCGCCGGCGCGCTGCTCGCGGACTGGCCCGCGCCGGACACGCTCGCCGGAGCGCTGCGCTACGCGCTGGACTCGCTCTACGAGCCCGACTACCTCGCGGTGCTCACATTCCTGCCCGAGGACGAGGCCCTGCTGGCGCCGCTGCGCGACGCCGTGCGTACGCTCTCGCTGGCGCGGGGTAACGCCGCGTGCTTCGAGATCGGGCCCCGCTACCTGCACTCGACCGGCCAACTGCACAAGGGCGGACCCGACACCGGCGTCTTCCTCATCGTCACCGCGCGCGACCACACCGACGTCCCCGTCCCGGGAGAGCGTCACACCCTCCAGATGCTCTACCGCGCACAGGCCGAGGGCGACCTCGCCACGCTCGGCGAGCGCGGGAGGCGCGTCATGCGCCTCGACCTGCCCGCGGGCTCGCCGGAGGCGGTCGCCGCATTTGCCGACGCACTGCGCACCGCGAGCGCCTGACCTCGGTCGCGTCCGAGACAGCCGAGAGGCCGGCCCTTCCGGACCGGCCTCTCTTCCTCTTTCCGGGAGACCAGCTGGGGGTCGGCTCCCGGGAAGACCACTTCGGAGATCCTACTTCTTGGCGCCGAGCAGGCTGCCGACCTTGTCGAGCCCGTGCTGCTTCTCGTGCCGCTCGTGAGCGGTGCCGTGGATACGCAGCCAGATCTCGTCGACGTTCTTCGGCAGCTTCCCGTCGATCATGCTGACGATGATGATCGTGAGCAGGCCGGCCGGGAAGGTGAACAGCACCGGGAAGGTCAGCGAGGCGAAGAAGCTCAGGAACGCGTTGCCGGTCACCGGCTGCAGAACGGGGAAGGCGAAGGCGCCCTCGGCCGTCTTCAGCTGCTGGAACACGTTCATCAGGATGATGCTGATGGCGCCGAGCATGCCGACCAGCATGCCGCTGATGGCGCCGCGCTCGGTGGTCTTCTTCCACCAGATGCCAGTGAGCAGCATCGGCACGAACGCCGAGGCGCCCACCGAGAACGCCCACGTCACCATCATCGCGATGAGCGAGGGGTACGCCTTGTCCAACCCCAAGCTCGGGATGCCGAGACCGACGACGAGCGAGATGGCGGCCACGGCCAGAACCGACATCTTGCCGACGAACACGCGCTTTGCCTCGGTGGCGTCCGGGTTGACGTACTTCTCGTAGACGTCGTGCCCGATGGCGGAGGCCGAGGCGATGAGCAGGCCGCCGATCGTGGAGAACATGGCGGCGAACGCGCCCGCCACCGCGATACCCATCAGGATGTCGCCGCCGAGGAGCTGCGCCGTGGCCGGCACGACCTGGTCGGACTTGACGAGCAGACCGTCGATGAGCGGGGCGTTGCCGGTCGCGATCCCGGCCTCGAGCGCCTTGGGGATCAGATAGCGTCCCGCGGCGCCGACGATCGGCGCCATGATGTAAAAGGTGCCGATGAAGACGAGCACCCAGAAGGTCGAGCGGCGCGCCGCCGCGCCGGACGGGTTGGTGTAGTAGCGGTTCAGGATGTGCGGCAGCCCTGCCGTGCCGAGCACGAGCGCGAGCACCATCGAGAACTGGTCGAAGGCGTTGTAGCGGTGGCCGGGGTAGTTGAACAGCATCGACCGCAACTCGCCGGCCTTCGTCTTCAGCTTGCTCTTCTGGGGCAGGACGAGCGTGACCTTCGCGGCGGCGTCGCCGCCGTTGGCGGCCGCATCGGCCTTGGCCCAGGACTCCTCGGTCATGACGCCCTTGGCCACGGACAGCGCCGTCTTGGGCTGACCGGTCTTGTCGTCGATGACCGGCTCGCCGGTCTTCGGGTTCTTGATCGGCGCGACAGCCTCCTTCGGCGTCATCACCTTCGTGCCCACCAACGTCTTGC
>PNNM01000042.1 GCA_013824215.1 Coriobacteriaceae bacterium
CGCACCAAGGGTCACCGCCAGCAGCAGACGCGCCTCAGGGTGACGGACATCCTGGCCGTCGGCGGCGACGCGAAGAAGGCCGCCAAGGCCAAGCCGGCCGCCGAGCCGAAGGCTGCGGAGAAGCCCGCCGCCAAGCCCGCTGTCAAGAAGCCGGCCGCGAAGCCTGCGGCAGCCAAGGCCGAGGTCGCCGCCAAGCCGGCCACCGCCGCGAAGCCGGCGGCCGCCAAGAAGGCGCCGGCCAAGCCGAAGGCGGTGCCCGCCGCCGGGCCCGCGGCTGCCGCGAAACCGACCGCAAAGAAGGCACCAGCCGCCAAGAAGCCGGCGGCCAAGAAGCCGGCGGCCAAACCCGCGGCGAAGGCCGAAGCCGCCGAGACGCCCGCCGGGGAGAAGCCGAAGCGGGCAGCGAGGAAGAAGAGCGAGCCCGCCGAGTAGGCGAGCGAACGAGGACTAGAGGCAGGTATCTGAAGAGATGGCACACAAGAAGGGTATGGGCTCGACCCGCAACGGGCGCGATTCGCAGGCCAAGCGCCTCGGCGTGAAGCGCTTCGCGGGTCAGACCGTCACGGCCGGGTCGATACTGGTCCGGCAGCGCGGGACGCACATCCATCCCGGCGACAACGTCGGACGCGGTAGTGACGACACGCTGTTCGCGAAGATCGAGGGCATCGTCGAGTACACGCGCGGCGAGCGCCGCCGCGTGCACGTGCGACCGGTGCAGGCCTAGGCGCGAAGACCCGCCGGCCGCAGTATCGAGGCTGACGAGCCCTCCGCCCCGAAGGACACGGGCGCGGGGGGCTCTTCGTCAACCGGGAGAGGCGCAGGACGAGCATGTTCATCGACGAGGCACACATAAACGTGAAGGCCGGCAACGGCGGTGCGGGGTGCACCTCGTTCCGGCGTGAGGCGCATGTCCCCAAGGGCGGCCCGGACGGCGGCGACGGCGGCGGCGGCGGTGACGTCGTGTTCACGGCCGACGTCGCGCTGTCCACACTGCTCGATTTCCACTACAAGCGTCACTTCAAGGCCGAGCGCGGCAATCACGGCAAGGGCGCGGCCCGTCACGGGGCGCGCGGCGCCGACCTGGTCCTTCGCGTACCCGCGGGCACGATCGTGCGCGACCACGGGACCGGCGAGGTCCTGGCGGACCTGGCGTGCGCCGGCAGCAGCATCGTCGTCGCACGCGGCGGCCGTGGCGGCCGCGGCAACCGGCGGTTCGTCACGCCCACGCGCCGCGCTCCCGCGTTCTCCGAGCTCGGCGAGCCGGTGGGGGACATGTGGGTCGATCTCGAGCTGAAGCTGCTGGCGGATGCGGCGCTCATCGGCATGCCCTCGGTGGGCAAGTCGTCCATCATCGCGCGCATCAGCGCGGCGCGGCCGAAGATCGCGGACTACCCGTTCACGACGCTCGTGCCGAACCTCGGCGTGGTCAAAGCCGGCGAGCACAGTTTCGTCGTCGCCGACGTGCCCGGCCTGATCGAAGGCGCCAGCGAGGGCGCGGGGCTCGGGCATGCCTTCCTGCGGCACATCGAGCGCACGGCGATGCTCCTCCACGTGGTCGATCTGACCGGCAGCTACGAAGGCCGTGATCCGGTGGCCGACATCGGCGTCATCGATGCGGAGCTGGCGGCGCACGCCGAGGCACTCGTGGAGCGCCCGCGCGTCATCGTGGGCAACAAGCGCGACGTGGAGGGAACCGCCGAGGCGTCCGGTCGCGTCGCTGCATACGCAGCCGAGCGGGAGCTGTCCTACTTCGCCGTCTCGGCGGTGACCGGCGAGGGGCTCGACGCGCTCGTGCTCGCGGTCGGCGGGATGGTGCACGCCGTGCGCGCGTCGGTCGCGCCCGACCAGGAGGCACCCGAGCGCATCTACACGTTCACTCCCGCCGAGGACAGGGCGTTTGCGGTACGCCGCTTCGGCGACGGGTACCTCGTGGAGGGCGCTAACGTCGAGCGGATGGTCATCATGACCGAGATGGACAATCCCGAGGGGCTCGCGTTCCTGCAGCGCAGGCTGGCGCGTGCGGGCGTGGAGCGGGCGCTCGAGGAAGAGGGCGCGCGCCAGGGCGATGAGGTTACCATTGCCGGGAGGACGTTCGAGTTCGAGACGTCCGTGGGCGCCGAGGAGGACGCCGAGGAATGAGCGCCTACAAGCGGATCGTCGTCAAGGTCGGTAGTTCGCTCGTGGCGTCCACGGGCAGCGGGATCGACCGCCCGTTCATCGCGGACCTCGTCTCACAGCTCGCGGAGTTGCGGACAGGCGGCGCCGACGTCCTGGTCGTGACGTCGGGCGCGGTGGCCGCAGGCGTCGAGGCGCTCGGCCTGCCCGGTCGTCCCGCGGAGATGCCCTCGCTGCAGGCGGCCGCGGCCGTGGGCCAGGCGCGGCTGATCGCCGCCTACGCCGAGGAGTTCGCCGGTCACGGGCTCATCGTGGGGCAGGTCCTCGTCACCCGGCACGACACCGCGCACCGGCGGCAGTACCTGCACGCGCGCGACACGTTGGAGCGCCTGCTCGGCATGGGCGTGGTGCCGGTCGTCAACGAGAACGACACCACCGCCGTCGACGAGCTGCGGATGGGGGACAACGACACGCTGGCCGCGCTCGTGGCGGTGATGGCGCAGGCGGACCTCGTGGTCCTGCTCACGGACACCGAGGGCCTGTACACGGCCGACCCGCGCACGAACGATGGAGCCGACCTGCTGGAACGCGTCGACGAACTCACCGAGGACATGCTCGCGGCGGCTGGCGGACCCGGTTCCTCGGTGGGCTCCGGCGGCATGCTGACCAAGGTCGAGGCGGCGCGGATGCTCATGAAGGCCGGCATCCCGATGGTGCTGTGCTACGGCAGGCGCCCGGACGCGGTGTGCAGCGCCGCGCGCGGAGAGAGCGTCGGGACCTTCTTCGCCGGCGGCGAGGGCGAGCTGAAGAGCCGCAAGCTGTGGATCGCGCTCGCGCACACCCCGGCGGGCGAGGTCGCGATCGACGAGGGCGCCGTGGAGGCGTTGCGTGCGCGCGGCAAGTCGCTGCTGCCCGCCGGTGTCACCGGCGTGAGCGGCGAGTTCGTCCCGGGTGACGCCGTGGTCCTCAAGGGCCCGAGGGGCGAGACGATCGCCCGGGGCATCACCGGCATGTCCTCGGCGGACCTGCGTCTGGTATCGGGTATGCGCACGTCGGAGATACCGAAGGTGCTGCCCGGATACGCGGGCGAGGAGGTCATCCACCGGGACCACCTGGTGATACTGTAGTGTCTGTCCCACCACCCTGGAAGGGGAGCGCCGTGTCCGGAGTGACCCAGCTCGCGACCGCTGCGCAGGCGGCCGCGCGACGCCTCGGAAACACCTCGACCCGCCAGCGCGACCGTGCCCTGCTCGCGATGGCCCACGCGCTGATCTCGAGCCAGGACGACATCCTAGCGGCCAACGCCAAGGACATGGAGGCCGCGAAGGCCAAGAACACCGCCGCATCCCTGCTCGACCGGCTGGAACTCAACCCGGCCCGCCTGAAGGGCATGTCCGAGGCGCTCAAGGCGCTCGCCATGCTCCCGGACCCCGTGGGCGAGGTCGTGACCGGCCACAGGCTCCCCAACGGTATCTCGCTCACCGCCGTGCGCGTCCCGCTCGGCGTGGTGGCGATCATCTACGAGGCGCGCCCGAACGTGACCGCGGACGCGGCCGGCCTGTGCATCAAGACCGGCAACGCGGTCATACTGCGCGGCGGCTCGCTCGCGATAGAGAGCTGCCTTTCCCTGGCGCGGGTGCTGGCCAAGGCCGTCGAAGGCGCGGGTCTGCCGGCGGACTGCATCCAGGCGATCGAGTCCACCGAGCACGCGGCCGTCGACGAGCTGATGGGCCTGCACGGGCTCATCGATGTGCTGATACCGCGCGGTGGCGCCGGGCTGATCAAGAGCGTGGTGGAGAACGCCAAGGTGCCGGTGATCGAGACGGGTGTCGGCAACTGCCACGTCTACGTGCACAAGGACGCGGACCCGAAGATGGCGCGGGACATCGTGATCAACGCGAAGTGCCAGCGTCCCGGCGTGTGCAACGCCGCCGAGACGCTGCTGATCGACGATGAGATCCACGACAAGGTCCTCCCGCCGATACTGAAAGCGCTCGAGGAGAACGGCGTGACGGTGTACGCCGACGACAAGGCGCGGGCGCTCGGCTCGATCACGCGCATCCAGGCCGCGAGCGAGGACGACTGGCACGCCGAGTACCTCGACCTGAAGATCGCGGTGAAGGTGGTGGCCGACATCGACGAGGCCCTGGCGCACATCGCCAAGTACGGCACGAAGCACTCCGAGGCCATCGTCACCGAGGACTACCAGGCGTCTCGGCGGTTCGTCGACGAGGTGGACGCCGCCGCCGTGTACGTCAACGCGTCGACGCGCTTCACCGACGGCGGCGAGTACGGGCTCGGGGCCGAGATCGGCATCTCGACCCAGAAGTTGCACGCGCGCGGGCCGATGGGGCTGGCGGCGCTGACGTCCACTAAGTGGATCGGACTCGGGAGCGGCCAGATACGCGAGTGAGGAAGAAGCCGCGCATCGGGATCATGGGTGGGACGTTCGATCCCATCCACTACGGCCATCTGGTCACGGCCGAGGAGGCGCTCGTCCAGTTCAACCTGGATCGCGTCGTGTTCATGCCGACCGGCAACCCGGTGCGCAAGACCCACGAGCGGGTGAGCGACCCTGAGCACCGCTACAACATGACCGTGCTGGCAACGGCGAGCAACCCCGATTTCGAGGTCTCGCGCCTCGAGGTCGACCGTCCGGGTCCCACGTACACGGTGGCCACCCTCGAGGCGATGCACGCGCGACTCGGGCTTCAGGCCGAACTGTTCTTCATCACCGGTGCCGATGCGGTCTTCGATATCCTGACGTGGAAGGACCCGGAGCGCCTGGCGGAGCTCACCACGTTCATCGCGGCGACCCGTCCCGGCTACGATCTCGAGGGTGCGCGTGCGGCTTACACCGAGCGCGGCCTGGCGGCGCGCGTCGAGTTCGTCGAGGTCCCGGCGCTCGCGATCTCCTCGACCGACATCAGGAGGCGCGTGATCGAGCGCCGGCCCGTACGCTACCTGCTCCCCGAGAACGTGGCGGCCTACATCGAGAAGCACAGCCTCTACCGGGAGGACTCGTGACGGCGGCCGGCGTGTCATACGCCGAGGCCCGGGAGGCTCTCGCGGAGGTGCTGGTCCCCGGGTCCGTCGAGCATTGCGAGCGGGTGGCGCAGGAATCGGCGCGCCTCGCGCGCGCGTACGGCCTGGACGAGGAGCGCGCGCGGCTGGCGGGGCTCCTGCACGACTGGTGCCGGGACGCCGACGACCCGGACCTGCTGGCCGCTGCCGCGCGGCTCAAAGTCCCGATCACCGAGACCGATCGCCGGCGGCCGTACCTGCTCCATGCACGGGTCGCGGCCGCGGAGCTGGAGGAACGCTTCCCTGGCCTGGACGCCGATGTCCTCGAGGCTATCGGGGCGCACACGCTCGGAGAGATGGGCATGGGTCCGCTGGCCGAGGCGGTCTACGTCGCCGACATGATCGAGCCCGCGCGCGCGTGGCACGGCGTGGAAGAGCTGAGGTCGGCCGTGGGCGTCTCCACGCTCGGCGAGCTGTTCGCGCGGGCGCTCGCCCGCACACTCGGTCACGTGATCGCGCGTGGACGACCGATCCATCCGACCGCTCTGGCGGTCTGGAACTCGATAGCGGGGCGGTGAGACGTGGACGGCGAGACCCCGCGCCCGCGCCGCCGCAGGACGCGGCCGGAACCGGAGATGCCGAGCGGATACCGCTCGTCTCGGCGCGGCTCCAAGGTCCAGAAGCGCGCCCGCAAGGCCGTGGTCACCCATCGCGTCCGCGAGCGTGTCGCGTCCGCGTGGGACGCGGTGAGGCGCTACGCGTGGGTGGCGGGGCGTTTCCTGCTCATCGGCGCGGCTGTCGCGGCCGGCGCGGTGCTCGTGGTGATGCTCGTGGCGGGCGGCGTCAACGGGGCCGCGCGGTGGTGGGCCGAGCGCAGGGCCGCCCAGGCCGAGACGCCCGCGGGCAGGGCCGAGAAGGCGCGCGACAACCTGCTCGTCATCGCGAGCGACGAGGGCGCCGCGACCGCTTTCCTCGCCTTGAAGGTGGACCAGAAGGCGCGACGTGTGTGGGGGCTGGCGATCCCGGACGCGGTCTTCGTGGAGGTGCCGGGACAGGGCTTCGAGCGCGTGGGTGACTCGTTCGAGGATGGGCCGGACACGTCGATGTCGGCGATCTCGAACTTCCTGTCCGTGCCCTTCGAGCAGTTCATCGTCGTCGACGACGCGGTCTACAAGAAGGCGCTGGCGGATCAGTCGGTGGCCGGCCTCATCGTGAATGCGAATGACACCAACCTCGACGGCGGTGCCGCGCAGCGACTCGCCGAGGTCATGGACTCGGCGGGCGCCGAGCGTATCGGCCTGATCGTGCTGCCGATCAAGCCGATCTCCATCGGCGAGGAGCGCTTCTTCGAGCCGAACTGGGAGGAGATCGACCCGCTGCTCGAGACGTGGTGGGGCATCCGTCCGGGCGCGAAGGAGCAGGCGATCAAGGTGGTCGTCTACAACGGGTCGGGCAGCCCGGGCATCGCAGGCACCGCCGCCAAGGAGCTCATCCGGGACGGCATGCGGGTCGTGGACACGCGCAACGCCGACAAGTTCACGTACAAGGAGACGCTGGTCCTCGTGCAGAACGGCAAGATGGAGGACGGCGAGGCGGTCGCGAGATCGCTCGGCATCGGCAAAGTTGTCAGGCAGGACGCGGACCAACAGGTGGCCGACGTCATCGTCATCATCGGGAAGGACTTCGCGGCGGCGTCGACCGACGGCTGACGCGTGAGACGCGGGACGGAGGGACTCGAGCTGGACTCCAGGGAGTACGCGCTGCTCGCGGCCGAGGCGGCCGCGGAGAAGAAGGCGGGAGACATCGTGGTGCTCGGCGTGGCCGAGCTGCTCGTGGTGACGGACTACTTCGTCATCGCCACCGGCAACACCGATCGACAGGTCAAGGCGATCGCCGACGAGGTGGTCGAGCGTCTCAAGACGGCGGGCCTGCGCCCCGTCGGCATCGAGGGCGAGCGCGAAGCCCGCTGGATACTGGTCGACTTCATCGACGTCGTCGTCCATGTCTTCCGGCCGGAGCAGCGCGAGTTCTACCGGCTCGAGAAGCTGTGGTCGGACGCCGAGCGGGTACCGCTGCCGGAGGAGATCGCCGAGGACGCGCGGGCGTGACGCCACGCGCCCGGACGCTCGCGCTGTCGGCCGCGCTCGTCGCGGTGGCGGCTGTCTGGGGCTCGACGTTCGTCATGGTCAAGGACGCAGTGGCGGCCTACCCGCTCTTCGGTTTCCTGGCGTGGCGCTTCGCGGTGGCGGTGGTCGCCTTCGTGGTTCTGTTCCCGCGGGCGTTCGCGCGCTTCCGGCCGGGCACACTGGCGACCGGCCTGCTCGCGGGCGCGTTCCTGTGCGCCGGCTACATCTTCCAGACCTGGGGCCTGCAGGACACCACACCGTCGAAGGCGGCCTTCATCACCGGCATGTTCGTCGTGATCACGCCGCTCATGCAGGCGGCGGTGCTGCGCCGTCGGCCCCACTGGTACGCGCTCCTCGGCGTGGGCCTGGCGGTGGCGGGGCTGTGGCTGCTGACAGGCGGCGTCGACGGGTGGGGTGCGGGCGACACCCGCGTGTTCTGGTGCGCGGTGGCCTACTCGGCGCACATGATCGTGCTCGGCGGTCCGGCCAGGCGGCACGACCCGGCCGCACTCACGCTCGTGCAGCTCACGCTGACCGCGCTGGTGTGCGGCGCGGTGTCGCTGGCGACCGAGGACGCCGGCTTCCCGGCGACCGCCTCGCTGTGGGTCGCGCTGCTGGTCACCGGGGTGATCGCCTCGGCGGTTGCGTTCGCGGTGCAGACGAACGCGCAGCGCCATCTCTCGCCGACGCGCACAGCGGTGATCCTCACGAGCGAGCCCGCGTTCGGCGGGCTGTTCGGGTGGCTCCTGGCCGGCGACCGGCTCGGCGCCGGCGGGCTCGTGGGCGCGGCGCTCATCCTCGGGGGGATGCTGTCCTCCGAGGCGCTCGCGCTGCTGCGGCCGAGAGGTGCGGAGGCAGCGGTACTCGAGACCGGCATCGAGGGACCGCCGGTGGCGGACCTGGACGGGTAGGGGTGTTCCGGGGGCCCGACCGCAGACTGTACTTAAGGTCGAGGTCGAGCCTACACACCGTTGCGCGGCGACCGCGTGGGCGGGTCGTCAGGAGGCGCAGCCGTGTGTCGCGCGGCGATCGTCCGAAGGGGGCCGCGCTTCGGCTGAGGCGGTCTGCCCGGGGTGGTGGATCGCCGAGACACGGCGCGAGTGTCGCGGCGGCGCGCGCCCACGGGGTCGACGCTCGGGATCACGCTGGGGAGTGCCCGGAGCCACGCTTCGGTCCCCGCCGGGGATGGCAGGCAGGCCGGTGCCATGTGCCGGGAGTGCCCGCACACCCCCAAGCAGCCGACCGCAGCCGGCTTGCCGCCCCGCAGCGCACGCCGTTGTCCTTCTGCGGCGAGCCGGCTGCCCTGCGACACACGCCGCAGCTGCACCGCGGCGCGCCCGCAGCCGCGCGGAACACGTCGCAGCTGCCCCGCAGTGCGCCCGCAGTGCGCCCGCAGGCAGCCCGCAGTCCGCCTCGCGCGGTGCGGCAGGCGCCGCAGCTGCATCTCAGTTCGCCCGCAG
>PNNM01000043.1 GCA_013824215.1 Coriobacteriaceae bacterium
GCTCCTCGGCTTCGATTGGTTCCTCGAGTGGGCCAGCACCATCTCCGGCCTGTTCATCGGCGCCGCGGCGGCTTCGCTGCTCGTGCCGTACTACGAGAGGACGCGCCAGCGCCTCGCGAGGGGCGAGGAGCGCTTCAGGTTGCTCGCCGAGGCGGGCAGCGACGTCATCCTGCGCCGCCGGATGTTCCCCGAGCCGGCATGGGAGTACGTGAGCCCCGCCGCGGAGCGGGTCCTCGGGTACGCGCCGCAGGCGTTCTACGACGATCCCGCGATCACCGACGGCGTATGGGACGACGGCGACCGGGAAGCGGTGCGCGACCTCGCGGCGGGAGGCTTCCCCCAGCACCTGCCGTTCCCCTTGCGGTGGAAGGCGCAGGACGGACGGGCGGTGTGGACGGAGCAGACGCTCTCGGCCATCCGCGACCCCGACGGGGGCATCTGGGGCTGGCAGGCGGTCGCGCGCGATGTGACGCCGAGGGTGAAGGCGGAGGCGGCGCTCCGCGAGAGCGAGGCGCGCTACTCGTCGATCTTCCGCGACAACTCCTCGGTGATGATCCTTCTGGACCCCGAGACCGCGACCCTGGTCGACGCCAACGCCGCCGCCTCGGAGTTCTACGGCTGGTCCCGCGAGGAACTGCACGGCAAGCCGCTCGCCGAGATCAACGTCGACCCGGCCGCGGCGGTGGAGGGCCGGGTCGTTCGCATCATGGATGGTGGGCTGCGGCACTTCATCACCCGGCACAGGCTGGCGGACGGAACCGAGCGCGACGTCGAGGTCTACACGGGCAAGATCCCGATAGGGGAGCGCGAGCTCATCACCGCCATCATCCACGACATCAGCGAGCGCACGGCGGCGGAGCACGAGGTCGCCCGCTACCGCGCGCGCCTGGAGGAGCTGGTCGACGAACGCACCCGCGAACTCCTGGAGGCCAATGCCGCCCTCGCGCAGGCGACCCGGGTCAAGAGCGAGTTCCTGGCAGGAGTCAGCCACGAGCTGCGGACCCCCTTGAACTCCATCATCGGCTTCTCCACGGTGATGCTGCGGGGCATGGCGGGCGAGCTGAACGAGGAGCAGCACACCCAACTCGAGATGGTGCAGCGCGCCGGGAAGCACCTGCTCGAGCTGGTGAACGACCTGCTCGACATCTCGCGGATCGAGATGGGCGCCCTGCGGCCCGGCAGGACCGAGTTCGATGCGGCCGCGACCGTGCGCAAGCTCATCGAGAGCATCCGCCCGCTGTGCGAGGACAAGAGCCTCGTGCTGGACACGCGGCTGCCCGACGAGCCCGTGGTCTGCCGCACCGACAAGCGGCACGTCGAGCAGATCCTGCTCAACCTGCTGTCGAACGCCGTGAAGTTCACTCAGTCCGGCGGCGTCACCGTGTCCCTGGACGCGGATCCTGCGAGCATCGCCATCGCCGTGTCGGACACCGGTCCCGGTCTGCCGCCGGGGCAGGAGCGGCGGGTGTTCGACCAGTTCGTCCAGTTCCCGGTGACAGGCGATGCGAAGCCGGACGGCACCGGTCTGGGTCTGGCGATCTCGGCCAAGCTGGCCACCGCGCTCGGCGGGCGGCTCGAGGTGACCACCGGCGACGGCGGCGCGACGTTCACGCTGAACATCCCGCGGGAGCTGCCGGCGGATCAGATCGCGAGCGGGTCCTAACCCGAGACCTGGATCCGCGCGTCGGGGTCGTACGGGTTGTCGCGCACCGCGAGCGAGTAGAGGTACGGGTACTGCTCGGAGAGGTGCCGCATGTAGGCCATCCACTCGAGCAGGACCGCGTGGTACGCGCGCTTGATGTCGAACGACAGGTGCGCCATGTCCGGCTCGGGCAGGCCGGTCAGCTCACTCCGCGCGTCGAGCTCCTCCTGCAGGTGCAGGACCGCCCAGAGCAGCTCCGTGAACGCCTCGTGCTCGAGCAGGTTCGGGTTCTGCAGCAGCCCGAGCAGGAAGCCGCGCTTCTCGTGCAGGAAGCGCTTCATCCCCGCCATGTCGGACAGGTGCGCGTCCACGGTGTAGTCGTAGGCCTCGAGGCGTCGCTTGGCCTCGGCGAAGTCGGTGGCCTTCCAGCCGATGCGGAAGAGCACCGCATCCGCGAGCTCGGCGTCGTCGGCGTCGAAGGGGCGGAAGAGCGCGATCAGCGGGCGGCCCACCTCGGAGAAGAACGCCCCCACCACCATGTTGAGTTTGTGGAGCAGCGCATCGCGGTCGCGCAGCTCGAGCATGCGCTGGATGACAAGGGTGACGAGCAGGACCGAGATCGGCACGAACGCGATGTCGTCGAGCAGATAGCGCAGCATCTCGTTCAGCATCGGATCGCTGCCGAGGACCACGCCGTCCCCGCGGAAAAGCACGCCCCGCGCGAGGTAGAGGAGCAGCGAGAGCGCGATCAGCGAAGCGGCGAAACGCCTCTCCCACCGCTTGAGTCCCACGCTGCCCCCTCATCGCTTCCCGGCCGGACCTCACGCCCGGAACCTCAGGTGGACGCCGTCCGGCTGCGCCAGTATACTTGCCCGACCACAACCGAACAGCGGAAAGCGGGACCCCTTCCCGGCAAGGTCCGGGTCGAGCAGGTCCCCACCATCGCGGCGCGTGCAACGCGGCTGCCTGGTCGAGAACGAGGAACGGCGGCGGGCCGCGCATGGCCCCGGCCGACATCCCTCGACTTTCGCCCGGCCGGCATATCACGCCTGCCGGGCTTTCCGTTCCTTCGGCCCTGTGGTGAGGAGAAGGCGCCCCCTCCTGAGTGGGGCGGCAGGTCTCATCGGAGGTGACCGCCATAAGCACGACCGAGTCTCGGATCAACGACAAGATCCGCGCGCCCAGGGTCCGCCTCATCGGGGTGGACGGCTCGCAGCTCGGCATCTTCAACACGTCCGACGCGTTGAAGATAGCCGACGACCAGGGGCTCGATCTCGTCGAGGTCGCGCCGAGCGCCGACCCGCCCGTCTGCCGAACCATGGACTACGGCAAGTGGAAGTACGAAGAGGCGATCAAGGCCAAGCAGGCGCGCAAGCACCAGACGACGATCCAGATCAAGGAGATGAAGTTCCGCCCCAAGGTGGGCATCCACGACTACGAGACGAAGAAGCGTCACATCGTGCGGTTCATCGATGCGGGCGCCAAGGTCAAGGTCACGATCATGTTCCGCGGCCGCGAGATGGTGCACGCCGAGCGCGGCCTGGCGATCCTCGAGCGGCTCGCCGAGGACCTGCGGGAGATGGCACTGATCGAGAACGAGCCGAAGATCGAGGGGCGCAACATGTTCATGCTTATCGCCCCCACAAAGAAGAAGGAGAAGGCGGCCGACAAGGAGGCCGAGGCTGCGGCGGAGGCGGCGGAAGCGCCGGCCGAGGAGCCGCAAAGCCCCGTCGAGGTGGCCGAGGAGCCGGAAGCCCCCGTCAAGGCGGCCGAGAAGTAAGAAGGAGCTGGGCAGATGCCGAAGATGAAGACCCACAAGGGGACCGCGAAGCGGTTCAAGATCACCGGTTCCGGCAAGATCAAGCGCGGCAACGCGTTCAAGAGCCACATCCTCGAGAAGAAGAGCCCGAAGCGCAAGCGCGCCTTCCGCGCCGCTTCCCTCGTGCATCCGTCCGACACGAATGTCATCAAGAAGAACCTCGGCATCGGGTAGACCGCCGCCGTACTCTCGCATACGAAGGAGTGATCACCCATGCCTAGGGTCAAGCGTGCCGTCAACGCCAAGAAGAAACGCCGCACCGTCCTCGACCGCGCGAAGGGCTACTACGGCGCGAAGAGCCGCTCGTACAAGGCGGCCAAGGAGCAGGTACAGCACTCGCTGCAGTACGCCTACCGCGACCGCCGCAACAAGAAGCGCGAGATCCGCCGCCTGTGGATCGTCCGCATCAACGCAGGCGCACGCGCCAACGGCCTGTCGTACTCGAACTTCATGCACGGCCTGAAGATGGCCGAGATCGCGCTGGACCGAAAGGTCCTCTCCGACATGGCGATCGCCGACCCGGCCGCCTTCACCAAACTGGCCGAGCTGGCCAAGGAGAAGCTGACCGCGTAGAGCGCCCCGGCACGCGCTTCCCGCGACAACGGCCCCGCCAGTGTGCGGGGTCGTTCGCATTGCCTCCCCTGCGGGTTCAGGCCGCGGTAAGGCGTGGGTGGGCGTGGCGTGGGAGCGGTCGGGATACGGTCGCTCGCGCCGGTCCGCCGTGGGCTGGCATCATCCGGGCCGCGCCCCCCTCGCGTGGCGCTTGAGAGCGGGGGGAGGACCCATGCGCAAGGTGTTGGTGTTTCTGGCGATCGGCGTCCTGGCGGCGAGCGCGGGCGCGGCAGGCGCCTACTTCACGGGCCAGGCCCAGGTTCCGGAGAACCTGATCCGGGCGGGTTCCGTGGCCGTCTCGGCAGAACCGACCTCGGCGGCGCTGTCGATGGAGGCGGTGGCCCCCGGGGGAACGCAGTGGCGGCCGCTGACCGTGGGCAACGACGGCCAGTTGCCGGTCTCGGTGGTCGTGACGAACGCGAAGAAGGCGGGCATCACGGACTTCTACGAGGCGCTCCAGGTCACGGCCACGGTCGACGGGCAGGTCGTCTACGAGGGCGCGCTGTCCGCGATGCGCACGGCGCCGTTCACGCTGGCACCGGGGGCACGCGCGGCGATGCGCTTCGGCGTCGGTCTGCCCGCCACGGCGGGCAACGACCTTGCCGGCGACTACGCCAAGACGACACTGTACGTGGACGCGGAACAGGTCCGGTGAGCGAGGGCCGGCGCACCCGGGCGGCGGGGCGGCTGCTTCTCGCGGCGTCGCTGCTCGGGTGCGCGGCCGTCTTCGCGGGGAGCCACCGGCTCGCGCTCGTGGTGGGCGGCTCGATGTCGCCGGCGCTGGAGCCCGGCGACGTGTGCATCGTGCGTCGGGGAGCATCGAAAGTCGAGGTCGGCGACGTGGTCCTGCTGGCCCGGCCGGGATGGTCCGGCGGCGTGCTGCATCGCGTAGTGGCGCTCACGCCCGCCGGCGCTCTGCGCACGCGTGGCGATGCCAACCCGGTGTGCGACCGCGATCCGGCAGCACGCGACGCGGTGCTCGGAGAAGTGGTGGCGGTGCTGCGTGTGGGCGGTGCGGTGAGGTGGTTCGGGCAGATGGCTGGTGGTACACTCTGTCACCAAACGCAGACAGCGAGGCGATGACGGAGAGGCGACCTCGCGCACGTCCGCTCCCCAGGAAGGGGCCCCTTCTTCAGACTGGAAGGGTCCCGGGCGGAAGGCGAGGCCGGTTCACTCCACCAGCCGCGAGCTGAACGGCGCGCGAGAAGCGCGCCCACTAGGTGAGCCGGAGCCCCCGATAGCGGGCCTGCTCGGGAGAAGAGACCGGGCGACGCGTACCGCTGTGTGCGGGCGCGCCGAGAGGGTCCCCGCCGCGGGGGCCGACCGGGGTGGTACCGCGGGAGCCGGACTTCCGTCCCTGGGTCGTACCGGGCGACGGGGATCCGGTTCCCTTTCGTATCGCGGAGGCGAACCCCACGGGAGGGGTCTTACAGCATGGGCATCATCGAGGATCTGGAGGCGCTGAGGGCTGAAGGGCTCGCGGCTGTCGGAGCCGCTGGCGACCTGCCCGCACTCGGTGCCGCGCGCGTGGCCTACCTCGGCAAGAAGGGCTCGCTCACCGGCATCCTGCGCGGGCTGGGCGCGCTGTCCGCCGAGGAGCGTCCCGCCGCGGGGCAGGCTTCCAACGCGGTGCGCGTGGCGCTCGAGGAGGCGATCGCCGCCCGCGAGACAGCGCTGTCCGCCGTCGAGCTGGATCGCAAGGTGGCTGCCGAGGCGGTCGACGTGACCCTGCCGGGCCGTCGTCGCGCGCCGGGGCACTGCCACTTGATCGACCGCATCACCGACGAGATCGTCGAGATCTTCCTCGGCTTGGGCTACCGTGTCGCCGAGGGCCCCGAGGTCGAGCTCGATTACTACAACTTCACCGCGCTCAACCACGCGCCCGAGCACCCGGCGCGCGCGGCCACGGACACGTTCTACGCGCGCGACCTCTCCGGCGAGGCGTACGAGGGCATCGGCCTGTCGGACGTGCTCCTTCGCACGCACACCAGTCCCGTTCAGGTGCGGCACCTCGAGAAATGCCCGCCGCCGGTCTACATCATCGCGCCGGGCAGGGTGTACCGCCGCGACATCGCGGACCCGAGCCACCTGCCGCAGTTCCACCAGGTGGAGGGCCTGGTCGTGGACGAGGGCATCACCTTCGGCGACCTCAAGGGCACGCTGGACCACTTCTGCAAGGCGATGTTCGGCGAGGAGCGACGCACGCGCTTCCGCCCACATTACTTCCCCTTCACCGAGCCTTCGGCCGAGGTCGACGTCAGCTGCGGCATCTGCGGCGGCGCGGGTTGCCGGTTCTGCAAGAACTCGGGATGGCTCGAGATCCTCGGGTGCGGGATGGTCGACCCGAACGTCTTCGGCTACGTGGACATCGACACGGAGCGCTACACGGGCTTCGCGTTCGGCATGGGTGTGGAGCGCATCGCGGCGCTCAAGTACGGCGTGCCGGACCTGCGCATGCTCGTCGAGGGCGACATGCGCTTCCTGCGCCAGTTCTGACCCGGCACCCGACCAGGGAGGACCCTTCACACCATGCTCGTCTCGATGAAATGGCTCAAGACGCTCGTGGACGTGGACCTCGCGACCGCCGAGCTGGTGGAACGGCTCGACATGACCGGAACCGCCGTGGAGGCCGTCCGTGGGGCCGGCGCCTCGTTGGCAGGTGTCGTGGTGGGCCAGGTGCTCACCAAGGAGAAGCATCCCGAGGCCGACAAGCTCTGGGTCACCACCGTGGACATCGGCGCGGACGAGCCGCTCACGATCGTGTGCGGCGCGCAGAACTTCGACGCCGGTGACAAGGTGCCCGTGGCCACGGTCGGCGCCGTCCTACCCAACGGCATGCGCATCGAGAAGGCGAAGCTGCGCGGCATCGTGAGCTTCGGGATGAACTGCTCGGCCGCCGAGCTGGGGCTCGGCGAGGACGCCTCGGGACTGCTCGTCCTGCCGGCCGACGCGCCGGTGGGCGTGCCGTTCGCCGAATACCGCGGCATGTCGGACACGGTGCTCGAGCTCGAGGTCACGCCGAACCGGCCGGACTGCCTGTCGATGGCGGGCGTTGCCCGCGAGGTCGGCGCGGTCCTCGGCGTCGCGGCGAGCCTGCCGGCGCAGACGCCCGCCGAGACCGGGGCGCCGGCCGCCGATCGCGCGAGCGTGACCATCGAGGACCCTGACTTGTGCCCGCGCTACACCGCGAGGCTCATCACCGGTGTCAGCATCGGCCCCTCGCCGGAATGGCTCGCAGAGCGCGTGACGGGAGCGGGCGCCCGGCCCATCAACAACATCGTGGACATCACCAACTACGTGATGTTCGAGCTCGGCCAGCCGCTGCACGCCTTCGACGCCCGAACGCTCGGTGTCGACGGCGGCAAGGCCTCGATCGTCGTCAGACGCGCGCGCGAGGGCGAGAAGATGACCACCCTCGACGGGCAGGAGCGCTCGCTCGCTGAGGGCATGCTGCTCATCTGCGACCCGACCGGCCCCGTGGCGCTCGGCGGCGTCATGGGAGGCGGGCGCACGGAGGTCTCGGAAGGTACCGTCGACATCCTGCTCGAGTCGGCGTGCTTCCAGCCCGCCTCGATCGGGCTCACGAGCCGCGGGCTGGGACTCATCTCCGAGGCATCCACGCGTTTCGAGCGCGGTGTGGACCCGAACGGCTGCGTCGCGGCCCTGGACCGCGCGGCCGCGCTCATGGCCGAGATCGCCGGCGGCGAGGTCGCCCCCGGTGTCATCGACGTCTATCCGCGGCCCGCGGACCCGAGGCCGCTCGAACTGCGCATCGACCGCCTGAACGCCGTGCTCGGAACGTCGATCGCTGCCGAGGAGGCCGCACGGATCCTGGTCCGGCTCGGTCTCGGCGTGACCGGCGGGGGCGACGTGCTCGCGGTCACCGTCCCCACCTTCCGCCCCGACCTCGTACGCGAGATCGATCTGGTCGA
The DNA here is from genome assembly GCA_013824215.1 of Coriobacteriaceae bacterium. GTDB lineage: Bacteria > Actinomycetota > Coriobacteriia > Anaerosomatales > D1FN1-002 > PNNM01. The sequence continues at coordinate 8,006 of PNNM01000043.1, forward strand.
GGAGGTCGCGCGCGTGTGGGGGATGGACCGGGTCCCCGGCACGCTGCCAGCCGGGCGGGGCCGCGTGGGCGCGCTCACCGTCGAGCAGCGACGCCGAGACCGCATGGGCTCCGCGCTGCGCGCCGCCGGTCTGAACCAGACGATGACGTACTCGTTCGTGGACCCCGAGGACCTCGCGCGCCTCGGCTGGGAGCTGGCCGAAGACGAGCTCCAGGTCGAGCTGATGAACCCGATGTCCTCCGAGCAGTCGGTGATGCGCACGACGCTCGCTCCGGGCCTCCTGCGCTCGGTCTCGTACAACCAGCGCCGCGGGGTGGAGGACGTGCACCTCTACGAACTCGGCACCGTGTTCGTCTCGGCGCTGGGCCGCAAGCTGCCACGGGAGCGCGCCTCGCTCGCGGGCGTGCTTGCGGGTTCGTGGTCGCGGCCGGGGTGGAACGACGCGGGCACGCCACTCGACTTCTTCGACGGCAAGGGCGTCATCGCCTCGCTCATGGAGGAGCTCGGGATCGCGCGCTGGCAGGTCCGGCCCGCTGAGCACCCGCACCTGCAGCCCGGCCGCAGCGCCGACGTCCTCGTCGGCGGCGAGGTGTGCGGATGGATCGGCGAGGTGCATCCGCTCGTGCTCGAGCGCTACGAGGCCCACGGTCCGGTGACGCTGTTCGAGCTGGCGGCCGACGAGCTCGTGCGCAGGGCGGTCGAGGTGGGGGAGTAC
>PNNM01000044.1 GCA_013824215.1 Coriobacteriaceae bacterium
GTCGTGGTGTCGCTCGTCGTGGTCCTGTGGCTCGTGCTGCGTCGCTGGGACTACCCGGTCTGGGCGGTGATGGTCCTCCAGCTCGCGTTCATGGGCCACGTGGCGGGCCGCATGGTCCTCGTGGGCGGGGTCCCGCTCTACCGGGCGAGCATCCTGGGGCTTCCCGGCGACAAGGTGGTGCACGCGTTCAACTCGCTCGCCGCCGCCGCATTCGTGACCGCGCTGTTCCGTCGGCTGCGACTCCGCCTCGAAGGGTGGGAGGGCTTCATCGTCGTGATGGTCGTGAGCGGCGCCGGCGCCGTGATCGAGATCATCGAGTACGGCGGCTTCCTCCTGCTGCCGGTCACCCACGTCGGGGACTACGCCAACAACACCCAGGACCTGATCGCGAACCTGGCGGGCGCGTTCGCCGGATGGCTCGTCGCGAGGACCGCGATGGGTCGGGACGTCTGAAGCCGACACCCACCGTGGACCGGATCGCGGGCGAGCCGGGAATAGAACGTGGCAGGGGCGGATCGGACTCGGGCGCCCCACAGCGAGGACGTAGCGTGCGATGTCACACGAGACGGACAGGTCCGTGCCGAGGTGGAACGCGATGGGCATGCCCGATCGCCGTGTGTTCCTGCTCGTGCTCGGGACGCTCATCGCGGGGCTGGCGGGATGCGGATCGCGCCGGGTTCGAGACCCGGGCACCGGCGATGGCGCTGCTGCGACGCCGGGCGTCGGGGCCGGAGCTGCGCTGCCTGACCCGGTCGGGGCGGACGTGCCCGGTGGTCTGCTCGACGCGATCGAGCACAGGCGCTCCTTACGCGACTTCGCGGACAAGGCCGTACCCGACGAACAGATCACGAGGATGTTGTGGGCCGCCCAGGGCATCACCGACCCTGTCCGCGGTCTCCGGGCCGCCCCGTCCGCTGGCGCGCTCTATCCCCTCGAGCTCTACGTGGCCTCGGCCGAGGGCGTGCATCACTACCTTCCGGAGCGACACGCACTCGAACGGGTGGGTCGCCACGATGTCCGCGATGGCCTTGCCGCAGCCGCGCTGAGGCAGAGCTTCGTAGCCGAGGCACCCGTGGTGTTCGTGATCACGGGCGTGTATGCGCGCACCGCGGGCAAGTACGGAGAGCGCGCCGCTCGCTACGTGCACATCGAGGCGGGTCACGCAGCGCAGAACCTCCTGCTCGTGGCCGAGAGCCTGGGTCTGGGCGGCGTGCCTGTGGGGGCTTTCGTCGATGATGCGGTCCGCCGGGTCATCGACGCTGGTGAGGAGGAGACCCCGCTCTACGTGATCCCTGTGGGCTCTCCCGCAAGGTGAGGAGTCGTGCTCGATGCCGTGGCGCACCAAGGGGTTCCGTGTGGCCGACGCGATCCGCATAGGGCTCCCGCGCTCGATGCTCTACCACAAGTACCATGTGCTCTGGTCGACGTTCTTCGAGGAGCTCGGCTGCGAGACCGTGGTGAGTCCGCCGACCAACAAACGGCTGCTCGAGCGCGGAGCAGCGCTCTCGGTGGATGAGTCCTGCCTGTCCATGAAGATCTTCCTCGGACACATCGAGGCTTTGCACGACCGTGCAGACTACGTGCTCGTGCCCACGATCGCCTCCCTGTACCCACACGAGGACGCGTGCGTGAAGCTCATGGGCGCGTACGACATCACGCGCCACTCGGTCGAGGGCGTGTCCCTGCTCACGTACGTGGTGGACGAGCGGCGCAGCATCTCGGAGAAGCGCGAGATGCTGCGGTTGGGACGCAAGTTCTGTCGCAACCCCCTCCGTGTGCGTGCGGCATACCGTCGCGCCAGACTCAACCTCCGGGCCCACGAGCGCGAGCTGGCGCGCGAACAGCAGTCGCTCGTCGAGGCGCCCTGGGACCGTCCGCGCATCCTTCTCGTGGGTCACGCCTACAACCTGGCCGACGAATTCATCGGCGCGCCCATCGAACGATTCCTGGAATCCCTCGGCGTGACCGTGTTCGACTCCGAAGCGCTCGACCACGGTGTGGCGCGTGATCTGTACTCGCGCATCTCCACGGACGTGAAGTGGACGTACAACAAGCAGCTCCTCGGCGCGGTGGAGTACTACCGTGACAAGGTCGACGGGATGGTCTTCCTCGTGGCCTTTCCGTGCGGGCCCGACTCGCTCATGGTCGAGCTCTGTCAGCGCAGGGTGAAAGACGTGCCGATCGCAACCTTGGTGGTGGACGAGTTGTCGAGCGAGACGGGTCTGCGCACGCGCCTCGAGAGCTTCGTGGACATCCTCAGGATGAGCGGCGCGAAGGGCTGCGACACGTCCCCACCCAGTGAGCGGGGAGTGCTCCATGGAACCGCCTAGGGTCACGTTCCCGCACATGGGCGACTACTGGATCGGTTTCAAGGCTCTTGCCGAGGAGCTCGACTGCGAGGTCGTGGTCCCGCCGAAGATGACCGCGCGCACCCTCGAGATCGGCACCCGGCACAGCCCGGAGTTCGTGTGCGTGCCATTCAAGTACAACCTGGGCAACTTCATCGAGGCCATCGAGATGGGTGCGAACACCATCGTCCAGGCCGTCGGCGGGTGCCGTTTCGGCTACTACGGCGAGGTGCAGGCGGCGATACTGAACGACCTCGGATACGACGTGCGGTTCGTCCGCTTCGACGCCGGGCGCAGCGTCCTCGGCGTCATCCGCGATTTCCGCGACAAGATGTGTCCGCAGCTGTCGCTCCGTCGCGTGAAGGACGCTTTCGTGCTCGCCCGCCGGAAGGGCGCGGCCATCGATGCGGTCCAGGACTTCTTGCGCAAGAACCTAGGGTTCCAAGTCGGCGACGGCGACATGGAGAACATCGAGGTCCGCTTCCTCTCCCGGCTGGAGGCGGCAGCCACGCTTCGCGACATCGACGCGCTGCGGGACGAGACGCTCGCCGAGATGAACGCCGTCCCGCTCGTGCGTCCCGACCACCAGCTTCGTGTCGGCGTGGTCGGGGAGATCTATCTGTTGATGGAACCATTCTCGAACTGTGACGTGGAACGCCAGCTCTCGCTACGTGGAGTCGAGGTGCACCGTCATCTTACGATGACCGCGATGATCCAACACTCCATAGAAGGATACCGGCACGTGGACGACCTCATCGCACGCTCCGGGGGCTGGGTGCGCCATCACATCGGAGCGCACGGAACGGAGTCTGTGTCGATGACGCACGAGTTCATGGAGGACGGGTTCGACGGCGTCGTGCACCTCAAGCCCTTCGGCTGCATGCCTGAGGTGAACGCGATGGCGATCATGCAGAAGATGTCTCGCGAGCGGACGTTCCCGATCCTCTTCCTGAGTTACGACTCACAGACCGCCGAGGCCGGTGTCCGCACACGCATCGAGGCGTTCTGCGACATGCTGGAGATGCGCAAAGGGGGGGTCGTCCGTGTCTAGAGGGTACCTTGGCATCGACATCGGCTCGATCTCGACCAAGGGCGTCGTACTGGCCGGCGATGAGGAGATCCTCGCGAGTACCTACCTGTGGACCGAGGGTGATCCCATCGGCGCGGTCAAGCGCGTGCTCGAGGACTTGGAGCGCGGCATGGACGGCTCGGACGCGGAGATCGTTGCGGTCGGGACGACCGGCTCCGCGCGCGAGCTCATCGGCGCGGTTCTTGGCGCACAGGTGGTCAAGAACGAGATCACCGCGCACGCCATGGGGACGCTCTCGCTTCACCCGGATGTCCGCACGATCTTCGAGATCGGCGGCCAGGACAGCAAGATCATCATCCTGCGAGACGGGGTGCCCGTGGACTACGCGATGAACACGCTCTGCGCGGCGGGTACGGGTTCGTTCCTGTCCGCGCAGGCGCGGCGGCTGGGCATCCCCGTGGAGCTGTTCGGCGAGTATGCGCTCCGCAGCGAATGCGCGACCAAGATCGCAGGCAGGTGCACCGTGTTCGCGGAGTCGGACCTCGTGCATAAGGCGCAGATGGGCTATGCGACCGAGGACATCATCGCGGGGCTGTGCAATGCGATCGTGAGCAACTACCTGAACAACGTCGGCAAAGGCAAGCGGATCGAGCCACCCATCGTGTTCCAGGGCGGCGTGAGCAAGAACGTCGGCGTGGTCGAGGCGTTCCGTCGCGCCACGGGCTGCGACATCCTGGTCGACGAGTGCGGGCACCTCACCGGTGCGCTGGGCATCGCGCTCTTGGCCAAGGCGTCCGGTGCCGAGGAGCGCTTCGACTTCGCGGTCCGCAACACCTCGTTCAGGACCGTCGGCCGCGAGTGCGGCGGCTGTCCGAACAACTGCGAGGTCGTCTGCGTGCTGCGCGACGGCGGGTTCCTCGAGGCGTGGGGGAACCGCTGCGACGCCGGTCTTGAGCGCGTGCGGCGCGCTCGCGAGACGCAACGGGCATGACGGGCCGCCCACCGAAGCTCCTTCGCGCCGATGAGCTGCACGGCGACGTGCTCCCCATGGATTCGCTCAAAGGCAAGCCCCGGTCGTGCATCATGGAACTGCGCCGAGGAGCAGGGCGTCATCGAACCCCGGGTGTCCGATCATAGAAGGAAGATGCGACGTGGAGAGGAACGAGCTCCTGCCGGTCTCGATCACCGCCCGAGACCTCGATGACGCATGGTTCCAGGTGATCGCTGCCATCATGGACCACGGCTACCGCTACGAGGTCGAGCGCGGGAGCTACGAGGGGACCGACCGGATCGAGCTGGACTTCGCGACCGTGTTCGTGAAGGACCCGGGAAGCGGACCATTGCTCCCGATCATCCCGGACGGTCTGGGGATCCCGCCGCTGGCCGACGAGGACTATGTGAAGTGCGAGTACTTCCCCGGATACCTCATGAGCGACAAGCTCCAGTCCAACGAGGAGTACACCTACGGCCAGAGGATCATGTGGCCGGTCACCGACGACCTGCTCGGGCTGACCCTGCCGCAGGTCGAGTGGGCCATCAAGATGCTGAAGGACTCCGGCGGGAACACCAACCAGGCGACGATCGAGATCGGCCGCCCCGAGGACATCACCATCCACGACAACGCGGGCACGGGCTACGACCCTCCCTGCATGCGGCTCATCGATTGCCGGGTGCGCTACGGCAAGCTGCACCTCGTGGTCTACTTCCGAAGCTGGGACGCCTGGGGCGGCTTCCCGGTGAACATGGCCGGGTTCGAACTGCTGAAGCAATGGATGGCCGATGAGATCGGAGTCGGCTCGGGGAGCCTGATCGGTGTGTCGAAGGGACTGCACATCTACGGGCACGTCGAGGAGATCGCCAAGATCCGTACGCATCGGAAGTAGGTGAGAAGGCCCGGCCGGCCGAGAACGCGCAGGCGTCCGACAGACCGTCGCGAAGGCAGTTGAGGTCTGGTCGGCGGACGTCTCCCGTCACGCCTCCACACCGTACACAGCGCGCAGCACCGCGGCGATCTCGGTGACCGTCGCACCGCGCACTCCCACCGACCTCGGGTCGAAGCCGTCGTCGAGCGCGCAGCCGAGGAACGCGCGCATGTCCTCGGCGATGGTGGGCGGCAGCCCGACTCGTGTGGCGGGCGCGATGAGCTGGTAGAGCCGCACCACGTCGTTGCGGTGCTTCTTGATGTCGTTGCTGTCGACCGCCTCGCCGCGCTCCCGACGCGCGGTCAGATCCAGCCAGGCGTTCGCTTTGAGGGGGATGAGGTGCTCGGCGCCAAGCAGCGTGAGACCGTCGACGCCTCGCGCGCCCGAGCGCACGAAGTCGTAGTAGGCGTCGTCGAGCAGGATTGCCGAGAGGCTCGATACCTCGTCCGCGACAGGCAGGGGCGCAAGCTCGGCATCCGGAGGGAGCGCGAGCGCGTCGGGTCGCCGAGCGAACAGCTCCAGCATCGCCGGGTATGACGGCTCGCTCGGTGAATGGAACCGGTAGAAGCGGGCCACACCGGTGCTCCTGTGCCGGAAGTCATAGCCGCCATCTTGCACGAACTCCCAGAAGACGCGTCCGAACTCCGCGTCCAGCGACTCGACCAGGAGCACGATGTCGAGGTCCTTGGTAAGTCGGAACTCGAGGCCCGCGGCGTTCATCGCGACGTCGACCGCCGCACCGCCGATCAGCACGTAGCGGTCCTCCAGCCCGGCGAAGTGCTCGCGGAAGCGGTCCAGACCCCTCACCATGACATGCCCCGGAGCATCTCCGTCAACGCGGCCTGCACCCGCTCGTCGGTGTCGTCTCGCAGCGAGAGGAACAACGAGAGCCGGTCCACGGCCGGTCCGTCGGAGAGCACACGCGGGTCGTAGGACCAGACCTCGGTCTCCTCTTCGCCTTCCTCTCGGGCGACGATCGCCCATCGGTCGTCGACCGCTCGGCGGATCGCTTCGATCTCGCGCGCCTGCAACGCACCTATCGCACGCGCCGGCGCCACAGGTGCAGCGAGTTGGCTGTACTCGGCCAGCGCGCTCAGTCCCGCGCGCAGCCGCGGTGCATCCCCCCACTCGACGGCGGGCACGGCCACGCGACGCACGACAGGTGTGCGGAGACGCGACTGCGCGGCCTCCCACGTCTCGCGCGGACCGGCAGCCAATCGGAACGTCTTCGCTCGTCCGGCCTTGGTCGCCGCGATGAGTCCGGCTGCGTCAAGCTCGGCCACCGCCCGGCTCATCGTCATCAGGGTGTAGCCCAGGGCGGACGCTACATCGCTGGCGGTCAGCGTGCCTCCGGGGGTGCGATGGAGTAGGCGCAGCAGCAGGAGTTGGGCCGACGGTCGCAGATGTTCGCGCTCGGGCGGCGGGGCCGTCGTACGCTCGCGGAAGTCGAAGCCCAGGTCAGGCAGGTAGAGTTGCGCACCGGGCACCACGAACGCGATACCTCGCTGGACCAGCCGCTGGCGAACGTAGGACGGGATGCTGCGGAAGACCGCGACGGTCGTTCCCGCCCAGTGCGTCCCGAGCGCATCGATGTGCTTCTGCAGTGCGCGCGGAGCGACGGGCTCATCTGCGAGGAGCCACAGCACCGGAACGCCCCCGAGCTCGGCCTGCATCAGGCGATACGCCCCACTCAAGTACGGCGGCAGCTGGTCCGCGATCGGCCAAGGGCGCAGACCGATCGTGACGTGCAAGGTCCGCGCGACGTACGCCTCGGCGGCGTCGGCGAGGTCGTGGGGCGTATCTGATGTCCGCGTCGTTTCTAACATGATGCGTGCACACTAACATGCGTGATGTTAGTGTTCAATCCACGTGTTACCTCCGACCCCCTCCGGGAACCTCCCGCACCCACCGGAAGTAGACGGGAAGGCCCGACCGGGTCCCGACGCGCGCGTCGTTGGTAGACTGGTGGCCGTGTCTCTTCGACGGACGATACGTCTGGCGCTCGCCGCCGCGCTCGCGACATGCCTCGTGGGGCCGCACCTCGCCCCAGCGGTGGCGGCGCCCTCCTCCGACCAGCCGGCAGCGGACCGTGCGCGCGTGGGCCGCGCCGTCCAGCGGCTCGAGACGGCGTGCGCGAAGTCCGCGCGCGCCCATGCCAGCGTGGAGCGGGCCTCGGCGGAGCTGGACCGCATCGTGGCCGATCAGCAGCGGGCCCGTGCACGGCTGCGCGCACGGGTGCGCACGATGTACCGCTCGGGCGACGCTCCCGTCATCTCGACTCTGCTGAGCGCCTCGACGTTCCAGGGGCTCGCGGCGCGCATGGACCTGCTCCAGCGGATGAGCAGGCAGGACGCCGAGGACCTCCGCACGCTGGCGATCGCACGCGCCGAGGTGGAACGAGCGGCGGCTCGCTCGATGGAGCTGCAGGCCGCCGAGGCCCGGGCCTTCGACGCGACCGCGCGTGAGGTCGCCCGCGCGCGCACGGAACTGGCGGCGAGCCAGTCCGCGCTCAGAGACTACGAGACCAGAGCGGCCGCCGGCGCCAAGAAGCCTGTCGCGCCGAAGCGGAGCGATCCGATGCAGCGGCTGCGCGGATCGGGTGAGTGGAAGACCGCGGTCGCGTCCCACTACGGGCGCTCGTTCACGGGGCGCGGCGCGAGCGGCGAGACGATCGGCCCCTACTCGATGATCGTCGCCCACCGGACGCTGCCGTTCGGCACGCTCATCGAGTTCGAGTACCGCGGCAAGCGCGCTGTCGCGCGTGTCGCCGACCGTGGCCCGCACACGCCCGGCCGGGTCTTCGACCTGGGTCCCGGCGTGGTCCGGACCCTCGACTTCGCCGGCGTGAACGAAGTCCTGTACCGCATCATCGCGCGCTGAGCGGGCCGGGAATCCACACTCTCGTCGGTGGGCCCCGTCGCTCAGACCAACGCGTCCGCTGCCGACTCGCCCGCCATCTCCCACTCGAGCGCCTCGCGCTTGCCGTCAAGGACGTCGAGGATCGCGCGCGCCGCGTCTCCCGGATCGGGATGGACGAGAAGCCGAGCACCCAGCAGCGACGAGATGCCGTCGCCGCAGAAGAAGTCCACCATCGAGTTGCGGTCGGCCAACGTTCCCTGGTCCCCCGACGTGGCCGACGGTCCCATGGCGGGGATCGGCAGTTGCGGGGAGAGGCCCACGACCGTCGTGATGCCGTGCGCGA
>PNNM01000045.1 GCA_013824215.1 Coriobacteriaceae bacterium
CGCGGGACTCTGGCTCGCCGCAGGCGCGCTGGACGTGCTCGGCCTGGGGGCCGCGGCGACTTACGGCGGCGCGCTGCTCGTCACACTCGCGGGCGCTCTGGCACCCGGGCTCGGCATCGCGCTGGCCCTGCTCGCCACCGTGGCCGCCGTGTGGACGCTCGCCGGACCGGTCGCGAGCATCGTGACGCTCGTAGCGGCCGGCGCGTTCTGGTGGTTCCTCGGCCGCGAGGGACGCGGCACGGCGATCATGCCGCTGACCTCGCCGTTCTTCGGTGCGGTCAGCCTCGGTCTGGCACCCCCGCTCGTGCTCGGCTACGCGTTCCGCCCGCTGCTCGCGGCGGCGTCCAGCACCCTGGCCGGTCTCGGCGTCATGACGGCGGCCGCCGCCTCGGGCACCGCCGCGCCCTATCTCGACGTGCCGCTGTCGTTCCTGGCGCACCCGTGGGGCCCGCACACGCTCGACGGCCTCCGCACGCTGGCCACGACGCCGGGCGCTTACGTCGCGCTGGTCGGATGGGCCGCCGCGGGCGCGATGTCCTCGATCGTGTGCGCCCGCGCCACCCGTCCCGCCGGGGCGGCGGGGGTCGCCGCCGGACTCGGGTGGCTTGCCGTGGCGTACCTGGCCTGGGGCGTGATCGATCCCTCCTTCGGCTTCCCGGGCGTGAGCCTCCTTCGGCACGGCGTCGGCTCGCTTATACTGATGGCGCTTGTCATCGCGGCAGGCCCGCCAGCGCGGGCCGAGGACGGTAGCCGCAAACACAGCCGAGGGGCCGAGACGACACAGTGAGCCTTCTCTCCGATCTCGAGGACCGCCTCGCCGGCGCTGTGGAGGGGCTGTTCGCCGGCGCGTTCCGCTCACCCGTCCAGCCCGCCGAGGTCGCCAAGGCCCTCGGCAAGGCCATGGACGACGGGCGGCGCGTGGGCGTCGGCAAGGTCTACGCGCCGACCGCCTTCGAGGTCGCGCTCTCGCCCGAGGATGCCGAACGCATGGGTGAGTTCGCCCGGGTGCTCGAGGGCGAGCTCGTCACCTACCTGCTCGGCGCGTCACGCCAGCACGGCTACACCCTGGCGTCGAGGCCCACGGTGACGGTCACCGTGGACGAGGAGCTCCACCTCGGACGCTTCCGGGTGGCTGCGGGGTTCGCCGCCGAGACTGACGGGGACGGCCGCACGGTGCCGACGATCGCAACGGTCACCCTGCCGGACGGCCACGACGTCGCCTTGCACGGGAGCCGCGTCCTTGTGGGACGGCTGGCCTCCTGCGACATCCGGCTCGAGGACGCCAACATCTCGCGCACCCACGCCGCGTTCATCGCCGAGGACGACGGGTGGTCGGTGGAAGACCTCGGCTCCACCAACGGCACGCTCGTCAACGGCCGGACGATCGAGGTGCGGCAGCGGCTGGCGGACGGCGACGCGGTGCTGATCGGGCTGACGAAGCTGGTCTACCGCGGCCCGGGCGCACGCGGGTGATGCGCGCGTGGTAGACGTCGCCCTGCTGTTCGGCCGCATCGTCTTCCTCGTGGCGCTCTACCTGTTCCTGTTCGCCGCAGTGCGCACCGGCGTCGGGCTCGTGCGTGCCGGCGCACCCGCTGGCACGGCGGCGCTCGTCCTGGCGGTGACCCGAGGGCCGCGCGAGTTGGCCGGTACCCGTGTGCCGCTCGACGGACCGGTCGTCATAGGACGCGGCCCGGACGCCGACGTCCGCATCGGCGACGAGTTCGTCTCGGCGCGCCACGCGCTCGTGGCGCCGGTGCGCGGCGGGGCGCTCGTCGAGGACCTCGGTTCCACCAACGGCACGCTGCTGAACGGCCGGCCCGTCACTGGGCAGACCGCGGCGTCGGCCGGCGACGTCATCGGCCTGGGGCCCGTCGAACTCACCCTGGAGCGGGCGTGAGCGCGGCACGCGCGCGCGAGCGTTTCGCCGGGCTCACGGACCCGGGGCTCGTGCGCACCCACAACGAGGACGCGTTCGTGGTCTCGCCCCCGCTGTTCGCGGTCGCCGACGGTCTGGGCGGGCACGAGGCCGGCGAGATCGCGAGCCGCTACGCCATCGACGCGCTGGTCCAAGCCGCACCGCGGGAGGCCGAGCCCAAGGCGCTCGCGCGCGCGGTCCGGGCGGCGAACGCCGTCGTCGTCGAGGCCGCCGAGCAGGGTCGCGGCCGGGAGGGGATGGGCACGACGCTGACGGCCGCGATGGTGGAGGGCACGTACATCGCCATCGCGCACGTGGGAGACAGCCGCGCCTACCTGCTGTCGGGCGGCAAGCTGGAGCGGCTCACACAGGACCATTCCATGGTGGCCGACATGATCCGCGCCGGTCAGCTCACGGAGGCCGAGGCACGGCGGCACCCCAACCGCAGCGTCATCACGCGGGCGCTCGGCTCGGACATGAACATGCTCGCCGACGCCTACGAGGTCGAAGCGACGACCGGCGACAGGCTCCTGCTGTGCTCCGACGGTCTGCACGGAATGCTCACCGACACCGAGATCGCCCGGATCCTCGGTTCGTACTCGGACCCGTCCGTGGCGGCGCGTGCCTTGGTCGACGCGGCGATCGACGCCGGTGGTCAGGACAACATCACCGTCATCGTGGTGGACATCGAGGGCGAGCGGCAGGCGCACGAGGCCGGCGGCGCGTCGGCCGACGCCGCGGCGACGACCCGGAGATGGGCCTCGCTCCTGCTGTGGCTGGTGGTGGCCGCGGCCGCCGTCGGCGGCGCGTGGTGGGCCGCCGGCTCGTACGCGCGCTCCCGTGCCTATCTCATCGATGAAGGTGGTCGAGTCGTCGTCTACCAGGGCGTTGCCGGCTCCTTCGCCGGTATCGAGCTGAGCTGGAGGCAGGTCGAGTCCACCGTGCCGGTGACCGCGCTCGATCCCACCACCCAGGCACGCCTCGCCGAGGGCATCCCCGAGGCGAACCTCGCCGACGCGCTCGAGGCGCTGGCCGTCTACCGCGCGCGCGTCGCCTCCGCGTCCCCGGCGCCTTAGAAGGCGGCGCGGATGCGCTCGAGGCGCGATGAGGAACTCGTGCTCCTGCTGGCCACAGCGCCCCCGGTCCTGCTAGCTGCCGCGCTCGTCACCGGGGCGGCGCGCCGCGAGATGGGCTTGACGGACCTGCTCGTGCCCGCGGGCATCCTGGCCGCGTTCGCCGTCGCGCATCTGGTCGCGCGCCGTTTCGCGCCCGGGGCCGACCCGGTCCTCCTGCCGGTGACCGCCCTGCTGTCGGGGGTGGGCGTGACGTTCCTCGGCAGACTCGAGCCCGCGGCGGCGGCGCACCAGCTCTTGTGGCTCTTCGTCGGCGTCGGCGTGCTGTCAGCCACGCTCGTCGCCGTGCCGTCGCTCGAGGCGCTCGGACGCTACAAGTACACGACGCTGGCAGCGGGCCTGACGTTGCTGCTCCTGCCCGCGATCGTCGGCACCGAGGTCAACGGCGCGCGCCTGTGGCTGCGCGTCGCCGGACTCTCGTTCCAGCCCGCCGAGGTGGCCAAGGTGCTGCTCGTGCTCTTCTTCGCCGCCTATCTGGCCGAGAACCGGGAGATGCTCACCGTCTCCACGCACCGCGTCATCGGCGTGTGGCTGCCCCCCGCGCGGACCGTGGGACCGGTCCTGGCGATGTGGGCGGCCTCGCTCGTCGTGCTGGTGGCGGAGAAGGACCTCGGCAGCTCGCTGCTGTTCTTCGGGGTGTTCCTGTTCATGGTGTACGCGGCCACCGGCCGCGCCTCGTACACGCTGGCCGGGCTCGCGCTGTTCGCCGTCGGCGCCACGGCGGCCTACGGCGCGTTCGGCCACGTACGCGACCGCATCGCGATCTGGATCGACCCCTTCGCCGACACGGCCGGGCGCGGCTACCAGCTCGTCCAGTCGCTGTTCGCACTAGCCGCGGGCGGTATGGCCGGCGTGGGCGTGGGCAAGGGCTTCCCCGAACGCATCCCGTTCGTGACCACCGACTTCGTCTACGCCGCCTTCTCCGAGGAGTTCGGGCTGATCGGCGGTGCGGCGCTCGTTGTCGCGTACCTGGTGCTCGTGGTGCGCGGGCTCGCCACCGGCGTGCGCGCCCGCAGCGACATGGCCGCGCTCGTGTGCGCCGGACTCACCGCGGCGCTCGGGCTGCAGGTCTTCGTCATCATCGGCGGCGTCACCCGGCTCATCCCGCTCACCGGCATCACCCTGCCCTTCGTCTCGCGCGGGGGCTCGTCGATGGTGGCGTCCTTCCTGCTCGTAGCGCTGCTCATGCGCGCAGGCGACCCGGCGCGCGACGAGGGCGCGGCCCCCGAGGCCCTCACCGGCCGGCTCGGACGCCGCCCGCTCGCGAGGCGGCTCGCCCACATGGCGCTGGTACTATCGCTGATGCTGGCCGCGCTCGTGGTGAACCAGACGCGCGTGCAGGTCGTGCAGGCCGCCGGATTGTCGGCCCACCCCGCCAACACGCGCGGGCTGGCGCGCGAGATGTCGCAGCCGCGCGGCGCCATCCTCACCCGCGACGGCGTGGTACTCGCCCGCTCTGTGCGTAGCGGCTCCCGCTACCGCCGCGAGTACCCGGAAGGCTCGCTCGCCGCGCACGTCGTGGGCTACTCGAGCCCGACGTACGGCCGCTCGGGCGTGGAGGCGGCGATGAACGCGGCGCTCACCGGCCAACGCGGGTTCTCCTCCTTCGCCGACCTGGTGGAGGCGGCCGCCGGCCTGCCGGTGGAGGGCAACGACGTCGTGCTCACGCTCGACAGCCGCGTCCAGCGCGCCGCCGAGAAAGCGCTGGCCGGCCGGCGCGGGGCGGTCGTCGTGCTCGACCCGCGCACCGGCGAGGTGCTCGCGCAGGCGGCCTCCCCCGATTTCGACCCGGGCGACGTGGACTCGGGATGGAAGGCGCTGGCCTCGGCGAAGGGCGCCCCTCTCGTCGACCGCGCGACGCACGCGCTGTACCCACCCGGCTCGACCTTCAAGGTGGTCACGCTCACGGGAGCGCTGGCAGGCGGCGTGGCGACTCCCGCGACCAAGTACCCCGGCCCGGGCAGCATCGAGATCGGTGGAGCACCGGTCACGAACTTCGAGGGCGGCTCGTACGGTCCGATCGACCTGGTCAAAGCGCTCGCCTCCTCGGTCAACACCGTCTTCGCCCAACTCGCGGTGGACCTCGGCGCCGAGCGGCTCGTGCGCGCCGCCCAGGGCTTCGGCTTCGACGCGGCGCCGCCGCTCGAGACAGGCGCGAAACCCTCGCTCATGCCCGAGGCGAGCGAGATGACGGTCTGGGAGACGGCATGGGCCGGCGTCGGCCAACCGGTCGGCGAGCACGCCAGCCCGCCCGGGCCGCAGGTCACCGCGTTGCAGATGGCGCTGGTGGCCGCCGGCATAGCACACGGCGGCAGCGTCATGGCGCCGCACGTCGTGCGTGAGGTGCGCGACCCCTCCGGGGTGACGGCAGCCACGACGCCCGTGCGCGAGTGGACCCGCGCCACCGACGCGTCGGCCGCGGCCACGGTGCGCGATATGATGGTGAAGGTGGTCACCCAGGGCTCCGGGGCGCGCGCCGCCATCTCCGGCGTGAAGGTGGCCGGCAAGACAGGGACCGCCGAGGTCGGCAAAGGCAGACCGGCGCACGCATGGTTCATCGCTTTCGCGCCCGCCGAGAACCCGCGGGTCGCCATCGCCATCATCCTCGAGAACTCGGGCGTGGGCGGGCGGGTCGCGGCACCGGCGGCCAAGCCGGTGCTCGAGGCGGCGCTCCAGGCGAACGCCGAGTGAGCGGACACCCCTCCGCACGGGGTCAGGTAACATAGGCGACGGGGGGAAAGCGACCCCCGAACACGACCGGGAGAACCCACGTGGACGAAATGGTCTTCGGCCGCAGGTACCGGGTGACCGAGAAGATCGGCGCCGGTGGCATGGCCGACGTCTACAAGGCCGTCGACGAGACCCTCGGCCGCACCGTGGCGGTCAAGGTCCTCAACCCCCGCTACGCCCAGGCCGCGGACTTCATCGACCGCTTCCGCCGTGAGGCGCAGGCCGCGGCGAACCTCTCGCACCCCGGCATCGGCAACGTCTACGATTCCGGCAGCGAGGGCGACACCTACTACATCGTCATGGAGTACGTGAGCGGCATCGATCTCAAGGCGCTGGTCAAGAGGGATGGCCCGCTCGACCCGGTCAAGGCCGCCAACTACGCCGAGCAGGTCTGCGCGGCGCTCGCCGCGGCTCACGGCTACGACGTCATCCACCGCGACATCAAGCCGCAGAACATCCTGCTCCAGCCGGACGGGCGCGTGCGCGTCATGGATTTCGGCATCGCCCGCGTCACCGACGGCGACGACCTCACGCACACCGGCTCCGTGCTCGGCACGGCCCAGTACGTGAGTCCCGAGCAGGCGCAGGGCCGCCCGCTCACGCCCGGCTCGGACCTGTACTCGCTCGGCTGCGTGCTCTACGAGATGCTGACCGGCCGGCCGCCGTTCGACGGCGACTCGCCGGTGGCCATCGCGCTCAAGCAGGTCAACGAGCGACCGGTGCCTCCGGGCCAGATCGACCCGCGCGTCCCCCGGCCGCTCGAAGCGATCGTGATGCGGGCGCTCGAGAAGGATCCGTCGCGACGCTACACCTCGGCCGACGAGATGCGGCGCGAGTTGAAGCTGTTCGCCGAGAGCGGGGCTGTGGCCGCCGAGGCCGCGCCGATGGGCGACACGTCCGTGATGCCGGTGGTCAAGCGGAGCGGCGGCGCCCCTCGTCCCGCGCCGCACGCGCCTCCCCGACGGCGCCGGCCGCTGTGGCCGCTGCTCGTCAGCATCTCGGTCGTCGTGGCCGTGGGCCTGGCCGTCGCATGGGCGCTCGGGCTGTTCGGTGGCTCCGTGGAGGTCCCCGACGTGCGAGGGATGACGCTCGAAGAGGCCTCGAACACGATCATCGGGACCGGGCTGCTCGTCGGCGATGTCACCGAGGTGTACAGCTCGGACGTGCCCGAGGGCAAGGTGATCGAGCAGTCGCCGGCGGCGGCCGAGCGCGTCGAGATGAACTGGCCGGTCACTCTCGTCATCAGCAGGGGTGAGGAGAGCGTGCTGGTCCCCGATGTCACCGGCATGTCCGAGTCCGAGGCGTTCTCGACGTTGCGCAAAGCGGGGCTCTACATCGACGGCGTCCGGCGCGAGTACAGCCGCACCATCGCCAAGGGCCTCGCCATCACCACCGAGCCGACCGCGGGCATCTCCGTGGCCAAGGGCGGCAACATCATCCTCGTCGTCTCCGACGGCATCGAGACCAAGGCGTTGCCGAGTGTGGTCGGAAAGTCGCAGAAGGACGCCAAGGCCGAACTCGAGGCGGCGGGCTTCAAGGTCAAGCAGGTCGACGAGTACAGCGACAAGGTCAAGAAGGGCTTCGTCATCAGCCAGGACCCCGACGGCGGACTCATCTCCCAGACCGGATCGACCGTGACCATCCATGTCTCCAAGGGACCCGAGAGCGTGGAGATTCCCGACGTGACGACACTGTCCGAGGCCGAGGCGACCGCCAAACTCGAAGCGCTCGGCTTCGCGGTGCTCGTCAACCAGATACCCAGCGCCGATGTCGGCAAGGTGGTCACGCAGGACCCGGCAGGCGGCTCGATCGGCAAGCTCGGGGACACCATCACCATCTGGGTGGGCGTCGCCAGCCCGTAGGGCCCGGCCACACGGCACTCCCCTTGTCTCCGGCCTCGTCGCGCCGTATCGTATGGTTACACACTCGCGTTACACACTCCCGGGTTTCGTTCCGGGTAAGCCACAGGTGAGGACAGGTGACCCAAGATGGGGCGCATGGTGAGGAAGCAGGTAGTTCTGAGCGAACGGCTCGAGCGCGCGCTCGCGGACAAGGCCACCGAACTCGGCGTCTCGCAGTCCGAGGTCGTGCGCTTGGCGGTCGAGCGCTTCATCGAGGACCTCGAACGCGATCGGCGCATGCGGGCGTGGGAGGGATTCGAGCGCCTCGCCGACGAGGCGATCGCTCGGGGCGTCGGTAGCGGAGGACGGAAGTGGACGCGCGAGGAACTGCATGAACGTCCTGGTCGACACTAACATCCTCGTCTATCGCCAGGACTGCTCCGAACCGGCGAAACGACGGGTCGCGGGCCAGACACTCCGCGCGCTCTTCCGCGCCGGTGCGGCCGCCGCTACACCTCAGGTGCTCGCCGAGTACTCCGTGACGGTCCGTCGCAAGTGGCCGGAACGCCTCGACCGCGCGACCATCGTCGCCGAGATCGAGTTCCTCGTCGCGGCCTGCGACGTCCTACCGCTGGACGCCACCGTTTCGATCGCGGCCGCACATGCCTCGGCCAGGTACGACATGCACTTCTATGACGCGCAGATCTGGGCTGCAGCCAAGGTGCACGGTGTCCCC
>PNNM01000046.1 GCA_013824215.1 Coriobacteriaceae bacterium
GAGCGCGCGCACGATCTCCTGCGCGGCCTCCTCGACCGCCCGGTGTTCGGTGTGCACCACCAGGCAACCGATACGCCGCATGACCGCGCGCGCCTCCTCCAGTTCGCGCTCAACGTGCTCGCGCTCCGCGTAGCCGGGGACAACGGCGCCCATCTCGCGCATGCGCTGGCGGCGGATCTCGAGCAGCAGGTCGAGGTCGGTCACCAGCCCGAAGACCCGGCGCCGATCGATGACGAACAGCTCGGGCGGCGGATCGGTGCCGGGTGCGAGCGGAACGTTGGCGACGCGCAGGCCCTTGAACGCGAGATACATGGCCAACGGCGTCTTGCCCGTGCGCGAGACGCCCACCAGCACGACGTCCGCCTGCATGAGACCCTCGGGATTCCGGCCGTCGTCGTGCTTGACCGAGAACTCCATCGCCTCGATGCGGTCGAAGTAGTCCTGGTCGGGCCTGCGCACGGCGCCGGCCTCGCCGGTGGGCTCGAAGCCGGTCACCCCGTGGAGGAGCTCCTGGGCCGGGCCGAGCAGGTCCACCGCATTGACGCCGCCAGCGCACAGGCGCGCCATCTCCTCGCGCAACGGCTCGTCGACGAGCGTGTAGAAGAAGATGCAGTGGGGGCCGCAGTGGGAGCGCACCGCGGCGCGCAACCCGTCCACCGAGGTCACCTTCGGCAGGCGCTCGATCCGGAACGCGTCGTCGGCGTACTGCGACGCGACCGCCCGTGCGACCATCTCGCCCGTCTCGCCCAGCGAGTCCGAGACGACGTGGATCGTGATGGGGCCGTCGGTCATCAGCGACTCAGACCGCGAGGCGCCCGAGATCGGCGAAGCCGAGGAACGGAGCCACGAAGCGGTTGAGAAGCCGCAGACGGTTGGCGCGCAGCGCCTCGTCCTCGGCCATGACGAGGACACCAGCGAAGAAGACGTCGATCGGGCCGCGAAGGGCGGCGAGCGCGGCGAGCGCGGCGGCGTAGTCGCGGGCCGCGACGGCGGCGGCGACGTCGTTCTCGGCCAGGTCCAGCGCCTTGGCCAGCGCGGCCTCCTCGGGACCCATGATGTCGGGGTCGGTCTCGGTGCCGAGAGCCGGGTCGCGCAGGTTCTGAGCGCGGGCGAAGGCGACCGAGAGGTCCTCGAGCGCGGTCTCCTGCGACCGGAACGCGGTGAGCGCCTCGCAGCGCGCGAGCGCGTCCGCGGGGTCGTCGGAGACCACTGCGAGCACGGCGGCCACGGTGTCGAACGCGTGGCCGCGGTCCTTGAGCACCCCTTCGAGCCGGCCCACGACGAAGTCTTGGACCGCCGAGCCGGTGCCCTCCACGTCGAGTCCGGGGATCACGCCGGCGTAGCCCTCCAGCGCCGCGGCGATCGAGTCGGTCAGCGTCAGGCGCAGGCCGGCGGCGGTGATGATGCCGAGGATGCCGAGCGCCCCTCGGCGCAGCGCGTAGGGGTCCTGCGAGCCGGTCGGCGGCATGCCGGCGGCGAAGATGCCGACCATCGTGTCGAGCTTGTCGGCCACCGAGACGAGCTGCCCGGCGATCGAAGCAGGCAGATCATCGCCCGCGTAGCGCGGCCGGTAGTGCTCGACGATCGCCTCGGCGACCGCGGGCGACTCCCCGGTGGCCAGCGCGTAGTAGCGCCCCATCACGCCCTGCAGCGACGGGAACTCGACCACCGCGTGGCTCACGAGGTCGGCCTTCGCCAGGTGCGCGGCGCGCACCGCCTCGGCCTCGGCGTCGGCGTCGACGTCCGCGATGCGGGCGAGCTTCTCGGCCAGCGCCTCCATGCGCGCGGCCTTGGCGCCGAGCGTGCCGAGCTTCTCCTGGAACACGATCGTCTCGAGCCGCGGCACGGCAGCCTCGAGCGGGGCTTTGAGGTCCTCGCGGTAGAAGAACGCGGCGTCCGCGAGGCGCGCCCGGATGACGCGCTCGTGGCCGGCGGTGATGACGTCGTTCCGCTCCGGGTCGCCGTTGTGGACGACGATGAACGCATTTGTGAGCTCGCCGTCGGCGGACTCGACCGGGAAGTAGCGCTGGTGCGACTCCATCGCGGTCTCGAGGACCTCGCGCGGGACCTCGAGGAACGCCGCGTCGAAGTGCCCGACCACGACGGTAGGCCACTCCACGAGGTTCACGACCTCGGCGAAGGTCTTCTCGGGCACCACCGCGCGGCCGTCCACGCCGGCGGCCGCGGCCTCGATGCCGTCGCGCAGGATGTGGGCGCGCTTCGCCTGGTCGTAGACGAACCTGCCCGCTTGCGCGGCCTCGTCGTACTCGGAAGCGGAGGCGATCTCAACGTCGTCCGCGAGGAAGCGGTGGCCGCTTGTGACGCGTCCGGCCGTGAGCCCAGCGTACTCGACAGGTACGACATCATCGCCGAACAGCGCCACGAGCCGGCGCACCGGGCGCGAGAAGCGCACCTCGCCGCTCCCCCACCGCATCGACTTCGGCCAGTCGATGGCCGCGGCCAGCTCGGCGAGCAGGCCGGGAAGGACCTCGGCGGCGGGCAGGCCCGCACGCTCGATGGCGGCGTAGACGTACGCGTTGCCGTTCTCCTCGACTGTCTCCAGGTCCGCGCTCTCCACGCCGCGGCTGCGAGCGAAGCCCTCGCCGGCCTTCGTGGGGTTCCCGTCGGCGTCGTAGGCGGCCGAGACGGACGGACCCTTCACGCGCTCCGACAGGTCGTCGGCGCGTTCGGCCAGGCCGGTCACGCGCAGGACGAGCCGGCGCGGGGCCCCGTACGCGTTCAGATCCTCGTAGCCGAGGCGGGCGCCCTTCAGCGCCGCGGCCGCCTTGGCCGCCAGCTGCCCGATGGCGCCGTACAGGGCCGTCGAGGGGATCTCCTCGACCCCGATCTCGAAGAGCAGGTCGCGGCTCACGCGGCATCACCGCCCTGGGCCGGCGCGGCCTCGGCGCCGGGCTCGGCCTCGCCTGCCCGCGCTCGCACGTCGGCTACGTACGCCTCGCAGCAGCCCTTGGCCAATGCGCGGACGCGGCCGATGAAGCTCACGCGCTCGGCCACCGCGATCGCGCCGCGAGCGTCGAGCAGGTTGAAGGCGTGACTGCACTTGAGCACGAAGTCGTACGCGGGCAGCACGAGGCCGGCCTCCAGCGTGCGGCGGCACTCGGCCTCGTAGATGTCGAAGAGGCGGTTGAGCATGTCGGTGTCGGCGACCTCGAAGTTGTACGCCGAGTAGAGCTGCTCGTTGCGCAGGAACACGTCGGCGTAAGTGAAGACGAGGCCGTCTTCACCGCGCGCCCACACGATGTCGTAGACCGAGTCGACGCCTTGGATGTACATCGCGAGGCGCTCGAGGCCGTATGTGATCTCGGCGGGCACGGGACGGCAGTCGAAACCGCCGACTTGCTGGAAGTAGGTGAACTGGGTGACCTCCATGCCGTCGAGCCAGACCTCCCAGCCCAAGCCCCACGCGCCGAGCGTGGGCGACTCCCAGTCGTCCTCCACCAGGCGCACGTCGTGGTCGGCCGGTTCGATGCCGATGGCGCGCAGCGAGTCGAAGTACAACTCGAGCACGTCGTCCGGGCTCGGCATGAGGATGACCTGGTACTGGTAGTAGTGCTGGAGGCGGTTCGGGTTCTCCCCGTAGCGCCCGTCCGTGGGGCGGCGGGACGGCTGGACGTAGGCACAGCGCCACGGGGTCGGGTCCAGCGTGCGCAGGGTAGTGGCCGGGTGGAACGTGCCCGCGCCGACCTCCATGTCGTAGGGCTGCAGCACGACGCAGCCGCGGTCGGCCCAGAAGCGCGACAGCGCGAGGATGATGTCCTGGAACGTCATCGGTGCGGTGGTCAACGATGCCCCTCGTGACGGCGGCGGGGCGTCCCGCCGGGTGCTGCGATGTGCTCGCCATCTTACCGCAACAGGCACCCGTCACCCGCCCTGCGGTATGCTCGAACTCCGCGAACTCCCCTGCCGTGAGGTCGTCGATGCCAAGGACCCAGGACACGCCTGCCGACGCCGACACGCTGATCGAAGCGGCGCGCGCCATGGCCGGCTCTCTCGCGGGCGACGCCGATCACGAACGCACCGTCGCACGCCTCGCAGTTGCGCTGTTCGACGCGACGCGCGAGCTCCACTGCCTCGACGAGGAGCACCGCCGCCTGCTCGAAGCCGGGGCGCTGCTGCACGACACCGGTTGGGAACTCGGCGGCAAGGGGCACCACAGGAGCTCGGAGCGTCTCGTGCTCGATTCGGACCTCCCCTTCGCCGACGACCGCGAGCGCGCGTTCGCAGCGGCCGTGGCGCGCTACCACCGCAAGGCGCTGCCGGACCCCTCGCACGACGCCTTCTCGCGACTGGAGGCCGAGGACCGGGACGCGCTGCGTTGGTGCGCCGCACTCGTGCGCATCGCCGACGGTCTCGACCGCGGTCACGACGCGGTGGTCCGCGAGCTGTCCGCGGAGACGGACCACGCGCGCCTCACCATCACCGCCCGTTGCTCCGGCGACCCCGAGCTCGCGCTGTGGGGCGCCGAGCGCAAGACCGACCTGCTCGAAGCGGTCTCCGGCCTCGCGGTCCACATCCTCGCCGAGAAGATCGCGCCGTGAGCCGCCCGACGCTCCTGCCCTCCACGCCCGTCGCCGAAGCGGCGGCCGAGGTCCTGGCGGCCAAGGCCGTCCCGCTGTTCGCCCTCGAGGAGGCGGCAGCCGGCGGGCGCGACATGGACGCCGTGCACGACATGCGGGTGGCCTCGAGGCGTCTGCGCGCCGCGCTGACGGTGTTCCGGCCCTACCTTCCCGCCAAGGGCCGCAAGCGGTGGGGACGCCTGGCGCGCACCATCACGCGCTCGCTCGGGGCGGTGCGCGATGCCGACGTCTTCATCGCCGAGTTCTCTGCGCTGGCACGCAACGCCAAGACCGCCGACGAGCGCGTGACCCTCGCCTACCTGCTCGGGCGCCGCCACGGCGAACGGGCGCGCGATCTTGCCGAGATGCGCCGCACGCTCGGGTCGCTCGACCTCGCGGGCGGGCGCTCGGCCTTACTGCGCTTCGCCGCCTCGGCCCGCGGGGCGGACACCCCCCTGCACGAACTGGCCGCCGAGATCCTCACGACGCGGCTCGCCGCGCTCGGCGCGCACCTCCCCGACGCGCTCACACCCGAGAACGCCCAAGTCCAGCACGCCATGCGCATCTCGGCCAAGCGCCTCCGCTACGCGGTCGAGACCCTGCGGCCGTGCTTCGACGCGAGCGCCGGCGACATCCTGGCCGTCCTGCGAGCGCTCCAGGACGCGCTCGGCGAGATGCACGACCGCGACGTGTTCCTCGCCGCCGTGCGCCAAGTCGCCGAGGACCCCGATGCCGCGGCCGCCGGCGTGACGGCCGCGGGCCTGGCCGTCGTGGAACGTCGCTTGGTGAAGGAACGCGCGCGACACTTCGCCACGTTCGCCGATCTCATCACAGAGCACGATGCGGCCTCGCTGGAGGCCGCGCTCGATGGCGCCCTGCTGCCGCTCCCCGGGGGCGAGGCGTGAAGCGGCTCGCCGCGATCGACATAGGCACGAACTCGGTGCGGCTCGTGGTGGCCCAGCCCGAGCGGGGCGGTGGCTACCGTCTCATCGACGACGAGAAGTCGCAGGTGCGGCTCGGCGAGGGGCTCGGCGCCACGGGTGCGCTGTCCGAGGCGGCCATGGACCGGACGGTCGAGGCGCTCGGCAGGATGCTCGAGATCGCGCGCGGGCTGGAGGCGGACCGCGTCCGCGCCGTCGCCACCGCCGCAGTCCGCATCGCGTCCAACGGCGAGGCCTTCGTCGCGCGTCTGCGCGACGAGCTCGGCGTGCGGGTGGAGGTCATCTCGGCGTTCGAGGAGGGGCGTCTCGCCTTCCTCGGCGCGGCCGCGAACTTCGATCTGGCCGGCCGCATGGCCGTCGTCGACATCGGCGGCGGCTCGGTGGAGATCGTGCGCTCGACCGGGACCCAGATCGAGGACATCACGTCGCTGCCGCTCGGCGTCGTGGCGTTGGCCGAGCTGCTGCCCACCGACGAGGACCCCCCTTCGCGCGCCTCGCTCAAGCGGCTCCGCCGCCACATCCGCGCGTCGCTGCGCGGCGCCTTCGGCGCGCGCCCGCACGCCATCGCCGGCGCGATCGGGTCGGGCGGCACGGTCACCACGCTCGGCTCGATAGTCGCCGCCTGGACCGGCGACGAGACCGGCAGCGTCCAGGGCATGGAACTCACCCAGGCCGACGTCGTGCACATCTTCGCGTGGCTGCGCGGGCTCACCCTCGAGCAGCGCCGCCACGTGCCGGGGCTGCCCGAATACCGCGCCGACATCATCGTGCCCGGCGCCCTGCTCGTCCGCGAGGTCCTGCGACACCTCGGCACGAACACGCTGCTCGTCAACGGCAAGGGACTGCGCGAGGGGCTCGTGCTCGATACCATTCGCCAGGAGACCGGCGCGGCGAACCGGCCGCCGGACACGCGCAAGGCGGTGCTCGCGTTCGCCAAGCGCTGCCGCTTCGACCAGGCGCACTCCCTGCACGTCGCCGCGCTCGCACTCTCGCTGTTCGACCAGATGGCGGACCCCTCGCTCGACGAACGCCATCGCCGGATGCTGGAGACCGCCGCGATCCTGCACGACGTGGGCTACTTCATCGGGTACGACAAGCACCACCGGCACTCGGGGCATCTGATCACCCACGCCGACCTGCCCGGACTCTCGCCGCGCGACATCGCGCTCGTCGCGGCGGTCGCCCGCTACCATCGCGGCGCGCTGCCGAAGCTCCGACACGACGAGTACGCGCGTCTCGTCCCCGAGGACCGTGATGCCGCGGCGCGCCTCGGCGGTATCCTGCGCCTCGCCGACGGCCTCGACCGCGGACGCGCCCAGCGTGTGATCGCCGTGGGCCTCGAGCAGCACGACGGCACGGTCACGCTGATACCGGAGGGCGAGGGCGACCTGCGTGTGGAGGTCTACGGGGCGCGCGAGAAGGCGGACCTGTTCGAGAGCGCATTCGGGGTCACGCTGAGGATCGGCGCTCCGTAGGGCGCCTCAGCCGAGGAACTCGAGCGACTTCAGACGCGCGGGCACGTGGTGTGCGACGAACGCCCGCACGAGTCGCGTGACCTCCGCGGCCACCTCGGGCTCGGGAGCGAGCGACGGCACCTCGGCGAGTCTCGCCTGCATCAGCGCGCCTACCAGATGCCGCCCCTCTTGCGAGAGCGGGAACGAGGCGGCGTCCAGCTCCCCGCACTCGGCGCACAGCACGCCTCCGGCGGCCAAGGAGAACCCGCCGGCCACGCTGTCGGACGCGCACTGCACGCAGGAGTCCAGCTGGGGCCGGTACCCCTGCATCGCCATCGCCTTGATCAGGAACGCGACCGTCACGAGGCGCACGTCGGCGGTCTCGGCGGAGGCCAGCACGTCGAGCGCGGTGACGCACAACGGGAACAGCACGTCCTCGGCTTGGGCCTCCACCGAGACCTTGTCGGCGAGGTCGAGGACGATCGAGGCGGCGCAGGAACGGTCGTAGTCGTCGCGCAGGCCCGCGTGAGCGGCCACGGACTCGGCTTCCGAGACCACCTCGAGGTTGCGGCCGGGATGCAGCAGCAGGTCCGCGACGCATCCGGGCTCGAGGCGGGCGCTCAGACGCGAGCCCGGCTTGCGCGCCCCCTTGGCCACGGCGCGCACCTGGCGGCCATCATCGGCCAGCAGCGTGAGGATGAGGTCCGTCTCGCCGAGCTTGGTCTTGCGCACGACGAGCGCGCGGAGGCGGTAGCCGGTCATGCCGCGGGCCGCTGTCGCGGGGTCAGCCGCGGCCCTGTGCCGCGGCGGCCAGTATCTCGGCGCCGGACGAGGTGCCGATGCGGTCCGCGCCGGCCTCGAACATAACGAGCGCCGTGGCCAGGTCGCGGATGCCGCCGGAAGCCTTGATGCGGCACTTCTCGCCGATGGCCTCTCGGATGGTGAGCACGTCGTCGGAACTGGCCCCGCGCGGCCCGAAGCCGGTGGAGGTCTTGACGAACGCCGCTCCCGCGTCGCAGGCGATGCGCGCCGCCCGCGCGATGGCCGCCGTGTCCAGCCGCCCGGTCTCGATGATCACCTTGACCAGCCCCGAACCCTCCGA
>PNNM01000047.1 GCA_013824215.1 Coriobacteriaceae bacterium
GCCTGGTAGCGGTGGCTGGACTCGAACCAGCGACGCCACGGGTATGAACCGTGTGCTCTGACCAACTGAGCTACACCGCCGTGCTGGAGGCCGGCGCAGCCGGCCGTGCGTTGGCCTGGAGCCCACAACCGGACTTGAACCGGTGACCTCTTCCTTACCAAGGAAGTGCTCTACCGACTGAGCTATGTGGGCGTATTCTCGCACCCCGCGGCCATGCGGAGCGTCGTTCGTCTGCTGGTGGGGGCGCTAGGATTCGAACCTAGGTAGGCGTAGCCAACGGGTTTACAGCCCGTCCCCTTTAGCCACTCGGGCACACCCCCAAAGACGAGAAAGGGTCCCTCTTTGCGCTTTTCAAGTTGCCTGCCTGCGGAAAGGCAAAGGAATGGTACTCCGCGCCCCCTGGAGTGTCAACAAGTCACCACGGTGCCGGGCGTGTCTACTGGGCGCGGCGCAGCGCGTCGTCCGCGGCCCCCGTGGCGTCGGCCTTCAGCGAGCGAGGCCCGCGAACACCGAACCCACCACCCGGATGCCGGGAATGGCCCCGTCGACCACATCGCGAGGGATGATCCGGAACCATGCCGAGTGGGTCCCGACTATCACCGGCCTCGGCGTGTACTCCTCGTAGTGGGCCTCGAACCACTCGCGCAGCGGCCGCATCGGGATGATGTGCAGCTCGTCGCGATCGATCTTGAGTTCGCCGAAGAACACCTCGTCCGGCTCGACCATCAACGCCGCCGCCTCCTCTTCCGGCTGCGAGAGCGCCAAGAGGTAGTAGTGGAGCTCGTCGGCCTCGGAGTTGAAGATCCAGCCGGGCTCGCGCGTCGCCGCGTTCGAGATCGCCTCGAACGCGTAGCTCTCGCCCTCGGGACGGTAGTAGGTGAGCGTACGATCGGCTATCTTGCGCAGGTCGTTGCCGAAGTACGCATCGGTCTTCACCTTGACCTTCATCGTCTTGCCCGCGAACCGGTACGTCAGATCGACCCCGGACTTCACGCTCGGGTCCGGCCACGGGTTCACGAACTCGACCGCGCTCATGCCACTCCTGTCAAGGTAGCGCGCGACGACCCGCTCCCCGACGGCCTGCAGCAACGTCTGTCCTCCGTGGTTCGCCATGCGTCCTCGCTTCGCTCCCCCAGCGGCCCGGCTGCTAGCGACCGAGGCGCTCGTCGGCCACGCGCAGCCGCCGGCTGATCACTTCCAGCAACTTGACCGCGATCGACGGGTACTTCTCGAGCAGCGCCTTGAAGTCCCAGCTCGACAGCATCAGACACGCCGTATGCTCGATCGAGCGGATGGTGGCGGACCTCGGTGCCTGGTCCAGCAGCGACATCTCCCCGAAGAAGTCACCGGGGCCGAACGCGCCGAGTGATTGGTTGTCCCGCAGGATCTCGACGCGACCGCTCAGGATCAGGTAGAACGCCTGTCCGGGCGTGCCCTGCGTGACGATTATCTGGCCGGGCTCGAACGTGTGCTCCTGGGTCACACTCGCGATCGCCTGGATCTCGGTCGTGGTGCAGGCCGAGAAGATCGGGACCTTCGCCAGGAATACCTCGTGGGACATAGGGTGGTCCTCCTCCCCGTCGCCGTCCGCGTGCGGTGCGTCCCGGAAGGGACGCACGGACAGCGTGTAGCATTGTATAGCAGACGAACGACCTGTGTTAATGCACAATGACGGGTGGAACCGCCGGATGCGGAGGACGCGTGGGCCTGTTCCTCAACCTCTACCTCGGACACTTGCTCGGCGACTACGCCTTCCAGCCCGGACGGCTCGTGGTCGCCAAACGCGCCGGGCTCATGGGCCTGTCGGCGCACATCGGCCTGATCGGCCTGAGTACCGCCCTCGTGCTATGGCGCGAGCTCTTGGCGTACTGGTGGATCGTGGTCCTGGTGATGGGGGCGCACTTCGTCATCGAGAAGCTGACGATCGCCGCCCGCCTCGGCACCGACTCGCGCGGGCTCTACATCTTCGTGCTCGACCAGGTGCTGCACATCCTGTCGGTCGCCCTGCTGGTCTGGCTCACCGGCCAGTGGAACGTCGAGCCGAAGGCGGTCACGTTCGGCCTGGAACTGGAGACCACGCAGCTCGCGGCGATCTGCGGCGCGCTCACCGCCATGCTCCTCGGCTCGATCTTCGCGTTCGAGGCTGGCGAGGCATACGCCTCCGACGACCCGGACAGCCTCGCCATCCTGCGCTTGGACTCCCCCCGGCTCTACGGCATGGCCGAGCGCGGCCTCGCGTTCGCGGCCGCGATCCTTCTCACGCCCACGGGCGCTGGCGGCTGGGCCAGCTTGGCCGCCATGCTCGTCCCGTTCCTCCCGCGCATCGCCTACGCATCCACCCGCCCGACCAAGGTCCGCGCCCGGCAACTCGCCGAGGCCGGCGCCGGACTGACGCTGACCGCCGCGACGTACGCCGCCTGGCTCGCGATACGGCTGCTGGTCACGGTCTCCTGAGAGGAGCAGCGATGCCGACAGGGAATCCGAGGCGCGAGCGCGAACCGGCCATCCAGTGGCTGCGCGCGGCCGTGTTCGGCGGGGCGACGCTGGGCTCGCTGCTCGTGCTGCCGTTCTACCCCGCCACGGCCGCGCCGATCCTCGCGCTCACGGTCGGAGCGCTCGCCCTGTTCTCGCCCGGCCTCGCCGTCCTCGCCTTCGTGGTCGCGCTGACGCTTCCGCTCATGGCGGCGAACATCCTTGTGGGCGGCATGGTCCTCGTCGTCGGGGTGGCCGCGGTCCAGTACTTCGGACAGGACGATGCGAAAGCGTTCACCGTCATGCTCCTCGCGTTCATCGCGGTCCGCTTCGGGGCCGCGTGGGGCGTCGTGGCTCTCGCGGGCTACGTTCTCGGCACCGCCGAGGGCGCGGTCGCGGTACTGATCGCCTGCCTGGCCATCGAAGCTGCCGGCGTGCTTCTCGGCAAGCCGAACCTCGGCAGCGTCGTCACGGGCGGGTCGCCGGAGAACGCGATCGTCTCGCTGGAGCGCCTCCGGGACGTGGCGGCCAACGACCCGCTCGCGTTCGGCTGGCTCATCCCCGCGGTCAAGGCGGTCGACCCCGGCCGTGTGCTCGCCGCCTTCACAGGCGCATCCCACGTCGCTCTCCTCGTGGTCCAGCCGCTGGCCTGGGCAGGCGGGGCAGCCATGGCGGGATCGCTGAAGCGCCGGGACGACGACCCCCGGCGCGCATTGGTGGGCATAGGCGCCGCGGTCGCGGCCGCGCTTGCGCTGGCGCTCGCGAGCATCGCTGCCGTCGCCGTGCTCGGAGGCGGCGTCGACGCGGGCTTCCTCGTCACTTCCGCGCTGTTCTCGGCGCTGGTAGCGGTGGGAGGGGCGGCAGTGTGGGAGTTGGTCTTCCCGCCTCTCCCGGCGGTGCAACGTCCGCGGGCCGAACCTCGCCGTGGCGGGATGAGCGCCGAGGACGCGGACGTCGACGAGTTGCTCTCGCTCATCGCCAGCGCCGAGGAGGAGCTCGCCTCCAAGCACACCACCACGGCCGTGGTGATGATCACGGACATGAAGTCCTTCTCGAAGATGACCGAGGAGGAGGGCTCGGTCATGTCCGCCAAGCTGATCCAGCGGCACCGCGACCTCCTCATCCCGATCATCACGAAGCACGGCGGCAACGGGAAGTCGACCGGGGGCGACGGTCTGGTAGCCGCGTTCCGGATGGAGTCCGAGGCGCTCGCGGCGGCCGTCGAGATGCAGCAGGCGCTCGCCGGGTACAACGCGTCGAAGACCTCCGAGCGGGAACTGCAGGTCCGTATCGGCATCGCTTCCGGTGAGCTGGTCTTGGACAAGGGCGGCCGGCCGTTCATCGGAGCCGCTCTGAACATGGCGGCGCGCGTGATGAACCTCGCCGACGGCGGACAGGTCATGACCGTCGACGACGTGGTCACCAACGCCGAGGCGGGCCGGTTCCGGCTCCACTCGCACGGCCGCTTCGACCTGAAGAACATCGCGCATCCGGTGGTGGTCTACGAGGTGCTGTGGGCGGAGGGCCAAGAGCCGGTCATCTACACGGCGCCGACATCCTGAGGCCCGCCGCTCACGATCGGTCCGATCCCATGAGAAGCGCCCGACACGATGTGCCGGGCGCTTCGCACGTCTGTGCGGTTGGAGCTGGCGACAGGAGTCGAACCCGCAACCTACGGTTTACAAAACCGTTGCTCTGCCATTGAGCTACGCCAGCGCGGCGACCATTGTAGCGCGCCGCGCCGAGTGGGACCGCTCCACAGCGGGCATACGTCAGCAGGCCTCGCACCGACGGATCTGCAGCTCCATCTTGCGCTTGATCCGCTGGAGCGCGTTGTCCACCGACTTGACATGGCGGCCGAGGCATCCCGAGATCTCCAGATACGAGCGCCCCTCGACATACAGCTTGAGGACGTCCGATTCCAAGGGTGAGAGCTGCTCGGTGAACCCGCGCCGGATGGCCGCGTTCTCCCACGCCGAGATGACGAGCTCGGCTGGGTCGCAGACCTCCTTGGCCGCGAGGATGTCGGAGAGCAGCCGCTCCCCTTCCTCCTCGACGGACGCCGGACGCGACAGCGAGACGTACGTGTTCAGCGGCGCGTGCTTCTGGCGGGACGCGGTCTTGATGGCGGTGATCAGCTGGCGGGTGACGCATAGTTCCGCGAACGAGCGGAACGATGCCGCGCGGGATGCGTCGTAGTCCCTGATCGCCTTGTACAGGCCGATCATGCCTTCTTGGACGACATCATCGCGGTCCGCCCCCGCCAAGAAATACGACCGGGCCTTGCACCGCACGAAGCCCCGGTACTTCTGGAAGAGAAGCGAGTGCGCGAACTCGTCACCGCCCTGTGCGGCTGTGACCAGTTCCAGTTCCCGTCCACCATCGATCGTCGGCGGGCGACGGGACGTCAGCATTTGCGGACGCAACGGCGATCCCTCCCCCAAAGGATCCCCCAGTGCACGGGAGAGGACGGGCGCCCCCGGCAGGGCGCGATGTACGAGGCCACAGAGGACGTTAGGCCATCCACCCCGAGGGGTGTCAACGCCAAACGGCAAACCTGAAGAAGTCTGTTATGGAGGCACGTTGTCGCTGCAGGGAGGAACTTGTGACGCGCATCACGTGCCCCCGCGCGCCATCCGGTCCAAGCGACGGCGAACGTCCTGCGAGACGCGCGTTTCGACCGCGCCGCGTCTGCCGCTCGTCGGGGTGTGCTCGCGCCACGCCGAGGCGCCGCGCGCCACGGACGCCGCGAACTCGCGCGCGGACATGCGCATGACCGGACCGCCGAAGACCGTCGACTGTGTGGCCGCGTCCGATGTGACGACCGTCATCGGCTCCCCCCGTCCGCGCGAGCGAGCGGCCAACGCCTCGATCACATCGTCGGCGGTCCGGCCGTAGGCCGAGAACACGATCGCGACCCCCGAGACGTGGTGCGGCACGCCATCCGAGTCCGGGTTGCCGCCACCGTCGAAGACGACGGTACAGCGCCATTCGTCCTGGGCGAAGACCGCGGCATCGGCCACCAGGCGCGCCCGCGCCTCCTCGAGGTCGTCGTCGGCGCTCCGGTAGCCGGGCTCGGCCCCGATGACGTTGTACCCGTCGATGACCAGGAGTGGCCGACGGCTCATGCCCGCCCCCGGCGGACCCACTCGAACGCGAGCACGCTCGCAGCCTGCGCCACGTTCAGCGAGCCCACGGATCCTGCGACCGGCAGCCGGACGAGGAAATCACACGCCTCGGCGGTCAACCTCGCGAGTCCCCGGTCCTCCGAGCCGAGCACCAGCACGAGCCTGCCGTCCAAGGGCGCATCCCACGCCAGCTCCTCAGCGTGCTCGCTGGCCCCGGCGATCCAGTAGCCGGCGTCCTTGAGCTCGCGGAGCGCACGAGCGAGATTGGTCACCTGCGCCACAGGCACGTGTGCGAGCGCACCCGCCGAGGACTTCCACGCTCCCGGCCCGATCGCAGCGCTCCGACGCTTGGCCACCACGACACCGGCGGCGCCGGCGACCTCGGCCGAGCGGACGACAGCCCCGAGGTTGCCCGGGTCCGTCACATGATCGAGCACGATGACCAGACTGCGCTCGGACCCCTCCGCGCGCCCGATGATCCCGCCGAGGGAGGCGTATCCGAAGGGCTCCGTGAGCGCGACCACGCCTTGGTGGGCGCCGCGCGGACTCATGCCGTCGAGGTCCCTTCGCGGGCGCCTCTCCACCGGGACCCCCGCCGAGGCCGCGAGCCGCTCGACCTCGGCGAGTCCGGAGACCTGGACGCCGTCGGCGACCAGGACGCGGCGGACAGGCGCGCCGGAACGGAGGAGCTCGGCGACCGCGTTGCGTCCCTCGACGACGTCCGACATCTCGCCTACTCGTCGGGCCGGTAGACCATCCGCTGGCCCGCCGGCGTGTCCTCGACAGCGAAGCCGAGGCCCGCCATGCCGTCGCGAACGGCGTCCGCCGCAGCCCAGTTGCGCTCCGTTCTGGCCACCGCACGCGCTGCCAGCAAGGCGTCGACCGCCTCCTGCTCGTCCTCGCCCGCGTACCCGGCCAGTTGCCGCGCGAGACCGACCACCTCGCCCGGCAGAGTCGTGACGTGACCCGGCGCGGGGAGTGAGATGCCGAGGACATCGAGCAACTCCCGGATCTCGCTCTCGGCAGCCACGACGGTCTCGAGGTCGGCGTCGCCGAGGTCCGCGCGGTAGCGCGCGACGTACCCGTTCGTCTCGCGCAACAAGCCGAAGACCGCCGCCAGGGCGCCGGCCGCGTTGAAATCGTCGTCCATCTCGGCTTCGAACTTCTCACGCGCGCCCGCGACCGCCTCGGCCAGCGCCCTGCGCCCCGCGTCGGGCGCGCCGAGCCCGCACGTGCCGGCGTCGCATGTCCAGCGCATCTCGCGAAGGCCGTTGAGGATGCGGTCGTAGCCGGCCTGTGCGTCGTCCAGACGCCCGGTGGAGAAGTCCAGCGGGCTGCGATAGTGCGTCTGCAGCATGAGGAGACGCACCACGGGAGCGTCGTACAGGTTGAGCACGTCCTTCAGCAGCATGAAGTTGCCGAGCGACTTGCTCATCTTCTCGGCGTTCACTTGGAGAAGACCGCCATGCACCCAGTAGCGGACGAACTCGCCGCCGGTGGCCGCCTCGGACTGGGCGAGCTCGTTCTCGTGATGCGGGAAGACGAGGTCCGTCGCACCTCCGTGGATGTCGAACGGCAGGCCGAGCTCACGCTCGGACATGACCGAGCACTCGAGGTGCCAGCCTGGACGGCCCTCGCCCCACGGCGACGGCCAGCGCGGCTCGCCGGGCTTCGCCGCCTTCCACAGCGCGAAGTCCAGCGGATCGGCCTTGCGCTCGTCGACCTCGACGCGCGCGCCGCTCTCGAGCTCGTCGATGTCGCGTCCCGAGAGCTTGCCGTAGCCGGGGTGGGACCGGACCGAGAAGTAGACGTCACCATCGACCGCGTACGCGTGACCGCGCTCGATCAGACGCTCCACCATCCCGACCATCTCGGTGATGGTCTCTGTGGCCTTCGGCTGGGACGTCGGTTTCCCGACGCCGAGCGCGCGCATGGCATCGAGGAACGCCGCCGTGTACTTCGCGGCCACCTCGGCGGCGGGAACACCCTCCTCGGCGGCGCACTTGATGATCTTGTCGTCGACGTCGGTGATGTTCTGGACGAAGGAGACCTCGAGACCACGGTAGGTCAGGTACCTGCGGATGAC
>PNNM01000048.1 GCA_013824215.1 Coriobacteriaceae bacterium
CGACCCCGAGAGGATCCAGCTCGTCGGGAACATCATGGCGGAGTCGGTTCTGCGGAATCTCGACCGGGCGAGGGCTCGTGCCGCGTCCGCGCGGTTCGGCCTCGCACCGGGCGAGTATCTGTTGGTGACGGTGCATCGTCCCGAGAACACGGACCACCCAGAGCGTCTGCGCGCCATCGCAGCAGCACTGGCGGAGAGCCCCCTGCCGGTCCTCCTGCCCGCTCACCCGCGCACCAGACCGCTGCTCGAAGCGGCGGGGCTGCGCGACGACCTTCAGGTGCGCGTCGTCGATCCGGTGGGCTACCTCGACATGGTCTCTCTCCAGTCGGACGCCGCGGCCGTTGTTACCGACTCGGGAGGCGTGCAGGAGGAGTCGTGCATGCTCGGCACCCCCTGCGTGACGGTCCGGCGCAACACCGAGCGTGCGGTCACCATCTCCGCGGGCGCGAACCGCCTCGTGCGGGCGGAGCGCGATGCCGTGCTTTCGGGGATCGCCGAGGCACTGTCCTCGCCGCGCGGGTGGGAGCCGCCGGCGCGCTGGGATGAGGGCGTCTCGGGCCGCATCGTCGACGCCCTGGAGGCCGGCATCGTCCCGCTCGAAGGCTACAGGGAGGCCTGACATGCACGTTCTCGTCACCGGCGGTGCAGGCTACATCGGATCCATCAGCGTCCGCAGCTTGCTCGACGCCGGTCATAGCGTCACCGTCCTCGACACGCTAGAGCGCGGTCACCGCGAGGCAGTCGACGCACGCGCCCGCCTCGTGGTCGGAGACGTCGGCGCGCGCGAGGCGTGCCTCTCGGCACTCGAAGGGTGTTCCGGCGTGCTTCACTGCGCCGGCTACATCGACGTCGCCGAGTCCATGCGGGAGCCGGAGCTCTACATGCTCGCCAACGCCGTTCGGCCTGCCACGTTGCTGGGCGCGATGGCGGAGACGGGGATCTCGTCCTTCGTGTTCTCCTCGACGGCGGCGGTCTACGGAGAGCCGCAATGGCTGCCGATCACCGAGGACCATGCGCTCGAACCGGTGAACTGGTACGGCCGCTCGAAGCTCGCCTTCGAGGGTCTGCTCGACACGAACGGCCGGGACCTCGGGTTGCGCTCGGTACGCTTCCGGTACTTCAACGCCGCGGGAGCCTGGCCAGACGGCTCGCTGGGGGAGGCTCACGACCCCGAGACGCACATCGTCCCGAGGGTGCTGGCCGTGGCGGCCGCGGGCGGGGGGGAGTTCGAGATCTTCGGCGAGGACTACCGGACGCGCGACGGCACGTGCGTCCGCGACTACGTGCACGTCATGGATCTCGCCGCCGCTCACCTGCTCGCGCTCGAAGCGCTCGAGGGCAGTCTCGAGGGCGGCACGTTCAACCTCGGCAACGGCCAAGGCTACACGAACCGCGAGGTCGTGCGGGAATGCGCGCAGGTCACCGGCGTCCGGATCGCCGAGACGGTCGGACCGCGGCGCGAGGGCGATCCCGCCAAGCTGCTGGCCTCGGCCGAGCTGGCCCGCACGGTGTTGGGCTGGACGCCGCGCTACGGGGCGCTGAGCGAGATGATCGCCCACGCGTGGGCGTGGCACTCGGCCCACCCCGAGGGGTACCGCTCGGCGTGACCGCGCGCTAGAATACGGTCTCGCCGCGCGTGCGGCCCGATTCGGGCGATTGGCTCAGGGGGAGAGCGCTTCCTTCACACGGAAGAGGTCGAAGGTTCAAATCCTTCATCGCCCACCAGCTACCTACGAGGCCCCGGCGACACCGCCGGGGCCCTCTTCTCGTGTGCGCGGCGCTGCTCCGCGGACGGTCGACCCCGCCCGTTGTGCTATCGTCGCCTGCGACGGCCCGGCATGGGGGAGGCTGACATGAACGACACGAACCACCAGCGCATCAGGGTCCTGGTGGAGACCGCCGAGCGCACGATCAAGGGGCATGTCTACAAGCCCGTCAAGGGGGAGGGGTACCGCCTCTCCGACCACCTCAACGCCTACGAAAAGCAGTTCATCTGCCTGTCCGACTGCGAGGTGACCGACCGCGGGCAGATCCACCGAGTCGGCGACAAGCGCACCTTCTGCGCCATCGCCGTCAACGCCATCAGCTACATCACGCCGCTCGAGGAGGACTGACTCGACCCACCGGCCTCTACGGCGGTGCGCTACCTCGCGCAGGGATACGCGAGCGCGTGTAGAACTCTAGACCGGGCGGGTGTGCGCTGCTAACCTGCCTTGTAACTTGTGGTTACAAGGTTTCCGGGGGTCAGGACAAGGGGCAAGATGCAGGGCGCTTCCGGCCAGAGCGTGCTGTTGGTGACGGGTCTGGCGCTGGCTGGCGTCGGATTCGTCGGTCTGGTGTTCCTCGCCAACGCACTGCTGTCTCCACGCCGCCCGACCGCCGAGAAGGGCGAGCCGTACGAGTGCGGTATGCCTCAGG
This sequence comes from Coriobacteriaceae bacterium, assembly GCA_013824215.1. Classification (GTDB taxonomy): domain Bacteria; phylum Actinomycetota; class Coriobacteriia; order Anaerosomatales; family D1FN1-002; genus PNNM01. The sequence goes on from PNNM01000048.1 coordinate 2,419, forward strand.
CCGGACCGCCGTGGGCGCGCGTACACATCCGTTTCGCTGCGATCGCGCTCCTCTTCGTCCTGTTCGATGCCGAGACGGCGCTGCTCTTCGCCGTCGCCTCGAGACTGCGCGGCTCCCTCGTCGGCGTGATCGAGGTCGGCGCCTTCGCCGCTCTCCTCGCGCTCGGCCTCGCGTACGCCTGGCGGAAGGGGGCGCTCGAGTGGCCTTCGTAGATTCGCTCGGCTCCGCGCTGGAGCGGGCGCCTGGCGGGGGGATCGTGCTGACCAGCATCGATGCCCTCATGGACTGGTCCCGCGGGCATTCGCTGTGGGCCATGCCGATGGGGACCGCGTGCTGCGCGATGGAGCTTATCGCCGCTTCGTTCTCGAAGTTCGATTTCGACCGTCTCGGCACGTTCCCGCGGCCCGACCCACGTCATGTCGACGTCATGGTCGTTGCCGGCACCGTCACGACGAAGATGGCCCCCGCAGTCAAGAGGCTTTGGGAACAGATGCCGGACCCGAAGTGGTGCATCGCCATGGGCAACTGCGCCGTCTCGGGTGGCATCTTCTACTACGACTCCTACTCGGTCGTGCGCGGAGTCGACGAGTTCCTGCCGGTGGACGTCTACATCTGCGGCTGTCCTCCCCGGCCGGAATCCCTCATGGACGCGGTGATCCAGCTGCGCGCGAGGATCGCCACCGAGTCGATAGGCTCTACGACAGAGCACCGTGCGAAGTACATCCTCCCGTTCGACGCCGACCCGTCGCAGGGGGGTGGAGGAGAGTGAGCATCGAGGACCTGCGCGAGCATCTGTGCGCGACGTACCCGGACCTGTGCCCGCTGTTCTCCATCGAGTTCGGCGACGGGACGCTCGCGGTCCAGGTCGGGCGCCTGCAAGCGGCGGCCGCGGACCTCAAGCGGCTCGGTTTCGACCGCCTCGGCATGGTCACCGCGGTCGACCGGGGTGAGACGTTCGAGATGGTGTACCGGCTCCAGTCTCGCGAGCACCGGGTCGGCGTCTTCCTGAAGTGCCCGGTGCCCCGCGAGGACCCGCGGGTGCCCTCTCTCGTGGCGTTCTGGCCGGCTGCGGATTGGCAGGAACGCGAGGTCTACGACCTGTTCGGGATCGTCTTCGACGGCCATCCCGACCTGCGTCGCATCATGCTGCCCGAGGACGCGGAAGGGCATCCGCTGCGCAAGGACTTCGTCAGCGAGCGTGTGATCCCACGCCCGGACTACATCTAGGAAGGGGGGAGGGGGCACCGATGACGCTGACGGTCGAGAGCAGGCAGCGGGTCACGGACGCGCGCGGGAGCGCGATCGACGAGCTCGTGGTCAACGTCGGCCCGTCGCACCCCTCCACCCATGGCGTGTGCCGAGTGATCGCTCACCTCGAAGGCGAGATCGTCACCAAGGCCGACCCGGTCATAGGGTACCTGCACCGCGGTATCGAGAAGATGGCCGAGAACCGCACCTACCTGCAGGTCGTCCCGCTCACCGACCGCCTCGACTACGTGGGCTCCATGTACGCGAACTGGGCGTACTGCCGCTCAGTGGAGCGTCTTGCCGGCATCACGGTCCCCGAGCGCGCCGAGTACCTGCGCGTGATCACCTGCGAGCTCCAGCGCATCGCCAGCCACATGATGGCGATCGGCTCCTCGGCCGCGGACACCGGCGCGTCCACCATGTTCCTCTACGCCTTCGAGGTCCGCGAGCGCATCATCGAGATGTTCGAGGAGCTGTGCGGTTCCCGCCTGACGTACAACTACGTGCGCCCCGGCGGCGTCTCGTTCGACCTGCCCGAGGGCTGGGTCGATCTGTGCCGCACCTTCTGCGAGGGGCTCACCGACAAGCTCGCCGAGATGGACCGCCTCTTCTTCGGCAACGTGATCACCCGCGGCCGCATGAAGGGCGTCGGCGTGCTGTCCGCCGAGGACGCGGTCGGCTGGGGCGCGTCGGGCCCGGTGGCGCGCGGATCGGGCGTGGACTGGGACCTGCGCAAGGACGACGCGTACTCGGTCTACCCGCGCTTCGACTTCGAGGTGCCGCTCGGCGATGCGGGAGACTGCTACGACCGGGCGAGGGTGCGGCTCTTCGAGTCGTACGAGTCGGGCACGATCGTCATGCAGGCCCTCGAGCAGATGGAGCCCGGCCCGGTCAACGCGCCGGTCTCGCGCCTGATAGCGCCGAGGGCCGGCGAAGCGTACGACCACATCGAGTCCGCTCGGGGTTCGCTGGGCGTCTACCTCGTCTCCGACGGCTCGCCGAGGCCGTACCGGATGAAGGTCCGCTCGCCCGCGTTCTGCAACCTCGCGCTCCTCAAGGTCCTGGCTCCCGGCCACACGCTGTCCGACCTCGTCGTGATCCTCGGTTCGCTCGACCCCGTCTTCGGCGAGGTGGACCGGTGAGCGGTCTGCTCCTCGGCATGGTCTACGGACTGGCCGCCGGGCTGCTCATCGCCCTCGCCGCACTGTTCGGCGTGTGGTGGGAGCGCAAGGTCGCCGCGCGCATCCAGTTGCGCTACGGCCCCCAGGAGCAGGGACCCTACGGTCTGCTCCAGACGCTCGCGGACACCTTGAAACTCCTGCTGAAGGAGGACATCACGCCGACCCGCGCGCAGGTGGGCCTGTTCCGCGTCGCGCCGCTGATCGTCTTCACCCCCATCGCGATGTCGCTGGCGGTGGTCCCCTTCGCCGCCGGGTGGGCGCCGCTGGACATCGAGGTCGGCATGCTCTACTTCCTGGCGGTGCCGTCGCTCTCGGTCATCGGCGTGCTCGTGGCCGGGTGGGCCTCCCGCAACACCTACGCGACCATCGGCGGCCTGCGCGGCGCCGCCCAGATGGTCAGCTACGAGGTGCCGCGCACGCTCGCCGTCCTCTCGGTGGTCCTGCTCGCCGGCTCCCTGCGTCCGCTCGATGTCATCGCCGCGTGGCGGCCGTGGTGGGTGCCGCTCAACCTCATCGGCTTCGTCGTGTATCTCATCGCGTCGATCGCGGAACTCAACCGCGGCCCGTTCGACCTGCCCGAGGCGGAGTCCGAGCTCGTGGCCGGGTACTTCGCGGACTACTCCGGCATCCGCTGGGCGATCTTCATGATGGCCGAGTACGGCGGGATGCTCGCCTCGTCGCTGTTCGGCGCCGCCGTGTTCCTCGGCGGTCCCGCGCTGATCGCCGGACCCGCAGGCGTCGTGGTCCTGGTCCTCGAGGCCATCGCCATCACCACGTTGATGATGTGGGTCAAGTGGACGTTCCCGCGCATGCGTCCCGACCAGCTCATGGGTACCGCATGGAAGGTGCTGACGCCCTTGGCGCTCGTCCAGCTGGTGCTCGTGGGGGTGGTGCTCCCGTGGCTGTAGAGCGCCGCTGCGAGTTCCCCCCGCGCATCCCCGAGGGGCCGCTCCACGGGGAGTCGCCGACCGGGAACGTGTGCGTGACCGACGAGCCCCGCCGAGGCGCCCGCGGCTTCGTGGACGCATGGAGATCGCTGATCACGGGCCTCGGGATAACCGGGCGCATCGCTCTGCGCAAGCCCGTGACGGTGCGCTACCCGCTCGAGAAGGTGGTGCTGTCGCCGCGCTGGCGCGGCGCGTTGCGTCTGCGCGGCATGCTGGGGACCGACGAGATCGGCATCATCGCGGCACCGTCCACCGAGTACAACGCGCTGATCGACGCGACCTATCGCGAGGACAGGCTGCCCCCGTGCGTGGGGAACTGCCCGGCCAACGTGGATGCGCGCGGTCAGAACTACCACATCGCGGACGGTCGTCCCGCCGAGGCGTACGAACTCGTCCGCGAGCGCAACATCCTGCCGGGTGTGTTGGGCCGCATCTGCCACCACCCCTGCGAGACGGCTTGCCGGCGCAACTACTACGACGAGCCGCTCGCCATCAGGCCCCTGCACCGGGTGGCCTACGAGGAATACCAGGCGGTCAAGGCCGGCCGTCTGTCGCGCTACGAGCAGACCAGCGGCAAGCGCGTCGCCATCGTCGGGTCGGGGCCGAGCGCTCTGGCGGCGGCACTCGACCTGATGGGACACGGCCACGCGGTGACCGTCTACGAGAAGGACGCGACGCCGGGCGGCGCTCTCAACTCCGGGGTGCCCTCGTACCGTCTGCCGCGCGAGGTCCTGCACGGCGAGATCGGCGACCTCGTCGAGATGGGGATGGACCTGCGCTGCGGTGTCCAGATCGGATCCGACGTCCCGCTCGACCATCTCATCGGGGAGTACGACGCCGTGCTCATCGCGGCGGGTCTCCAGGACAGCCGCATCCTCCCCGTGCCGGGATCTACCGCCGAGGGGGTCCGCGGAGCCCTCGAATTCCTGAGGGACGCGAACTGGAAGGGCGATGCGGACGTGCGCGGCAAGCGCGTGCTCGTGATCGGCGGCGGGAACGTCGCCATCGACGTGGCACGGTGCGCTTTGCGCACGGGTGCGACCGAGGTGCGGTTCGCATGCCTCGAGGCCGACGACGAGATGCCGTGCCACCCGTGGGAGATCGAAGAGGCGCTCGACGAGGGTGTCATCGCCATGTGCGGCCAGGGTCCCGAGGAGGTGCTCGTCGACGACGGGCACGTCACAGGGATGATGCTGCGCCAGTGCATGTCGGTCTTCGACGCACAGGGGCGCTTCGCGCCTGTCTTCGGCGAGGGCTTCACGAAGGTCGACTGCGATGTGGTCGTCTTCTCCATCGGGCAGGCCTCGCGCCTGCGCGACCTCGTTCAGGGTACCGACCTGGAGCTCGACGAGCGGGGCAACCTGCCCGTGGACGGCGCGTACTTCACGACGCAGGCCTCCGGCGTTTTCGCGTGCGGCGAGGTCGTCACCGGACCCGGCAGCGCGATCGCCTCGATCGCCACCGGGCACGAGGCCGCCACCTCCATCCACCGCTACCTCTGCTGCGAGGACATCCGCGCCGGCCGCGTCCCCCGGCCCGTGCCCGTCTACGACCGGTACGGTCCCGCGCTGCTCGACGGGATCGAGGAGTCCCGCAGGAGGGTGACGATGGCCATGGCGGCTCCCGAGGAGCGCGCCACCGATTTCCGCCAGGTGGAGATGGGCATGACGCGCCTCGAGGGACTCACCGAGTCCGCACGCTGCCTGCGCTGTCAGTCCGAAGTCTGCGTGGGCTGCACCTTCTGCGCCAGGACGTGTCCCGACTACGCGATACAGGTCGAGCGGATCGACGACCCGGGCGAACGCTGCCTGACCAGGTACGAACTCGACCTCACGAAGTGCTGCTTCTGCGGGCTGTGCGCCGAGCAGTGCCCGACCAACGCGCTCACGCA
>PNNM01000049.1 GCA_013824215.1 Coriobacteriaceae bacterium
GGCGAAGTCCGGCCCGTGGGACAGCCAACGCCCGTGACACCGCCCGCAATCCTTGTCCTCGACGTGGCAGCCCCAGCAGAGCTCCTTGCGGTCGAAGGCGGCTTGGCGGGCGTGACCGCCTGCGCGGAAGGCGCGCGTGTGCGGCATGCGGATGCCGTGGCAGTCATCGCACGGCTTCTGGCTGTGGCAGCCTCCGCACTCCTCGACCGGCGGGAGCTTGACTTTGAAGAACAACCGGCCGGCGCCGGCGGTGCCGGCGGCTCCGTTGGCGATCCCCGTGGGCGCGGTGTGGCCCGGATCGCCCGTGTGGCACGTGTCGCACTCCGCCGAGGCTGTCGCACCGCCGTGGCAGGGGATGCACTTGGACATCGGTGTCCGGGCCGCGGTCTCGTCGTGCCCGATCCCCCGGTGGCACTCCGCACACGTCATCCCCGCGGCCAAGGGCGCGGTGTGGGACATCCTCACGCCTGCTCGCGCGGAGACGGTCGTCTCGGCGGTGTCTCGGCGATGACAGCGGAGGCACGAGTCGGAGGGCGTCGGCGAGGGATAGCGGAAGTCGCCGACACCGTACACCCGGAGCAGATGTCCCGTCCGTGCGACGGCGTTGCCCAATGAGGCCGGACCGCCATGCTCGTGACACGCCGAGCAGCTGAGGCCCGCGTGAGCGCCCTGCGTGTCCGAGCGGGCGACCTTCGCACCGTGGTGACAGGAGTCGGCGCAGAAGGTGCGGCTTCCGGTGACGATGGCGGCGGCGACGACCGCGCCGATGACGAGCAGCGCGGTCAGCCAACCGAGTCCGACCCTCATCGAAGCAGCACCCTTGGGCGAGAGCCGGATGCGCGGCTGCGGCGTCGTCTCGGTCTCGGCCCGCGGCTCGGGCGCCTTCTCGCGCTTCGGACCCATCAAGTAGAGCAGCAGCGCGACGATCACGATGAGCACGAGGAGGATGACGATCGCGAGCATGAGGGCGGAGACCGCGAGGTTCGAGGTGGGCTCCTGGAGTACCTGGGTCAGGTTGGACACGAAGGTCAGGAGGGTGTCGGTCACGGTACCTTCACCGTCCTGCCGATCCGGCCGTCGGTGCTACCCGGGTGCGTGTGCTTCACGTGGCAGCCGTCGCAGTCCTCGGGGTAGTGGCATCTCGTGCAGATGGGATCGAGCCGGGCCTTGGCGATCCCCGGGTGCTGTTTGAGGAACGTGGCCGCATGCGGCATGCGGACCCCGTGGCAGTTGTCGCAGAAGCGCTCGGTCGAGTGGCACTTGGCGCAGGAGTCCGGCCGCTGGCGATAGATGCCGCCGTGGGTGCTGGTGAAGCTCGCCGGGTGCGGCATGTCCACGCCGTGGCAGCGTTTGCAGTAGCCTCTCGGGTGGCAGGTGACACAGTACGTCACGCTCCCCAGACCGTGGTTCTTCTGCCAGCCCGGTCCGTGGGTCACGCGCCACGTACTGGTCGCCAGACGCTGGCGCTCGAGCTTGGCGGCATGGCACGAGTCGCACTGCTTGGAGGCGCGCACCCGGTCGTGACAGACGACGCACCGCTCCATGTCGTACTCACGCGGCCAGCGCGAGGCTGTGCTGTGCGCAGCGCCCGAGTGGCACGAGTCGCACGTGCCGCCTTCTTCCACGCACGTCTCGTGCACGATGCGCACGCCGTTCTTCTCGATGCGGCCGGCGAGAACGGCCTCGTGGCACGAGAGGCAGCGAGCCATCGCGGTGTGGATGCCCGGGCCGGTGGGCGAGGCCTCGCGTGAGACGAGCCCTCGCGGGTACATCACCGCCGCCTCGCGAGCCTTGAAGCCGGGGAAGTCCCAGGCTCCGGTGTCGAGATGGCACGCGTAGCACGAGACGCTCTTGTGCGGCGAGGCCTCGAGTGCCGATGCGTACGGGCGCATCGTGTGGCACGAAGCGCACACGTCGGAGGCCGACGAGACGGTGACGGCGAGGACGAGCACGCCGAGCGTCCACAGCGTGATGACGACTGCTCTGAGAGGGCGTGGGGGAACCGGCATCTGATCCGAGGGTCGCAGGTCCGCCGCGAGCTCGTTCGGCTCGCCTATAATGCAGGTCGTGACTAGCGATCATGGTACCATGCGGGCCCGCTCGGGCTTGCAGCCGAACACCTCCGGGTCCTGGCGCGCCGACGCGTGGGCATGGGTGCTCGTGGGTTGCGGGGTGGGCGCGGCGCTGGCGGCCGTCATGCCGATCGGCGCGGTCCAGCCGACCGACATGCCGGTGCTGTTCCTTGCGCTGGCCGCGTTGTGCGCCTGCGCGTGGATGCTCCTGCACCGGTTGCGCGATGAGGCTCACACGACGAGTCTGCCGTGGCGTGTGCTCCACCCCCTCGCGCTCTTCCTCGCCGGGGGTGCCGTCTCGACGGCGTTCTCGGACCAGAGGTGGACCGCTCTGCTTGGAGCCCCGGGCAGCTCGCTGGGTCTCCTTCAGCTCCTGGCGCTCGCCGCGGTCGTTGTCGGTGCTGCGTACATGGGCGGCCGCCTTCGCAACGCGCTCGTCCTGGCAGCGCCGTGGATGCTGCTCCTGCAGTCCGTCGCGGTGGCGTTCCGGATGCTCGCGGGGCGCAACGGGATCGGCACGCTGTCGAACTCCAGCTTCATGGCGCAGGTCATCGTCGTCCTGCTGCCGCTCGCGCTCGTCCCGGCGCTGGGTCGAGACCCGCGCCTGTCCTCGGCGGGAGTCGCCGGACGTCTTGCGGCATCGGTTGCGGCCGTCGTCGCGCTCGCGGCATCCGGGTCGCGCGCGGGTGTCGTTCTGGCGCTCGGCGGGACCGCCGTGTGCTGGGCGCTGACGCGCGGCTGGCAACCGCCTCTCCCTCTCGGGCGCACGAGGCTCGCGGCGGTCTCGGTCGGCGCGGTCGCCCTCGCGGTCGTGCCGGTGGTCGCGGTCCTGGCGGTCGCGCGGGGACGGGTCCCGCGGGGCCTGCTCGCGGTGCGTCCGGAGATGTGGGACGCGGCTCTCCGTGTGTGGCGCGATGCCCCGGTCCTGGGCGCGGGTCCGGATGCCTACCGCGTCGCGTCCGCGCCGTTCGCGGGCGTGGCGCTCGCCGCCAACGAAGCCGCCGTCAACCTGGGGTTCGGCGCGCTCGCCGCCGACCCGCACAACGTCGTCATGCTCCTGCTGGCCAACGGCGGGATCGTGGCGTTCGTCGCGGCCGCGTGGCTGCTCGCCGAGGTCCTGCGCAACTGGGCAGCCCAGCGAGCAGCAGGCAGGCTCGACGCCGCGGCCGCCCTCGGGGCCACCCTGTACGTGCTCACGGGCCTGCTCACTCCGCTGCCCCTGCAGACGGCCCTGCTCGGCGCGATCGTGCTCGGCGCGTCGCTGGCTCCCGAGAGAGCACCCGCTGCGCCGACGGTGCCGCGCACTGCGCTCCGCACGGCTGCCTGGGGGCCCTGGGTGCTCTCGGCGCTCGCCGCGCTCGTCGTGCTCGCCCACGTGACGACCCGCATCGCCGTCGGCCCCATCGAGGAGGGGAACGTCACGCCTGGGCGCGCGGCTCGGACCCAAGCCGCCGCGGACCTGTGGCGCGCCGACCCGTTCCTGCATTTCTGGGCGGGGCGGATGTGGATGTTCGTCGCCGACGAGTCCCCCGACGGCCTGCGTCTCGCCATCGCGGACTCGGCGAAGGCTGCCGAGATGGAGCCGGCGAACCCGTTCTACGTGCGGGACAAGGCGCTCGCGATGAAGCTCTACTCCGAGGACGTGACCGCCACCTCGGACGCGTACCGCGCCGCACTCGAGCTCTTTCCGAACTGGTTCGAGGCGACGTTCGAGTTCGGCGACTACCTGCTGGAGCACGGCAGAGCCGAGGAGGCCGAGGTCTACGCACTGAGGGCCGTCGAGCTCGGACCCGGCATCGGCGAGGCCCACGGGTTCGCCGCGGCCGTCTACGACGCCTTGGGGGAGCCGGCCAAGGCCGAGGGGTACCGCCGTCGCGCCACGGAGCTGCTCGCGGAGAAGGGCACGCTCCAGCAGATGAGGTGACCCCGCTCGGGCGTAGTACAATCGACCCGGTGTGCATCTACGATGAAGCAAGATTATCCGTGGGTGCGGCCCCCGCGACGCGAGGGCCGGCCTTTGGTGTGTTCGTCGTCCGGCGCGGCGTGCGCGGCAGGTCGAGCCTCCGTGCGACGTCGCTCGTCGCGAGAGGCTGAGACGGTAGCTGGCGCATGACAGGTAACCGCGGCCACAACGCAGTGCACCGTTCCGGCGGCGGCTTCGGCGCCCCCGGGGCGCGCTGGGCCGCGATCGCGGTCGCGGCGGGGATCCTCGTCGTGCTCGGGATCGGCACGGCGCTCGGCGGCGCGCTGCAGGCGGGCCCCCCGGCTCCCGGCGGCGTCAGTGCGAACGCCGGGGCCACCGGCACCGTCGGCATCGTCATCTGGGAGGCGCCCGCCCCCGACGTCGAAGTGGCCGGTTACCGCGTCTGGCGCGCCGAGGCCGACGGTCCGTTCGTGCCCGTCGGGGCGGTCCCGGGCGGCGCGACCGGGTTCAGCGACACCTCCGGTCTGCCGGGTGAGGCCTACCGTTACGGCGTGAGCGCGATGGATGCGAATGGCCGCGAGTCGCAGGTCGCAGCCGCCGATGCGGTCGTCACCGCGACGTGGAGCCTTTCTCCGCACGTGAGGCTCGACGCCAGGACGGTCGGGTCGAGCAACTCGTGCGGCACGTGCCACCGGCCGCACGGCGCGGGGACCGCCGAGGCGCTCCTGCGCGAGGGCGAGACGCTCACGGGTCAGTCCGCCGTGTGCTACCGGTGTCACTCGGAGACCATCATCGCCGCGGACGTGGGGCCGGGTTCGGACGCGTTCTCCCTGTTCAGCGGCCACACACTCGAGGCTACGGCCTCGGGTGCCGACATGACCGCCGAGTGCGGCTCCTGTCACGACCTGCACGCCGCGAGTTCCGCAAGCCCGATGCTCCGGCCCGCGTTCTTGAGGACCTCCGCCGGCACGCGCACGGTCTCCGGTCCCATCTCGTGGTGCCTGGCGTGCCACGACGAGCTCGGCACGTGGTACTCGAACGCCTACGGCGCCGCCTACCCGGCCCTCGGCACCGGTCCGCGGGACGCGGACGGCTATCCGATCTCCGGGACCTGGCCGGGCGCGGCCATCTACACCGACGAGACGCGCAGCCCGCACGCACGCATACCGGCATCCGCGTCGCTCGGGCGCGTGACCGGCGACTGCCTGTACTGCCACGCGGCGCATCGCGGCGCGAACCGATACGACGGGCTGAGGGAGTCGTACCGGCCCACATCCGCCGGGACGCTCGCCGAGGACCACTCGACCGGCGCCTACGCGGCAGCCTGCTTCGTCTGTCACGGCGGCACTTCGCCCGCTGGCCTCGACGTGATCGTGACGGACATCAAGCGCCACGCCGTCTCGACCTCACCGAACGCGGGCCATCGCGTCAGGAGCGGCGGCGTTCTGCCGCCTCGCGCGCAGCTGCCCTGCTACGACTGCCACGACCCCCATGGGACGGCGGGCTCGGCATACGGCCTGCTCGTCGTGACGCAGACCGGTCCGGGTGCGACCGTTGTCCTCGGCGACGCGCCGGGCGAGATCGCGCTGTCGGAGGCCGCCGTACCTGCGGACGTGCGCGCGTTCTGCCTGTCGTGCCACACCACGAGCGACACGTCGGCCGGATGGGACGGATCGTCGATCGGCACGGTCGCCGCCGGGGCGCTCGTCGAGGGCATCGACCGCACCTCGCAATCCGCCTTCCTGAGGCTGCGCTCGAACAAGGCGCACGAGCAGGCCGATCCGCGCTCGTGCTACGAGTGCCACGGCCGGGACTACTCCTCGGCAGGTTCGTTCAACGTGCACGATCCGGCCGTGCCTGTAGTGCCTGTCGACGTCACCGGATCGTCCGATGTCCCCGCGGGGTTCGACGCGACCTCCGTCGCGCCTGTGCCGTAGCGTCGCATGAGGGCCCCTTCGCACATCGCTGTCCGGCTCGCGCTCGTCTGCGCGCTGCTCCTCACGCTCGCGGGATGCACCCTCTCGGCCGCGGAGAGGCATCCGGCCGCCAAGGCGGTGGACGGCCTGCTGCGCGTCCGCATGAAGCGCGCCACCGACCCGACGAGGTACGCGCCCTATCTGAGCAGCTCGGAAGCCGCCACGGCCCTGGCCGAGGACGCGTCGGTGACGGCCTCGAGCGGGCGGCCCTCGCTGCCCGGCTGGGAACGGCCGTACGTGAGCGACGTGACGTCGAGCGGCGCGGACGTGGTCGTGGTGTGGAAGCGCAGCGAGCAGCTCCCGGAGTGGCCGAGCACCGCGAACGTCTTCCGCACCGAGCAGGTGGACGGGCGCTGGGTCGTGGTGGACGCGCAGTCGATCGAGGCCAGCGCGGTCCCGGATCCCTGGAAGCCGTAGGAGACGACGGTCGAGCGTCGAATACCCTAGCCGAGCACACCCGTCGCGACGTATCCGACAGCATGCCGGTGCTCTCGAGTCGCTGACGCTGATCCCGATCGGAAGGCCTCGATACAGCGTGTCGAAGACTGACCTCGTGCTGCTGCACGCTCCGAGCGTGTACGACTTCCGCGAGCGCTCCATCATGTACGGGCCCGTGTCCGACATGGTCCCCTCCACGCCGGTCTTCGAGATGTACCCGCTCGGGTTCACCACGATGGCCGAGTACCTGGAGCGCCGAGGGGTGCGCGTGCGCATCGTCAACCTCGCCGTGCTCATGCTCAACCGTCCCGGGTACGACGTGGAGCGCGCCATCCGCTCCATGAGCCCGGGCGCGTTCGGGATCGACCTGCACTGGCTCCCGCATGCGCACGGTTCGGTCGAGATCGCTCGGCTGTGCAAGCGCCACCACCCCGACACGCCGGTCATCTTCGGCGGGCTCTCGGCATCCTTCTTCCACGAGGAGCTGGCGTCCTACGACTGTGTCGACTACGTGCTCAGGGGGGATTCCACCGAGGAGCCGCTGCGGATACTGCTCGAGACGCTGCGGACCGGAGGGTCCCTGGCCGACGTCCCCAACCTGACCTGGAAGGCGCCGGACGGCTCGGTGACGGTCAACCCGCTGAGCTGGGTGCCCGACGACATGAACGGGATATCGCTCGACTACTCGTACAGCATGCGCTCGGTCATCCGCTACCGGGACATGATGGGCTCGGTGCCGTTCAAGGACTGGCTCCAGTACCCGGTGTGCGCCTCGCTCACCTGCCGCGGATGCACGCACGAATGCGCGACCTGCGGCGGTTCGGCGTACTCGTTCAGGACGCACTTCGGCCGGCACAAGGTCGCGTTCCGCGATCCCGATCTGCTCGTGCGCGACATCGAGAACATCCAGCGCTACATCCCCGGCCCCATCTTCGTCCTCAACGACTTCCTGCAGGGCGGCAGGGACTACACCAAACGTTTCGTCGAGGGCCTCTCCCGCATCAAGCTGAAGAACCCGATCGCCTTCGAGTTCTTCAAGCCGCCTGCCGAGGAGTTCTACGAGTTCCTGAACGCGCACCTCGATGACTGGTCGTGCGAGATCTCGGTGGAGAGCCACGACGACGACGTGCGCGCCGCGTTCGGCAAACACCACTACACGATGTCCCAGGTCGAGGAGTCGATCGCCGCCGCGCTCAGGCACGGCTGCTCGCGGTTCGATCTCTACTTCATGACCGGACTGCCGACCCAGACCGCCGCATC
>PNNM01000050.1 GCA_013824215.1 Coriobacteriaceae bacterium
GGCCCAGGACGCGCTCGACTTCGTTGCCGAGAAGACGGCTCCGCCCAAGGACATGCCGGCCGAGACCGCGGCGGCTCCCGCGCCCACGGAGACATCTCTCCCCGAGCTGTAGGACCCGCTCGCGCGCTACACTGCAAGGGCCGGTCGCCCCTTCCGGGCAGCCGGTCTTTGTCGACTCCCCGGAGGGCGCGAAGAAGACCGTGCCGCTCGTCTCGCAGATCGAAGGTATGCCCGTGGTCGCCCGCGCCGGCAGGCGCGTGCGCCGTCTCGGCACGGTCTCGCGCGTCGTGATGCACCCGAGCGAGGCGCGCGTGATCGCGCTCGAGGTGCGTCGGCCGGACCTCCTGCTGATGTTCGCCCGCAAGCCGCGCTACGTGCCCCTCTCGCTCGTCTCCGAGTGGGGCGAGCGCGGCGTGGGCGTGATCGGCCGCCGGCTCCCCGCGCTCGGCGCCGCCGAGAAGGAGGCTGGGGCCGAGATGGACGCTTCCGTGGTCTGGCGCGGGATGCCCGTGCGTACGCGCTCGGGTGAGCCCGCGGGCACGGTCGCGGACGCCGGATTCCTCAAGTCGTCCGGCGGGATCACACGCGTGATGCTCTCGTCGGGAAGGGTCGACGACGCGGCGCTCGGGGTACGGGAGGTCGCCGGCGGACTCGTGGGCGGCTACGACGCCGCGACCGGTGCGATCCTCGTCGACGATCCGGCGCTGGAGGCGGCGCGGTCAGGGGGTCTGGCCGAGGACGCGGGCAAGGGCGCCGCCGTGGCGGCCAAGGCCGCTGTGGACGTCGCGGCCCGCGCCACCGAGACCGGTGAGGCGCTCGTGGAGACAGGGAAGGCGGCCGTCGAGCTGGGACGGGCCGCGGCCGCCGCGGCCGCGGCGACCCCCGCCGGCAGGAAGGCGGCCGGCGCGGCGCGCTCGCTGGGCCGGGCCGTGCGCGAAGCGATGCGCCGCGACAAGGACGGGTAGGCGCGACGATGACGAGGAAGTTCAGGCCGCTCACTCCACAGCTGCTCCGGCGGGTGCCGGACATGTGCGTGGGCTGCGTGTTCTGGGAGTCGGGATCGCGGCTCGAGGCGCGCTGCGGATCCGAACAGGATCTCGCGCGCGCGGTCGCGTGGGCGGAGCACGTCACCGCGGAGTGGGGCGAGCCTGGCCGCGCCGCGCTCGAGGAGGGCGAGGTCCTCGGGATCGTGAAGTACGCGCCCGCGCGCTACTTCCCGCAGGCGCGGAACATGCCGGCGGGCCCTCCCTCAGACGACGCGGTGCTGCTCGCCTGCATGCACATCGTTCCCGAGGCCCGCCAGCACGGGCTCGGCAAGCTGCTGCTGCACGCCGCGCTGCGGGACCTGGTGGGCCGGGGTGAACGGTCCGTGGAGGCTTACGGCGTCGCCAGCCAGCCGGACTACGCCACCTCTCCGCTCGTGGGTGTGGAGTTCCTCCTGCGCAGCGGTTTCACGGTGCTGCGGCCCCACCCCGACATGCCGCTCATGCGGCTCGATCTGCGCACGCTCGCGGTCCTGCGCGGCGACCTGGAGACGATGCTGGACGCGCTGCGCATCCCGTTGGGGGCCCCCGCGCGGGCCCCCGCGCACTTCGAGGCGTCTCCCGCTGTGCGGAATCTCGGAAGGACGTGACCGTCGATGACCCCCGGTGAGGCCCGCGCCGAGCAGTACAAGGCGGGTTCGGCGGAGCGCGTGCGCGCCTATCTGGACTTGCACGGGATGGCCGACCGCCTCGTGACGTATCAGCAGTCCACGAAGACCGCGCAGATGGCGGCGGATGCGATGGGCTGCCTGCTCGGGCAGATCGTGAAGTCCCTCGTCTTCGTCGCCGAGGGGCGGGCTGTGCTCGCGCTCGTCGCCGGGGACCGCCGGGGTGACGGTGCCGCCATCGCGGCCGAGATCGGGGCGGGCGGCTCGGCGGTCTTCGCGGACGCCGAGACGGTCCGCGCGGCGACCGGCTACGCGATCGGCGGGGTCTCGCCGTTCGACCTGCCGCCGGAGCTGCCTGTACTCATCGACGAGACGCTGTCGCGTTTCGAGGAGCTGTTCCCTGCCGGGGGAACCCCGAACACGATGCTCAGGATGTCCTTGGCCGAGCTGGTCGGGCTCACCGGCGGGCGGATGGCACGCATATCGCACGAGGCGCCCGCGTGACCTACTACGACGTTGAAAGGCCCGCGCCGCACCGCATGGACGCCGTGATCGCGGCGTCCTTGGCGCTGGCGTCGCTTGCGGTGATGGTGGTGACGTACGTGCCGTTCATGCGGATCCCGGTGAGCGTGGACGGTCGTTGGACCGTGATGCGCGCCGGCGCGACCGCCGCAGAGGTGCTCTCCGGGGATCTGGGCTCCGCGGAGCCCGGCGATCTGCTCGCTGTTGACGACCGGTCGGTGGTGCGGGCCGGAGGCGGGGAGCCGCCCGCCGTGCTGCGGCTGGGATCGATGCTGGCCACGGACGCGCAGCTCTACGCGGGCGACCGCGTGACGACTCGGCGCGGCTACGACCGGATCGAGGACGTGGAGAGCACGGTTGTGGCCATCCCTATCCCGGTCGAGGTCGAGGGCTCGGGGCCGCTGCTCAAGATGCTGGCGCCGGGCGCGGCGGGCGCGCGGCAGGTGACGCGCGGCGTCGTGTCGGGGCACGAGACGAGCGGCACGGTCCTGCGGGAGCCGGCGCCCATGCGATACCTGCGCGTGCTGCCCGGCGGCGGCGCGAGGATCGTGGCGCTCACCTTCGACGACGGACCGTGGCCGGGGCAGACCGAGAAGATCATCTCCATCCTGGACCGGGAGAAGGTGCCGGGCACGTTCTTCATGCTCGGGACCAACGTGCGCAAGCACCCGAAGCTCGCTCGCCGAGTGGTCGCCCACGGGCACGCGGTGGGCAACCACTCCTTCAGCCACAAGATCAAGAAGGACTCGCCCGCCTCGATGGTGCGGCGCGAACTGCGCGGGACCAACTCGCTCATCCGGCAGGCGACGGGCATCACGCCGAAGTGGTACCGTCCCGCAGGCGGCGCGCTGAGCGGGGTGATAGTCGCCGAGGCCAGACGCGCCGACCTGCGGCTCGTCATGTGGAGCGTCGACCCGTGGGACTGGGACGAGCCGGGCGCGGGCAACATCGCGCGGCGCGTGGTGGCGGCCACGAAGCCAGGCGCGGTCATCCTCCTGCACGACGGCGGGGGTGATCGCGGCCAGACCATCAAGGCGCTGCCGTGGATCATCCATGAGCTCAAGCGCAAGGGCTACACGTTCGTGACGCTCGACCAGATGGCGGCGCTGGGGACCAGGCCGTCCCCGAAGATCGGCGGGAAGTAGGCGCACCGGCGGCGGGTCGCTCGCCGGCGTCCGACCCTCTCCCACGGCGAAGGCCCCCGGTCCCCCGGACCCCGGTACTGCGGGAGCTCAGTCGGCCCGCCGGTATGCGGCGCTCGGAGTGACGACCACATGCATCCGGATGTCGTGCGCCTCGCGAGGGACCTCCCCGAAGATCTGCTCGTCGAAGGCGAGTGCGATCAGGGGGACGTCCGGGGCGAGTGCCGCGAGCAGGCGGTCGTAATAGCCCGCGCCGTGGCCGAGCCGCGCGCACGCCGCATCGAAGGCGACACCGGGGACGATGACGGCGTCGAGTTCGGCTGGTCCCGTCGTCGGTGCCCGCTCGGGGGGTTCGAGGATACCGAAGGCGCCCGGGACGAGTTCGGACGGGTCGTCGATCACATGCAGGGTCAGCACGCGGTCGGCGCATACGCGCGGGTAGGCGACCAGCACCCCGCGTTCCCGCAAAGCGGCCAGAGCCGGGGCCGGGTCGATCTCGGCGGGCATCGCCGCGTAGCCCAGGACGGTGCGCACCTCGGCGAGTTCCGGCAGGGCGAGCAGGCGGGCGCATGCCGCGATGGAGCCGGCCTCTCCCGCGCCCGCTGGCATGAGACGCCGCAGATGATGCGCGAGTGCACGGAGCTGCGCCTTGTGGTGCGCGGTGTCGCTCATCGGCCGGCTCACCCCATCCTCCCGAGAGCGGTCATGACGAGCAGGGCACACGAAAGCCCGATGACCACGACGATCGTCGTCCAGGCGATGCCGTTGAAGGCGCGGCCGTTCACGTGACGGCCCATGATCCGGCGGTCGTTGACGATCCCCATCATGTAGACGAGCAGGAACGGCAGGAGCAGGCCGTTGACCGCCTGCGACAGCACCATGATCGCGATGAGGTCGAGTCCGGGCAGCAGGATGACGGCCGCGCCGAAGACGATGACGAAGGTGTAGATGGTGTTGAACGCCGGCGCCTCCGCCCACGAGCGGTCGATGCCGCGCTCCCAGCCGAACGCCTCGCAGACAGCGTACGCGGCGGTGAGCGGCAGGACACACGCGGCCAGGAAGGCCGCCGAGCCGAGGCCTGTGGCGAACAGCGCACTCGCATAGCGCCCCGCCACCGGCGCGAGAGCGAGCGCCGCCTCGCCCGCGTCGGCGATGGCGATCCCCTTCGGGAACAGCACCGTTCCGGTGGTCAGGATGATGAACCACGCGACGACGTTGGCGGCCACCGCTCCGGCGATGATGTCGACGCGCTGGAGCGGGAGCTCCTTGACGGTGACACCCTTGTCCACGATGTTGCTCTGCACGAAGAACTGCATCCACGGCGCGATGGTCGTGCCCACTGTGGCGATGACGAGCAGGACGAAGTCCGCGCGGGGCCGGAACGTCGGCACGAACGTGGCGTGCGCCACCGCGGCCCAGTCCGGGCGCGCCATGAACGCCGCCACCACGTAGGCCAGGAAGACCGCCGAGAGCGCGAGCAGCACCTTCTCCACGTTGCGGTAGGAACCGCGCACCACGAGCAGCCAGACCACGAACGCCGCGAGGGGCACGGAGAGGTACTTGCTCACTCCGAACATCTCGCCCGCGGCCGCGATGCCGGCGTACTGCGCCACCGACGTCCCCGCTGTGCTGACGAGCAGCATCGACATGGCGAAGAACGACGGGCGGATGCCGTAACGCTCGCGGATGAGCGCGGCGAAGCCCTTGCCGGTCACCGCGCCCATGCGCCCCGCCATCTCCTGCACCACGACGAGCGAGAAGGTCATGACGAGGACCATCCATAGCATGTCGTAGCCGAACCGGGCCCCGTCCACCGAGTACGTGGAGATGCCGCCGGCGTCGTTGCCGGCCGACGCCGCGATGATGCCGGGGCCCAACGCCGCCAGCAGCGCCAGCGGGGCGAGCCGCCTGCCCTTCGGGGTTGTCGCGACCGAGGCCGTCATCGTCCCGTCACGGGGTGATCAGCCCGGATGAGACGATGCCGAGGTAGACCGCGCCGACACCGAAGGCGTAGGCGATGACCACGTAGGCCACCGCCGCGAAGGCCATGCTCACGAGCGAGAGCGCTGTGGACGAGACCTGACGGCCCCGAGCGCTGAGACTCAGCGCCGCATCGGCCAGCACGCTGCCGAAGACCACTGTGGCGAGCACGGAGGCGCCGGTCGCGACGCCGAGCGTGAGGCCGAGACCGGGGTCGAGCCCCCCCAGCAGGTAGCCGACGACGCCGGCGAACACGCCGGCGACCGCCCCCACCGCGAAGCCGACGAGGCCCTCGGTCAGCAGGCGTGTCCCGATCCGGGGCCGCTCGTCCTCGTCGCCCTCGATGATCTCGGCGACCGCGCGGGACGACGCCTCCTCGGCGGTGCGCAGCAGGACAGGCATGAGCAGCGCGGCGAACACCGCGACTTGGAGCCCGAACTCGTCGAGGAGCACCGGAGCGGTCCCTATCGCTGCCGCGTCGGCGAGGCCGAGCACCGCGCCGAGCGCCGCGCCCCAGACCGCCACCCAGATGCTGCGACGCCAGATGCGGCCCCACAGCGACGCGACCGGCCCGCGCTCCTTGGCCGAGCCGGTGGCGATCGCGAGGTCCTCCTCGGCCTCCTCTTCGAGGACGTCGAGGGCGTCGTCGACGGTGACGATGCCGAGCACCCGGCCGCGCTCGTCCACGACCGGCAGCGCGAGCAGGTCGTACTTGGCCATCATCTCGGCGACGTCCTCCTGGTCGTCGTCCGGGTCGACCATGAACAGGTCGCGCTCGGCGATGTCGCTCACGGCCGTCTCCGGAGCGCTGACGATCAGGTCGCGCAGCGACAGCACGCCGGTGAGGCGTCCGTCGTCGTCGGTCACGTACACGTAGTAGATGGACTCGTTCTCGGCGGCATCCTTGCGCAGGTGATCGATGACCGCGCCGACCGTCATGCCCTCGGTGACCTTGGTGACCTCGGGGGTCATGATGCCGCCGGCCGTCTTCTCCTTGTAGCCGAGCAGCTTGCGCACCTCGCGCGCCTCCGAGACGCCCATGAGGCGCAGGAGCGCCTCGGCCTTGTCGTAGGGGAGGTCGCCGATGATGTCGGCGGCGTCGTCCGGGTCCATGATCTCGAGGATGTCCGAGGCGCGCGCCTCGCCGAGGTCGTCGATGACGTCGGCCTGCAGCTCGTCCTCCAGCTCCGAGATCGCCTCGGCCGCGGCGGCGTTGTCGAGGTGCTCGAAGACCATGGCGCGCTGTGCCGGGCCGAGCTGCTCGAGGACGTCGGCGATGTCGGCTGGGTGCAGCTCGTGGAGGCGCTTGTGCGTCACCGACAGGCGGACGTGCGACAGGTCGCGGTCGAGCAGGTCCATGTAGTTCCACGCGATGATGTTCTCGGGCAGGCCGTCGGGGCGGCCCACGAGGCGGGCCAGCAGGTCGACGGTGCGCTCGAGCGCCGGGGAGATGCCGCGCAGGATGCCGCGCGCGCCGACCTCGGCGCCGAGCAGACGGAGCTGATTGCGGGACTCGGAGAGCTTCAGGTCGTTGACGCGCACGACCTTCATGCCCTGGGTGTCGACGATCTGCTTGTTGAGCAGGTCGCGGGAGAGCAGCACCTCCGTGGGCTGGAGGTAGGAGAAACGGATGTCGGCGGCCGGCACGGTGAGTGCGACGTGGTCGCCGTCGAACTCGGCGACGTACTTGCGCCAGGACAGCATGAACGGCGTCTTGTCGGGCCCGACGAACGCGAGCGACGTGACGCGCGGGAAGATCTCGCCCGTGGCGATGGCGATGTCGTGGATGGTGCCGATGGTCTCGCCCGCGGCGTCGACCACCGGCCTACCCAGCATCCGGGTCAGGTAGATCATGTCTGCTCCCTCCCTTCGCAACCGGGGCGGCCGCGCGCGACGGCGGCACCCGCGAAGGGCGTGTTCTCGGGCCCCGGCGCCCGAGTGGTGATCGGGAGCCGGGACCTACGGACTCGGAGGTCTCACGTAGGTCCTTCATCTCTCGGCGACATGTCTGACGGCACGAAGAAGCCCTCGACCGGGTGCGGACGAGGGCTGCGGGCACGGGCGCATACGCCCATGCGTGCCGGCGCGACGGTGTCGCGCACCGGGATGCAGTCCCGCTCCCTCGTCTTGGTTTAGGCACTGTCCGACGTAGTGCCGCGCTCAAGCGCGCGACCAGCCACCTTAGCCTTCGCCTTAAGCCGGCGAGGGCTGTTCTACCCATTGGCGTCTCTCGACATTTCCGGGCAGTGGCCTGTGTTCGGACAGGAGCCGCACCCAACGGATCGGGTTGCTCGTGCTGTCAACGCCCGTGCATGACGGGCACGTGAGATTGTATTCGTGCGGCGTGCGCAGGGCAACCTCAGGGCCGTCAC
>PNNM01000051.1 GCA_013824215.1 Coriobacteriaceae bacterium
CCTTCACGGTCGCGGCCGCGAGCTTCGCGGGATCGACGACGATCTCGGTGCCGTCGGCCAGGAACACGACTTCCAGGTCGACCGAGGTCCCAGGCTCGGCGTCGAGCTTCTCTACGACGATCACGGTGCCGTTCTCGACCTTCAGCTGCTTCCCGCCGGTGGACACTATTGCGTACATGCGGAACCTCTCCGTGGTGTGCGTATGCGCGAAGAGTTAGGTTATCAGCCGAGCATGCGGGGGTCAAACACGGCAACGCCGCCGGGTGTGGCCACCCTCCGGAGCCGGCCTACTCCAGCGCCCGCTGCACCAGGCCGGCCTTGCCCTCGATGATGACGCGTACCTCGGTGGGCTCGGCATCGCGCTCGGGGACGACCGCGACCTGTTTGCCGGTCTCGGCGCGCAACATCGCCACCGCGTTGTGCCCCGGCGCCATGACCAGCTGGTACGTGTCCGGGTGGAGCCCGAACAGGTACGCCGGCGAGCGTCCGCCCTGCAGGATCTCGCGCATGCGCCGCTCCACGGTGATGCGTTTCGTGGTGTCCGAGATCACGCGCCCCTCGCCGCCGCAGGTCGGGCAGGTCTCGGTGAGCACCCCGTAGAGGCCGTCGGTCACGTTCTTGCGAGTCATCTCCACCATGCCGAGCCGCGTCATCTCGGTCACTCGCGTCTTCGTGCGGTCCCGGGCGAGCGCCTGGCCGAGCCGCCTCATGACCTCGGCCCGGTTGTACGCGTCCTCCATGTCGATGAAGTCGATGACGATGATGCCGCCGATGTCCCGGAGTCTCAGCTGGCGCACCGCCTCGTCGGCCGCCTCGAGGTTGGTGCGGAAGATCGTGTCCTCCAGGTTCTTCTTGCCTGTGAACGAGGCGGTGTTGACGTCGATGGCGGTGAGCGCCTCGGTCTTGTCTATGGCGATGCGGCCGCCGCTGGGCAGCGGCACCACCCGCTGGATGGCCAGATCGATGCGCTCCTGGATCCCGAAATGGTCGAAGAGCGGGATGTGGTCGCGGTGCATCTGCACCCGGCGCACGAGGTGCGGCGAGGTCTTCTTCAGGAACGAGACGATCTTGTCGTGCGTCTCCTTGTGGTCGACCAGCAGGCGCCGGAAGTCGTCGGCGAACACGTCGCGAACGAGACGCAGCGCCAGGTCCATCTCGGTGTAGATGACCTCCGGGGCCACGCCTTCCTTCGACAGCGACTGCACGCGCTTCCACAGGCGCATGAGGAACTCGAAGTCCGAGGCGATCTCGCGCTCGGACACGCCTGCCGCCACGGTGCGCGCGATGATCCCGACGCCCTCGACCCGGATCCGCTCGATCACCGCCTGCAGACGGTCGCGCTCCTCGTCCCCGAGTTTGCGCGACACTCCCACGAAGTCCGAGAACGGCATGAGGACGAGGAATCGTCCGGGGAGCGACACATCCGTGGTCACCCGGGCGCCCTTGGTCCCCATGGGGTCCTTGACCACCTGCACCATGACCTGTTGGCCGGGTCTCAGCAGCGAGGCGATGTCGCGGCGCGGGACGTCCTCGAGCCCCTCGGGGGAGACCACCTCGTCGACGTAGAGGAACGCGTTCTTCTCGAGACCGATGTCGACGAACGCGGCCTGCATCCCGGGAAGGACGTCTTTCACCCTGCCGAGGTAGACGTTGCCCACCACGCTGCGCTTGGGCCGCTCGACGTAGAGCTCCACGAGCTCGTGGTCCTCGAGCAACGCCACACGGGTCTCGCTCGAATCGTGCGAGACCAGCATCTCTTTGACGATCTCCGCCACTTGAGGTCGACGCTCCGCAGGTCATGGACGGCGCCAAGCGCCCTCCGCTTCCTCGAGGAGGTCGGTGCGCGACACCGACATCACGGCGCCGTCGGCGTCCGTTGACGCGAGCGCGGCTTCGACGAGCGCTTCCGGGCGGAGGGACCCTTCCGGGCCCATTCGGACGGCGACCTCGATGGCCACACCGTCCTCGATGCCTTCGACACGCGGCTCCTTCGGGAGACTGCGCGCGAGGTCGTAAACCTTGTGTTTGCCCTTGTGCTCTATCGTGAGCCGCCCGTCCCGTCGAACGCGGTCGAGCGCCTGCTTCATCCGGTCCGCGACCACCCCCTCTACGCGCACATCATACACCGCGATCGTGAGAGATGCGGCCAGCGAGGGCAGTCCCGCCTCCACGTAGCGGGTCTCCTCGATCGCGAGACCCTCGGCCGACGCCGCGCGCAGGCGCACCACGGCCTCGGCGGCGGGCACATAGGAGACGAGCAGGAGATCGAGCAACTCGGCCGATCCGGCCGTCCCCACCGGCAGAGCAGGACCGAATGCGAGCTTCATGTGCGGGCTGAACCCGCGGGTCACGGCGTACGGCAGCCGCGAGCGACGAACGGCGCGCTCGAGAGCGCGACAGGTCTCGAGATGCGACAGCCACCTGAGGCGCCCGTCCTTGCGGTAGCGCACGCGCAGGCGGAACTCGCCGCTAGCCACGACGCTCACCCGCCGTCACGACATCCACGCCGAGGTCGCCGCAGACGGCGCAGCCGGTACACGGCCCCGCCGCGCAGTCCGAGGTGGTCTCGCCCGCGTACGCTCGCTCCCGCTCGGCGTGCAGGTATGCCTCCGCCACGCCCGCGGACAGGTGAGCCCACGGGAGCGGTTCGCCGACGATCCGCTCGCGGTTGGCGATCGACGTCCCATCGACGCCGCATGCGGCCAGGGCCCGCTCCCAGACGCCGAAGTCGAACTCCTCGGTCCACGCCGAGAAGGCTCCCCCACCCCGCCAGGCGGCCTCCACCGCGTCCGCGACCTCGCGTCCGCCGCGCGCGAGCACGCCTTCGAGATACGACTGCTCGGCGTCATGCCAAGACAGGTCGACCCCCTTGCGGGGGACGCTGCCGCGAAGCAGCGCCTGCCGCCGTGCGACCTCCTCGCGTGTGATCTGAGCCTCCCACTGGAACGGTGTCTGCGCCTTCGGCACGAAGGTCGAGACCGAGACCGCCACCTTGACTGCTCCCCGGTCGGTACCGGCCGCTTCCCGAGCGGTCTCCACCACGCGCCCCACGAGCGCCCCGATGGCGCGGACGTCCTCGTCGGTCTCCGTGGGCAGGCCGATCATGAAGTAGAGTTTCACGCGCCGCCATCCCTCGCGGAAGGCCGCCTCGACAGTCTCGAGCAGGTCGTCCTCAGTGACGTTCTTGTTGATGACGTCACGGAGGCGTTGCGTGCCCGCCTCGGGCGCGAACGTCAGCCCGCTCTTCTTGGCCGCCGAGACCAGGCGCGCCATCCGCACGCTGAACGCATCGACACGCAGTGACGGCAGCGAGATCGAGGTCGCGGTGCCTTCGAGCCGGCGGGTGAGCCGGCGCAGGACCTCCTCGAGCCGCGAGTGGTCGGTCGTGGACAGCGAGGTGAGCGAGACCTCCTCGTAGCCGGTGCATGCCAGACCGTCGGTCACGGCGCCGACGATCGCGTCGGGCGTGCGCTCCCGGACGGGCCGGTACACCATGCCCGCCTGGCAGAAGCGGCATCCGCGGGTGCATCCCCGCAGCACCTCGACGGTGAGCCGGTCGTGGACGACGTCCATGAACGGGACGACCGGGCAGGTGACGACCGGCATCGCATCGAGGTCGCGCACGGCGCGCTTGACCACGACCGCAGGCGCGGGCGGACGCGCCTCCAGCGGCGAGCCGTCGTCCGCGGATGCGTACAGCGAGGGCACGTAGACGCCTGGGACGGCAGCCAGAGCCTCGAGCACCTCGGCTCGCGAAGCGCCCGCCTCCTTCGCCGCGCGATGGGCGTCCACGATCTCGGCGACCGCCTCCTCGCCCTCACCTATCAGGATGGCGTCGAAGAACGGCGCCATGGGCTCGGGATCCCAGACACACGGACCGCCGCCCACGACGATCGGATCGGCGACGGTGCGCTCGGCGGCGCGCAGCGGGATGCCCGCCAGATCGAGCGCCTCGAGCACGTTCGTGTATGTGAGCTCGTAGGGCAGGGTGATGCCGACGAGGTCGCAGGCGGTCAGCGGCCGGCAGGACTCGAGCGTGAACAGCGGCACGCCGGCGCGACGCATCGCCGCCGCCATGTCCTTCCACGGCAGGTAGGCGCGCTCGGCCGCGACGCCGGACAGAGCGTTCAGCCGCTCGTAGAGGATGGCCAGCCCCTGGTTCGCCATCCCGATCTCGTAGGTATCGGGGTAGACCAGCGCCGCGACGTAGGCGGGCTCGGGCCGGTGTGCGGCGCCCCATTCGCCGTCGATATAGCGCGCCGGCCGCTCGACCTCACGGAGCAGCGGCTCGACGCGGTCCCACAGATCACTCACCGGCGACGGCCGCCTCGGGCTGCTCGGGGGCTGGAGGCAGGACCGGCGCGGGACCGGGGAGCGCCGCGGTCCCGCCTTTGCCGCGCATCTTCCTCGCGCGGCTCATCACCGAGTCGCGCGCAGCGCCGACATGCTTCATGACCTCCGAGAAGTCGACGCCCTTCTCGAAATACGCGATAGCCGCCTTCCCCATCGCGATCGTACCGCTGTAGCCGATGCCGGCCTTGATCGCCCAGCCGAGGCCGGGCACCGCGGTCAGCATCTGCCGCGCGATCGTGCGCAGCGCGAACCCGCCGCCCACCACGGCCGCCAACTCCGAGACCCGCTCCGGGCCGAGGCGCTCACCGTAAGCCGCGGCGATCTGCAGGACCATCTTCGCCTGGTTCGCGGTCATGAGCGGCATGTCGGCGCCGGGGATGATGGTCACGCCGCCGATCAGCGCGTTCTGCCACGCGGTGGTACGCACGGCGTCGGACGCCACCTCTCGGCGGATGAAGACGAAGTTGTGCGCGAGCGCGAGCCGCTTGTGGCCCAGCCTGTCGACGAACCAGTCCGCCAGCTCGTGCGCCGCCACGCGCTCGGCGTCCGGGTACACGATGGTGTCGCCGAGCGGGTGAGCGAGCGCCGCCGACAGCGCATCGCCCGACTCCCCCATCCCGAGCAGGACCACCGGCACCGCCCTCGTGCGCGCGGGGTCGATCGCCCGCCGCAGGTCCGGGGAGCCGGGTCCGCACACCGCGATCACGGCGTCCACGCCCGGCTCGTATGCGAACTCCACGCCGGGCTCGACGACCTCGACCTGCACCGTGGCGTTCGCGGTCTGCGGCCTGACGTGCTTCCGCACCGCGTCGAGCAGCTCGTCGGGCGCGCCCGGCTCCAGCAGCACCACGACGCGTACCGGAAGGTCGCGGTCCTTTTGCATCTGCGCGCCCGACGCGAGCAGGTCACGCACGTCGACAGGCAGTCCCATCGCTTGTCCCCTCTCACACGCCGTACCGGCGCGACCACACCGACAACAGGATACCCGCCGACGCGAGGTTGGTGACGAGCGAGGATGCGCCGTAGCTCATGAACGGCAGCGGGATGCCCGTGATGGGCATGATGCCCACGGTCATGCCGATGTTCACGAGGATCTGGAACGTCCACATGCTCATGACACCGATGACCACCAAGGCCCCGAACAGGTCGCGCGAGGACGCGCAGACCTCGAAGGAGCCGAACAGCAGCCCGAGATAGACGGCCAACAGAGCGAGTGCACCGAGGAACCCGAGCTCCTCGCCGATCACCGAGAAGATGAAGTCGGTGTGCCGCTCGGGGAGGAAGAGCAGGTTGCTCTGCGTCCCGGAGCCGAGCCCGCGCCCGGTCAGTCCGCCGGAGCCGATCGCGATCTTCGACTGCTGGAGGTTGTAGCCCGCGCCATGGGGGTCGCGCGTCGGATCGATGAACACGAGCAGCCGGTCCTCCTGGTACTCCTGGAGAAGACCGAACTGGAGGACGACACCGGTGGCGACCACCCCGACGAGCGCGAACGCCACGAACCACCGACCCTGCAGCCCGCCCACGAGCAGGATCCCCATCGCGATCGCCACGAAGACCAGGCCCGTGCCGAGGTCCGGCTGGGCGAGGATGAGCGCGAGCGGAACGAGGACGTACTGGCCGAGCACGCGGGCGACGTCAGCGGGCCGGCTCAGGTCGCCCTTGTAGCGCGACACCGCGTGCGCGAGCACGATGATGAGCAGGAGCTTGGCGGGCTCGGAAGGCTGGAAGAGACGCACACCGGCGATCTGGAGCCACGACGTCGCGCCCTTGGCCGCGTCGCCCAGCCCCGGGATACGCGGGCTGATCACCAGGAACAGGCTGCCCCAGTACAGCGGCCCCATCCAGCCTTCCCAGGAGTGGTAGTCCACGAACCACAGGCCGAGGAGGAGCAGGCCCCCGATGGCCATGCCGGCGAACTGCTTGGCGAGCATCACGTCCCCGGCGCTCATCCCCGCGGTCGCCGAGCGGACCATGACCGTGCCGTAGACGACCACCACGGCGAGCGCGGCCAGCAGCGTCCAGTTGACCCGGTTGCTCACTCGTGCGGCGAGGCTGGTCTCCATCGCTCCTCAGCTACCTCGAGACGTCCTGGGCGCGGACATGCTCGACCCGCAGGCCGAGGAGCTGTGCCAGCACCTGGCGCGCCGCCGGCGCGGCCACGGAGCCACCGTGACCGCCCTGCTCGACGACGACCGCCACCACGTACCGCGGCTTCTCGGCGGGCGCCACCCCGACGAACCAGGCGTAGTCGTCCTTGCCGTAGACCTCGGCCGTACCGGTCTTCCCCAGGACGTTCGCGTCGAACCCGCGGAACGCGCTGCGCGCCGTCCCCTCCTCGGTGACGGAGCGCAGGCCTCGTCGGATGACCGCGAACTGCGCCGCGGAGGCGTCGACCCGGCCCGACGACGTGACCTCGGCGCTGCGGACTACCTTAC
This sequence comes from Coriobacteriaceae bacterium, assembly GCA_013824215.1. Classification (GTDB taxonomy): domain Bacteria; phylum Actinomycetota; class Coriobacteriia; order Anaerosomatales; family D1FN1-002; genus PNNM01. The sequence continues at coordinate 6,789 of PNNM01000051.1, forward strand.
CGTCCAGGTCGAGAACGTCTTTCAGGATGTGCGGCCGCATGATCCTGCCGCCGTTCGCCACGGTCGCATAGACCTGAGCCATCTGCAGAGGCGTCGCAAGCAGGTCGCCCTGCCCGATCGCCATGTTGACGGTATCGCCCGGTAACCACGTGCGGTACTCGGGGTAGTCCTTGTTGAACTCCCGCTTCCACGCCGCGTCCGGCACGCGCCCGCGCACCTCGCCGGGCAGGTCGATGCCGGTCACCTGCCCTATCCCGAACTCGCGGGCCACGCGCTGCAGCTTCTCGTCCTTCTGTTTGTAGAACTCGTAGCCGATCTCGTAGAAGACGGTATCGCAGGAATCCGTGATGCCGCGGTGGAACGAGACGCTGCCGTGGCCGCTCCTGTTCCAGCACCACTTCGGCCACTGCTCGCCCATCTCGACCCACTTGCCCGCGCAGGTGTAGGTCCGCCACTCGCTCGTGACGCCCCAGCGCAGGCCAGCCAGGCCAGTGACCGCCTTGAACGTGGACGCGGGCGGGTAGGCGGCCATGATGGCGCGGTTGTTCAGCGGATACTCGCTGTTCTTGGCGTTCAGCCTCTTCCAGTCCGCCTCGGTGATGCCGCCGATGAACAGCTTCGGGTCGTACGAGGGAGCGCTCGCCATCGCGAGCACCTCGCCCGTCTTCACATCCAGCGCCACGACCGCTCCCGCCTTGGCCTTGTCGTAGTCGTCG
>PNNM01000052.1 GCA_013824215.1 Coriobacteriaceae bacterium
GCCGTTGACCGAGTTGATGAGCGCGCGGCCGGGATAGACGCGCAGCGCCGCGGCGAGCGCCGCCGGGTCCGTGGTGTCGATCACCACCGGCAGGTCGGCTGTGGACACGACCGCCTTCACCGCCTCGGGCAGCGTCGAGACCGCGTCCACGCCCGCCGCGCCCACGTTGACGTCGAGGGCCGCCGCGCCCTGCTCCTGCTGGGCGGCGGCGTACTCGCGCACGAGCGACATCGAGCCACTGCGCAACGACTCCGCGAGCGCCTTCTTCCCGGTCGGGTTGATCCGCTCCCCCACCACCGCCAGCGGCGCCCCGCCGCCGATGCGGACGCTGCCGCGCGGGCCAGCGATGACCACGCCGGCGGCGCGCTCGCGCAGGACGACCGGCTTGTCCTTGGCGAAATCCGCGATCGCGCCGGTGAACACCGGCGTCGATCCGCAGCAGGAGCCGACGACCGCCGCGCCCGCATCCACGAACCGCGCGGCGAAGGTACCCATCTCGTCGGCGGTGCCGGGGAAGACCGTGACGCCGTCCTCAAGCCTCGGAAGACCGGCGTTCGGCTGCACGATGAGCGGCAGAGCAGTGGCGAGGGCCATGCGCTCCACCAGCGGCAGCATCTGCTCGGGGCCGAGTCCGCAGTTCATCCCCACCGCCGAGGCGCCGGCGGCCTCGAGGATGATGGCGGCCTCCTCCGGCCCCGTGCCCGAGAGGTCCATCCGGCCGCTCAGTCCGAAGGTGGCGGTGGCGAAGACCGGCAGGTCGGTGACGGACCGTGCCGCGAGCACGGCGCAGCGGGCCTCGGCGATCTCCGTCATCGTCTCGATGATGATGGCGTCGGGTGAGGCGGCCGCCAGCGCGGCGACCTGCTCGGCGAACATCTCGTACAGCTCGTCGAACAGCGCCGAGCCGAGCGGCTCGAGCACGAGCCCGGTGGGCCCGACGTCGGCCAGCACGTGCAACGCCCCACTGGCCAGGGCGAGGCGGACGGCGGCGCGGTTGAGCGCCTCGACCTGGTCCTCGAGCCCGTGCTCGGCGAGCTTGGCGCGGCTGCCGCCGAACGAGTTCGACGTCACGCAGTCCGCGCCTGCCAGCACGTAATTGCGGTGTATCTCGCCGACCACGTCCTCGGCGGTCGTGTTGAGGAGCTCCGGAGCGATGCCCGCCGGAATGCCGGCACGCTGCAGCATGGTCCCCATCGCGCCGTCCACGACGAGCACCTCACGCCCCAGCCTGCGCAGTATGTCCGCCATCTTCGTCCTCGAGCCTTTCCCAGCCACGTCCCGGTGATGGACCCGGACAGGTGATCGGTCAGAACCGGAGTGTGATCGCCCTTCTCGGGCAGGCGATCACGCACGCCTCGCAGTAGACGCACTTGTCCTTGTCGAACTTCAGGGCGAAGTCATCGTCCAGGTAGAGCGCCTGTGGCTTGCACACCGCGGTGCACAGTCCGCAGACGACGCACTTCTCGTCGTCGAGACAGATGTCCGCGGCCGCCTCTGAGACGGTGAGCCCCTCCCTCTCGAGGAACGCCAGCCCGTCGGCGAACGCCTCCTTGCGGCCGGTGAGCTCGAGCAGCATGCGCCCCTGCTGGCCCGGCTCGATCTGGGCTCGGAGGATGTTCGGGGTCAGGTCGTAGTCCTTGACCAGGTGGTAGATGACCGGCTTGGCCGCTTGGCGAGGCGGGAAGCGCAGGTCGAATCGTTTGCGCGGCATCTGTTAGATCGCCTCCTCGGTGCGGATCTCGAGGGGCTTGAACGACTGCGTCCCCGGTTGGGGCAGCAGCTGCAGCGGCTGCGTGAGCGAGAAGCGCTCCTCGGCGATCCAGCGCTTGAGTTCCGAGGCGATGCGCCGGGCGGCGGGCAGCGACGAGATCGGGCCCACCGGCACCTTCCTGCCGTCCACCTCGATCTCGCCCGTGCGCAGTTGCGCGTAGGTCACGCGCCCGGGCGAGGGCCGGCTGCGGCGGTCGACACCGTAGTCGAAGATGGTCGCGGTGAGATCCGCGTCGGTGAGCGCCAGCGTGCGCGCGATCTCCTCGTCCAGCACCGGGATCGGGATACCGATGCCGACATACGCGCTCACGCCGTACTTCGTGAAGGTCGCCGCGGCGAAGAACTCGGGGCTCGCCTGCTTCAGGTCGGCTATCACCGCGATCGTGCCCGACGGGGCCATCGGCACGCCGGCCTCATCGCGCACCTGGTTGGGGTTGTGCTGCGTACCCTCCCAGGCCACGTAGCCCGCCGCGCCGGCCACGAAGCAGCGCGTCCCCACGCCGATGGTCCGGTACGTCGGGTCGTTCAGCAGCGGCGAGAGAGCGCCCGCCGAGCAGTACGTGGCGTTCGCGTACCTCGGCAGCAGCGGCCCGAGGTAGGTGTAGAGGGTGCGGTCGCTCGAGTTCACCGCCACGGCGTAGTTCTGGTAGGCGTTGCGCGGGTTGAAGAAGTATGCCTGGTTCAGGTCGTCGAGCGTCACCCACGTGTCGATCTCGGTGCGCGGGTAGCAGTCCGTCCCCGGGCCGATGGCCTTCAGGCGCACCGCTCTGCCGCGGATGAGGTCCTCGACCACGTGCGCGCCGCCGTACTCGATCCCGCGCGTCAGCGACGGCTCGGTGATGCCGAGGTAGGTGTCCACCGCCGCCAGACCGCCGGATGCCGGCACGTCGTTCAAGGTGATCGTCTGCATCTTGATGGGCGGGTCCGAGTGCCCGAAGTTCAGGAACACCCCGGACGAGCACATCGGGCCGAACGTGCCCGTCGTGACGACGTCGACTTTCTTGGCCGCGGACTCCAGCCCGTCGGCGGCCGCCATCCCGGAGAACTCCTCCGCGGTCACCACGACGGCCTCACCTGCCGCGATGCGGGAGTTGATCTCCTCCCAGCTCTTCGCCACCGCTCATCACCTCCATGCAAACACAAAAGGCCCCCGCCCTCGTCTGTCAGGGCGAGAGGCCTCATCTGTGAGGCTCCACGCGGTACCACCCGACTTCGCGGCCCCGGTCGCCCGACAGGCCGCCTCATCTCGAGCACGCGGGCCGGTGGTGTTTCCGTGACGGGCGGGACTTCGTCGCGGGGTCCGATGCTCAACAGCCCATGGTATCGGGGGCGTCCGCCCGGCATTACTCCGCGCCTTGTCGCGCGTTTCCTCCGGGTGCCTCCGGGGCCATGTTCCGCGGCTTCTCGAGCGCCGGTTCTCAGCTGCCCCGGCTCTCTGCTGGCCCTACCGGGCCGCGTACTCATCCCCATCGATGGCGTGCATATGCGGTTACCTGCGAACTCTAGAGAGCACAGTGGCGCGGGTCAAGCCGAACCGCACCGCGAGGGTGCGGTCACGTGCCCGCGCTGACCGACTCACCCTCGGCGAGCATGGCCCGCGCCGTCGCGACGATCTCGTCGTGGTCGAACGCGAGCGGTGGCGGGTCGTCCAGCGGGAACCAGCCCGCCTCCACCGCGTCGTCGGAACCGCACACAGCGACATCTGGGTCGTCCAGCAGCGCGAGGTACGCGATCGAGATCGTCCACCCACGCGGGTCGCGCCCTCGCCGCCCGAAGACTCCGAGCGGGACGAGCGGACCGGGGTATGCGAGCCCCGTCTCCTCGAACAGCTCGCGGCGGGCGGCGTCCTCGGGCTGCTCGTACTCGTCGAGGAAGCCGCCGGGAAGCGCCCAGGCGCCCTCGTGGGGCGGACGTCCCCGCCGGATGAGGAGCACCTCGGCACGCCCGTCGCGCGCACGCACGGCCACGGTGTCCCCCGTGACTGAAGGCTGTGTGAAGTCGGTGAGTGCCATCGCCGCAGAAGTCTACCCGAAGCTGGCGACATCGCCGCGCGCTTCTCGGCGGACCTACTCCTCGGCACTCCCCGCCATCATCACGAGGAGAGGGACGTAGTCGACGTAGCTGGCGCCCTCCTCCTCCTGGACCTGCTCGAAGAAGCCGCACTTGCGGCAGAAGACGTACTTCTCGTCGAACGTGCCGCAGACCCGCCCGTCGCAGAGTGTGCCCGGCACGACCCAGCACGCGCGGCCTGCGCATCTCCCGCCGTTGATGCCGTCGAGCCGGCCGTCGCTGGCCGCGTCGCACGCGCCCATCTCGTCCGCGCGCACGCCGCCCGGCTCGCGGCCGCAGCCCTGGTACTCCCAGCAGTTCAGCTTGCGCCCCTCGCCCATCAGCCCCTGCCCCTTGCCGTGAATGACCCGCGGACGTGACGTTACAGCAAACACCACGCCGCGCGCCGCGGCCTCACGGGTATGCTTGCTGTCCCGGCAACATGACGACAAGGCGGACCATGTCCCCGGCCCGAGCGGCTCGCACCCACGGCATCAAACTCGCGATCGCGTTCGCGACCCTCTACATAGTGTGGGGCTCGACGTACCTCGCCATCCGCATCGGCGTGCAATCCGACCTGCCGCCGGCGCTCTTCGGCGGCCTGCGCCTCGTGCCCGCCGGGCTGATCCTGCTCGGCATGGCGCGCCTGCGGGGCACGCCGCTGCGGGTCTCGCGACGGGACCTCAAGACCACCGCCGTCGTCGGCATCCTCCTGCTGTGCGGTGGCATGTACTTCACCTTCCTCGCCGAGCAGTACATCCCGTCCGGCCTGGCGGCGCTCGTGGTCGCTCTCCTGCCGTTGTGGACCGCGGCGGCCGAGTGGGTCTCGCCCGACATGGAGCGCCCGGGGCCGCTCGGCCTGGCCGGCCTCGTCATCGGCTTCTGCGGCCTCGCCCTCCTGCTGTGGCCGCGGCTGACCGGGCTGTCCGGAGGCTCCGACGAGCTCCTCGGCGTGGGCCTGCAGATCGTCGGGACGTGGCTGTGGACCGGCGGCTCCGTCTACTCCAAGAGACATCCCGTTCGCGCCAACGCGGTCGTGGTCACCGGCTACGAGATGCTCATCGCGGGTCTCGTCCTGCTGGCATGGGGCACGGTCCTGGGCGAGTGGCCCCGCATGGCGGCGGTGAACGTCACCGGCTTCGGCGCGCTCGCCTACCTGATCCTCGCGGCCGCGGTCGCCTTCACGGCGTTCGTGTGGGCGCTGCGCAACGCGCCCGCCTCACGGGTCATGACCTACGCGTTCGTGAACCCGGTCGTGGCGGTCTTCTTGGGCTGGCTCGTCCTGCGCGAGCCGGTGGACGCGTGGGTGTTCGCGGGCATGACGGTGATCGTCGCCGGGGTCGCACTGGCCACGCTGGCGCCCACGCGACCGCCGCGGCACGCCGTCTAGCAGCCGTATCCGCTCCACAGGCTCTCCACACCGCGCACCGAGGCACGCCACACCCGCCGGGCACGATATGTCCCGAGGGCAACCGTCGAGCATGAAGGAGGGAGTGGTGATGGACGCCGTAGCTATCGTTCTCGTCACGCTCGCGGCCGCCGCCTGGGCAGCCTCGGGCCGCCGTCACCGCCACGCTCCTGCCCCGGTCCGCGCCGCCGAACCCGTCCCGGCGACGCATCCGGCGCTTTCCATGGCGCGCCTGCGGTTCGCGCGCGGTGAGATCACCGCATCCGACTACCGCCGCGTCGTCGAGGCCATGCGCTTCGGGTAGCCCTCAAACCTTCTTCCCTTCCCTTCACGTGCCGAGGGGCGGCGTTCCGCGATGATGCGGGAAGCCGCCCCTCGGTGCGTCCCCGGCGCGCCCGCCGCGTCGGGCATCGTGTCCCTGGCGCGCTAGGCCCTCGGGTGTGACGGAGTCGAAGGCCCTTCCGCGCTCAGCCGGATACCGGGCGGACCCGAAGGGATAGCGTCCGGCCGGGGCCGCAGGAGCGCCAGGAGGGGGCGCGCCCCGCGGGGGATCCCCGGCCGGAGCCGGTCGCGCCACGAAGAGATGGCGCCCCTACACGCATTGTGGCACTCGGCCACGCCAGCGTGAAGGTCCGAGGGCCCTGAGAACACACTCGAGTGACGCCTGACGGTTCGTCTGAGCCTCTGAACAGGCACTACGTTCAACCACCTCGACCTTGACTCTAGACTTGATTTTTATAGGCTTTGTCCTATACTTGTCCTGACATATATGCCACGGGGAGGCATTCGCATCATGTCGCTGGAGCACGCCATCCTCGGCTTCCTCGATAGGGGACCGATGACGGGATACGACCTGAAGACGCGCTGTTTCGATCGCGACGCATCGCACTTCTGGACCGCTGACCAGGCGCAGGTCTACCGGACGCTCGACCGTCTCGTCACCCGCCGGCTCGTCACCTCGCGCCTCGTCCCGCAGCGCGGAAAGCCGGACCGCCGCGTCTACTCCGTCACCGACAACGGGCGCTCTGAGCTGCGGGCATGGGTAGCACAGCCGCTGCAGCCCGCGCCGTTGCGCGACGGTGACCTCTTCAGGCTCTACTTCGGGGCCACGCTCGACGACGCCGCGCTCGAAACGAGGCTCTCAGAGGCCCGCAGAGGCCTTCAGGAACGCCTCGATGGGGTCAGGGCCCGCTCCTCGGCACTGCGCATCACGACCCGCGAGAAGGCCTTGGCGCGGATGACCCTCGACGCCGCGGCCGCCTCGCTACGCGCCGAGATCGACTGGATCGACGACTGCATCGAGCGGGTCCGCGAGGGTCTGCCAGCCCCGGAGGAGGTCTCATGAAGGTGCTCGCCATCGACGCGGGTGCACGCCGCAGCGCTGTGAGCCGCGCGGTCGAGTCTGCCGCCCGCTCCGCCGAGGCCGCCGGCGCGCAGGTGACCCGCGTCCGGCTCGACGAGCGCGAGATCCGCTTCTGCACGTCGTGCGGGTTCTGCGGCACCAGCGGCGCCTGCAAGATCGAGGACGACCTGCCTTCGCTCGCGGCGCTCATCGCCGGGGCCGACGGCGTCATCTTCGGCACACCCGGCTACTTCCGCCGGGCGAACGTATGCACCAAGGCGTTCCTCGATCGCCTGAGCGGCTACTTCGGAGCGCACGCGCGCGGAGCCGAGACCCGCGCGTGCGCCCGAGGCCGCTCGGCCGTCGTCATCACCGCGTGCTCGGCCCCCGAACCGTTCGCGACCTTCTTCGGCTACTCCACCGGCCCGGTGCGCGAGCTCAGGCGGGCACTGGAGTTCGCGGGTCTGCGCTTCGTCGGCTCGCTGGCCGTCACCGACCTGTGGCGTCGCAGCGGTCCGGACGAGGTCGACGAGCGCAAGGCCTCGTCGCTCGGGAGGATCCTCGTCGGAAGGATATAGCGCGATGGTCGTCCCGCACGCACGCCGAACGTCATTCGCCGGCCCGGTCGCCTAGCCCCACCTAGCCGCCGAGCAGCAGGTCCATGACCCCGCTGCCGGGGTCGACCACCAGGCCGGTCGCCCGCGCGCTCTCCTCGTCGTAGCGCTCGGCGCCGTTGGAGCGCACCCCCGGGCCCCACAGCACGAAGGGCACCGGCTCGCCCACGTGCGTCTTGATGGCGATCGGCGTGGGGTGGTCGGGCATCGCCAGAATGCGCAGGTCGTCCGGGTACTCGAGCAGACGCGCCACGATGCCGTGGTCGATCTCGGCGATGGAGGCGGCCTTGAGGGCGGCGTCCCCCGCATG
>PNNM01000053.1 GCA_013824215.1 Coriobacteriaceae bacterium
TGACCATGCCGGGTCCGCCGCCGTAGCTGTAGTCGTCGGTCTGACGGTGGACGCCCTCGGCCCAGTCGCGCAGGTCGTGGGCGCGCACGTCGAGGAGCCCGCGTTCGCGGGCGATGCCGAGCATCGACGTGGACAGCGGCAGGTCGAACAGCTCGGGGAAGATGGTCACGACGTCGATGCGCATCAGGCGGGTTCTTCCTCGTCGTCCGGCAGCAGTCCGGGGAGTAGCCGCACCGAAGCATGGCGCCGCTCCTCGTCGATCTCCAGCACGACGTCTTCGATGACCGGGAGCAGCACTTCGCCGAGCGGGCCGCGAACGACCCAGACGTCGTTGGCTCCGGTGACGATCACCTCTTGGACGGTGCCGAGCGCGCCGCGGCTCTCGTCGGTGACGGACACGCCGACCGGGTCGAAGACCTCGGTCAGCCAGTCCTCGGGGATGTCGGCAGGTCTGACGACCATCTCGGTACCGGCAACCTCGCGCGCCGCCGCGATGGAATCGATGCCGGCGACGGTGGCGAGCGGTCCCTTGGGGCCGGGTCTCACGCCCAGGAGACGGCCCGAACGAGCGGAAGCCGGCGGGGGAACGAACCAGACCTCGATGCCCGGCATGAGAGCCTCGAGGTCGCCGTAGTCGATGACGGCGAACTCGCCCGAGAGGCCATGGGCCTTGACGACCCGGGCCACCGGGACGAACGAGGGCCCGTCCACAGCGTCAGCCGACTACTTCGACCTCGACCGAAGTGCCGTCGACCGAGCCGGCGGCGCGGACGAGGGTGCGGATCGACTTGATGATGCGGCCCTGCCGCCCGATGATCTTGCCGGTGTCCTCGGGATTGACGGTGACCCGGTAGACGGCTCCGTCGGGTGTGTCCTCATGCTCGATGACCACGTCGTCGGGGAACTCGACCAACGACGTGACGAGGTAGCGGACGAGACTCCCGGTGTCGGAGGTCCGCGTCATGTCCGCCGCAGCCACTAGGCCTCTTCGCCCTCGGCGGGCGCCTCCTCGGCGGCAGGCTCCTCGGCGGGCGCCTCCTCCGCGACAGCTTCCTCATCGGCAGGCTCCTCGGCGGGCGCCTCCTCAGCAGCGGCTTCCTCGGCGGCAGGCTCCGGCGGGGCCGGAGCGGGCTCGGCAGCGGCCTTCGCGGCGGCGTCGGCCTTGGCCGCGGCCTTCTTGGAGACGGTTGCGCCTTCGGCCTTGGGTGCGTCCTTGGTGCCCTCGGCGATGGCGATCAGCTTGACGACGGTCTCGGAGGGCTGGGCGCCCTTCGCGATCCATGCCCTGACCTTCTCGACGTCCATCTCGACGGTGGAGGGCTCGGTGCGGGGGTTGTAGCGCCCGAGGATCTCGATGAAGCGTCCGTCGCGGGGCGCGCGCGAGTCCGCGGCCACGATGCGGTAGAACGGCTGCTTCTTCGCGCCGGCGCGGGCGAGTCGGATCCGAAGTGCCAAGAGGTCCACCTCCATGTCATGCGGCGCGAGGTGCGGCCGCTGGTACGCAAAGCGACTGCCGATGATATCCCATAGCCCCTGGCGGGACAAGCTTCTCCGCAAGCGTCAGAACGGGCCGCCGAGGCCGGGAAAACCCATGCCTCGCGGCCGTTTGCCCTTCCCGCCCTGGAACTGCTTGAGCAGTTTCTTCGCCTGCGCGAACTGCGCGAGCAGCTGGTTGACCTCTTGGACGGTGGCGCCCGAGCCGCGGGCGATGCGCTCGCGCCTGGACCCGTTGATGACCTGCGGTTTGGCGCGCTCCTTGGCGGTCATCGACGTGATGATCGCCGTGGTGCGGTCCAGCGCCCGCTCGTCGATGTCGGACTCCCGGATCGCCTTCAGCCCCTTCGCGCCCGGCAGCATCGCGAGCACGTCGGACAGCGAGCCCATCTTGCGCACCTGACGCAGCTGGATGAGGAAGTCGTCGAGCGTGAACTCGGCTTTGCGGAGGCGCTCCCCGGCTTCCTTCAGCTCGGTCTCGTCGGCGACCTCCTGCGCTTTTTCGATCAGCGACACCACGTCGCCCATGCCGAGGATCCGCCTCGCCATCCGGTCGGGATGGAAAGGCTCGAGGGAGTCGGTCTTCTCGCCGAGCGAGGCGAACTTGACCGGCTTGCCGGTCACGGCTTTGACCGAGAGCGCGGCTCCGCCACGGGAATCCCCGTCGAGTTTCGTGAGGACGACCCCGTCGAAATCGACCCGCTCGGCGAAGGCCGAGGCGACGTTGACCGCGTCCTGCCCGGTCATCGAGTCGACCACAAGGAGCACCTGGTCCGGCTTGACGGCGGCCTTGATGAGCGCCGCTTCCTCCATCATCTGCTCGTCGACGTGCAGGCGTCCGGCGGTATCCACGATGACGGTGTCGCGCATGCGCGCGACCGCCTCCTTGACCCCGGCTTTGGCGATCCGGACAGGATCCTCCCCTTCCGCGCCGCGGTAGACGGGGACGTCGAGTTCCCTGCCGAGCGCCTCGAGCTGGTCGATGGCGGCGGGGCGGTAGACGTCGGCGGCGACCATGAGCGGCGAACGTCCCTGTTTACGCAGCAGGTTGGCGAGCTTGGCCGTCGCGGTCGTCTTGCCCGAGCCCTGGAGGCCGACCACCATGATGACGGCGGGGATGCGGCCGGAGAGCACGAGGCGCGACTCGGTACCGCCCATGAGGTCGGTGAGCTCGTCGAGGACGATCTTGACCACCGTCTGGCCCGGCGTCAGCGAGGCCGTCACCTCGGCGCCGAGGCAGCGTTCGCGGACGCGGGCGACGAACTCCTTGACCACACGGAAGTTCACATCGGCCTCGAGCAGCGCCATGCGGATCTCGCGCATGGCGGCATCGACGTCGGCCTCGGAGAGTCTGCCGCGCCCGGAGAGCTTGTCGAAGACCTGTTTCAGGCGGTCCGAGAGGTTCTGGAACAAGGGCGTCGCCTCACTTCGAGGTGTCGTACCGTATGCGCCGCATGCGCGTGACGGGGGAGTATACCGCGACCGCCTTGCCGATGACGTCGTCGAGGCGCACCGGTCCGACGAAGCGGCTGTCCTCCGAGACGGCGCGGTTGTCGCCGAGGACGAACACGGTGCCGGCCGGCACGGTGGTGTCGACGACCGGCTGCTGCTCGTCGGAGATCGCGAGTGTCAGCGGGAAGGGGTAGTTCTCGGGGCGGCCGTTGACGGTCGCCTTGTCGCCGCGTGTCTGCACGCGGTCGCCCGGAAGGCCGACGACGCGCTTCACGATGGTCAGGGGCCCTTGGTCCGTGCGTATGACGACCACGACGATGTCGCCGCGCCGCGGCTGCGTGTACGTGCGCGTGACGAGCACGCGGTCCTGCGCGTCCAAGGTCGGGTACATCGAGTCGCCGTCCACGTAGGCTGTGCGGAAGAACACGAAGAAGACCGCGACGATGACCCCGAGCAGCGCGACGAGCGGCAGGATCAGCAGCGCCGCGAGACGGTCGTGGACCTCCGTGTGGCCTTTCCCGAGCGCCGGCACCGCTATCGCCCGACGAGCGCGCGCGCGAACTCCGCGGCGACGAAGGGCCGCAAGTCGTCGACGCCCTCGCCAACCCCGATACGCAGGACCGGCACGCCGAGCTCGCGCACGACGGCGAGCGCGATCCCGCCCTTCGCGGTCCCGTCGAGCTTGGTCAGCGCGATGCCGTCGAGGCCGAGCGTCTCGTCGAAGCGCTTCGCCTGCACGAGACCGTTCTGGCCCGTGGTCGCGTCGAGCACCATCAGCACGCGGACCGGGGCCTCGCTCTCGCGCTCGACCACCCGTCTCACCTTCGCGAGCTCCTCCATGAGGTCCGTCTTGGTGTGGAGGCGTCCGGCGGTGTCGATCAGCACGAGGTCGGCGCCGGTCTCGCGAGCCCGCGCCAGGGTGTCGAAGGCGACGGCCGCAGGGTCGGTGCCGCGTTCGCCGCGCACCACCGGGACCCCGGCCCGCTCCGACCAGATGGCGAGTTGCTCGTCCGCCGCGGCGCGGAACGTGTCCGCCGAGCCGAGCAGGACGCGGCGGCCGGCGTCAGAGGCCTGTTTGGCGATCTTGCCCAGCGTCGTCGTCTTCCCGGTGCCGTTGACCCCGACCAGGAGGACCGTCACCGGCGAGGTCTCGAGGAAGTCCTCGGCGTCGAGCGTGAGTTCGGCCGCGATCTCCTCGGCGAGGTGGTCGATCACCGCCTCGGCATCGGGAAGTGCCCTGCGGGCCGCCGAGTCGCGGAGCCGCTCCACGATCTCGGTCACCGCGGTCACACCCATGTCCGCGCCGATGAGCGCGTCCTCCAACTCCGACCAGAACTCCTCGTCGAGATCCGGACCGCGCCGCATCAGCACGTTGAGCTGCCCGGAGAGCTGTTCGCGGGTGCGGCCGAGCCCCTCGGTCAGGCGCTGGAGCCAGGAGCCGTTCACGAGACGGGCGCCGCCTCTGCGGAACGGTCGAGGCGTTGGCTGACGGCCTTGCTCACCCCGTCGGCTTGCATGGACACGCCGTAGAGCACGTCGGCCATCTCCATGGTGCGGCGCTGGTGGGTCACGATCACGAACTGGGTGTGCGAGCGCATGCTGTCCACGAAGGCGACGAAGCGGCGCAGGTTCGTGTCGTCGAGCGCGTGGTCCACCTCGTCGAGGACGTAGAACGGGCAGGGGCGCGTGCGGTAGACCGCGAACAGCAGCGCGAGCGCTGTCAGCGACTTCTCCCCGCCCGACATCAGCGACAGGCGCAGCAGCTTCTTGCCGGGCGGCTGAGCCGTGACCTCGACGCCGGTGGTCTCCGGGTCGTCCGGGTCCGTGAGGGCGAGCGAGGCGTGCCCGCCCGGGAACAGCAGGGCGAAGACCTCCTGGAAGTGGCGGTCCACCTGCTCGAAGGTCACGAGGAAGCGGTCGCGCATCTTGCGGTCGATGGCGTTGATCACCCTCTGGAGCGCCTTGCGGCTCCCGACGAGGTCCTCGACCTGCACGCCCATCGAGTCGCGGCGGCGCTTGACGGCGTCGAACTCCTGCACGGCCACGACGTTCACGGGACCGAGGTTGTCGATCTGGCGGCCCAGCCGCACCACCCGGTCGAGCGCCGCGTCGCGGTCGGGCAGCGGCTCACCGGTCATCGCCGTCTCGAGAGGGACGCCCATCTCCTCGACGATGCGCACGACGCCGGTCTTGACCAGCACTTCGAGCCGCGCCTTGTCCTCGCGGATCTCGGACATGTCGGCTGTCTTCGCGTCGATCTCGGCCTGCGCCTCTCGCACCGCGTCCTGCGCGGCGTGGATGGTGTCGCGAAGGGATTGCGAGTCCGACTGCTCGAACCTGGCGCGGTCGCGCAGCTTCTCGGCCCAGTGCTCGGCGCGGGCCAGCAGGCCGGCATAGAGGTCGTGCACCGGCTGCACACGCTCCCGCAGCACCTCGAGTCCCTGTTCGGTGAGGTGCGACTGCTCGATGGTCCCTCGCAGCTCGTTCAGGTCCGAGGTGGCCGAGGCGACCTGTCGCTTGAGGTGGACCTCGCGCTCGGAGACGGTGGCGATGTCGACCTGGCACGTCGACAGCCGCTCGCTCGTGGCGCTCTCCTCGCGGAAGCGGGAGTCGCGCGCCTCGGCCTGGGCGGCCGCCATCTCCTCCAGACGGGTGCTCTCGGCGGCGAACGACTCGATGGACGCGGCGGCGGCATCGCGCTCGCCGCGGTCCTTGGCGGTCAGCTCGTCGATCTGCAAGGTGCGCCCGGCCAGCGAGGCGGCCTCGCTCTCGAGGGCGGTCAGCTCCAGCTCGAGGCGGCCGATCTCGCCGCGCAGCGCCTCGGTGTCGCCGGAGAGGGCGGCGGCCTTCTGGCCGAGTTCGAGGGCGTCCTGCTGAGCGGCGGAGAGCGCCTCCTCGGCGGCCGACGCCGACGCCTCGGCCTCGCCCACCCGGGCCTCGAGCGCCTGAGCCTCGTCGGTCAGCTCGTTCAGGAGTCGCTTGCGCGCGAGCACGCCAGCACCCGCGTCCTGCGCCGGGCCGACGGTGACCTTGCCTGCGGACCATGCGATCTCGCCGTCTCGCGTGGCGTAGCGCGCGCCCGGGGTGTCGGCCGCGGACGAGAGCGCGTCGGCGAGCCCGTCCGCGAGCACGATGTCGCCGATGAGCGAGTCCAGCAACGGCCGCAGGCGTTTGTCGCAGGTGACGTGGTCCAAGAGCAGGTCGCCCGTGGGCCGCTTGCCCGAGGGGCGTGCGCGGTCGAGCACGAGGAGCGTGACGTCGCCGGCGGCGTTGTCGCGCAGGCTGGCGGCGATCCGCAGCGCGGCGTCCGCGTCCTCCACGACCAAGGCGAAGAGATCCGGCCCGAGCGCGGTCTCGACAAGGCTCTCGAAGCCCGCCTCCGCGCGCAGGCTCTCGGCGAGCGGGCCGACGATGCCGGGCAGTTCGCGCTCCTTGGACAGCGCCCAGGCCAGGCCCGGGGAGGCGGTCGCGAAGGCGCGGTCGATCTCCTCGAGGCCGCGTATCCCGCCGCGGGTGTGCGCGAGGGCGTCGCGGCGCTCGCCGAGCTCCTTGCGGCGCGCCTCGAGCACGCGCACGCGCTTGTCGACGTCGGAGTCGGCGAGCGAGAGCTCCTTGCGGGTGTGCGTGAGGGTCGAGGCCGCCTGGTCGAGCCGCGTGCGGCGGCCGGAGAGGGTGTCGTGCAGGCTCGCCCGTCGGCCGACGAGTGCCTCGTCCCGCGTGGCGATCATGTCGGTCTCCAGAGCGTAGGCCGAGAGCGCCTGGTCGAGCTTCGACTGCTCGATGCGGGCGTCGTCGGTCTGCTTGCGCAGACGCCTCAGCTCGGTGTTGGTCTGCGCGAGTGCCTCCTCGGAGGCGAGCCGGCCCTTCCGTGCGGCCTCGGTCTCGCGCCTCAACTCGCCGAGACGGTTGTAGTGCTCCTTGAGCTGCGCGTCGGCCGAGCCGCGTTCCTCGGCGAGGCGATCGAGTTCCTCGGTGCGGATCCCGATGCGGGACTCGCTGTGGTGCAGCTTGGCGCGCAGCTCGGAGAGGCGCTCGATGAGGTGCTTGCCCTTCTCCTCCAGCAGCAGCAGGCCGGAGTTGAGCCGCTCGAGCACCGCCTGCAGGCGCCGGCGCTGTTCGGAGAGGTCGCCGACGAACAGACCCTTCTCCTCCAGCAGCGTCTGGAACTTGCCGAGGTCCGCCTCGCGCTCGGTGAGCCGGTAGCGCGACAGGTCGATGTCGGCCTCCTGCTCGCGCTCGACCTTCAGCATGCCGTCCCACTCGGCCTGGAGCCCGCGCAACTGCTCCACGGCGAGGGCGACCTCGAGATCGCGGAGTTCCTCGGCGAGACGAGAATGCTCGACCGCCTTGCCGGCCTGCCGCTCGAGCGGCCTGAGCTGGCGCTCCACCTCGACCAGGATGTCCTTGGCGCGGGTCACGT
>PNNM01000054.1 GCA_013824215.1 Coriobacteriaceae bacterium
GCGCTGCGGGTCATCCGGGCGTGCAAGGAGATGGGCATCGGCTCCGTGGCGGTCTACTCGGAGGCGGACCGCGACTGCCTGCACGCTCGCGTCGCCGACGAGGCGGTCTGCATCGGCCCGCCGCCCTCGGCCGCAAGCTATCTCAACATGCCGAACATCATCTCGGCGGCGCTCGTGACCGGCGCTGAGGCGGTGCACCCGGGGTACGGCTTCCTTGCCGAGAACGCCGCGTTCGCCCGTGCGTGCGGGGACTCGGGGCTGACCTTCATCGGTCCGTCGCCGGAGGCGATCGAGCGGATGGGCGACAAGGCCGAGGCCCGTTCCACGGCGGCCGCGGCCGGCGTTCCCACCGTTCCGGGGAGCGACGGGCCAACTGCCACGGCGGAAGACGCTGTCGTCTTCGCCGAGCAGGTCGGATTCCCGGTGCTCATCAAGGCTTCCGCGGGCGGCGGCGGCAAAGGCATGCGCGCCGTGAACGACGCCTCGGAGATGCGGACGAACTTCGCCGCGGCCAAGACCGAGGCTGCGGCCGCGTTCGGCAACGACTGCGTGTATATCGAGAAGTACCTGGCGCGCCCGCGTCATATCGAGATCCAGGTCCTCGCCGACACACACGGCAATGCCGTCTACCTGTTCGAGCGCGACTGCTCGATCCAGCGCAGGTATCAGAAGCTCATCGAGGAGGCGCCCTCGCCGGCCCTCACGCCCAGCTTGCGCGATGCGATGGGCGCGGCCGCCATCGAGCTCGTGCGCGCGGTGGACTACGTCAACGCGGGCACGGTCGAGTTCCTGCTCGACACCGACGGCCGCTTCTACTTCATGGAGATGAACACGCGCGTCCAGGTGGAACATCCGGTCACGGAGCAGATCACCGGCGTGGACATCATCAAGGAGCAGATCCGCATCGCCGCCGGCGAGCCGATGAAACACGCTCGGCAGGAGGACATCGTCCTGCGCGGCCATGCGATCGAGTTCCGCATCAACGCCGAGGACCCGGCGCACAACTTCCGGCCCCATCCGGGCAGGGTCGAGGTCTTCAGCGCGCCGGGCGGCTTCGGTGTGCGTGTCGACAGCCACGTGTACTCCGGCTACCTCGTGCCGCCCTACTACGACTCGCTGCTCGGCAAGCTCATCGTCTGGGGCGAGACCCGCAACGAGGCGGTGGACCGGGCGCGAAGAGCGCTCGACGAGTTCATCGTCGTGGGCATACCGACGACGATCCCGTTCCACATGGCGGTGGTCGAGAACGAGGCCTTCCGCAGGGGCGAGGTCTATACTGATTTCGTCGAGACCGAGATGGCCGGCAACGAGGGATGAGGCGGGTGCGCGGGGTGTCTGACGAGATCCGCATCGACGGCATGGCTGTCTCCCCCGGTGTCATCGACAAGATCGTGACCGTCGCGGTCGAGAGCGTCGACGGCGTCGCGTCGCTGGGTCCGGGCGGGATCACGGGCATGGCGAGACGCGCGGGCGGCCGCGACGTCGAGGTGACCGCCTCGGAGGACGGCGCCATCGCGGTGACCGTTCACCTCAAGGTCGCGTACGGTCGCCCGATCCGCGAGGTCGCCGCCGAGGTCCAGGTGATGGTCGCGGACGCGATCCGCAGCCAGGTCGGTCAGGACGTGGAGCGCGTGGACGTCTACGTCGACGCGATCGCGTTCGGCGAGCAGGAGCGTGCCGCCCGGTCCCATGCTGGAGCGTAGCAAGGCACGCCGCCAGGCGCTGAACATCCTCTACCAGCGGGAGATAACCGGCGATGCTGTCACGCGCATCCTTGCCGAGGGCTCCTACAACGACGAGGGCGGCGAACCGTCGGAGTTCTGCCGGCAGCTCGTCCTCGGCGTGGAGTCCAACCAGGAGCGCATCGACGAGACCATCTCGGCGACGAGCGAGAACTGGTCGATCGGCCGCATGCCGCTCGTGGACCGCAGCATCCTGCGGCTCGCGGTGTTTGAGATACTCTACGCGCAAGACATCCCCGACTCGGTCTCGATCAACGAGGCGGTCGAGCTCGCCAAGTGCTACGGGGGAGACGACTCATCGAAGTTCGTGAACGGTGTCTTGGGACGCTTGGCCGAGCGGTTCGCAACCGGTGAAGGAGCGGGGCAGGGAAGCGATGGGTGACGACGAGCGCAGCTTCACGCAGGTCAAGGCGAGACTCGAGGAGATCGCCTCCGAGGCCGCGAAGAAGGACACGCCGCTGGAGAAGTGCCTCGACCTGCTCGAGGAGGGGGAGCGCCTCGCCCGCCGGTGTACCGAGCTGATCGACCAGACCGAGTGGCGCGCAGCGGCCGGCGAGCAGGAAGACGCCGACGAGGAGCCCTCCGGTGCCTCCGCGGAAGAGGACTCCGAGGAGACCGCCGCGGACGAGGTCACGGAAGTGGAACCCGCGGGATCCGAGCAGGACTCGTAACGGGTCGTCCACGACGGTGCGCCCGCGCTACCGTGTCCCGCGGTGCCGGTAGTATGCTGTTCGGGCCGCTCGTCGGCCCAGAGCCGCGACACGAGAGAGCCAGCCGTTGGCGACTGACCGCATACTCGACCGCATCGAGTCCCCCGAGGACCTGAAACCGCTTTCCGCCACCGAACTGGTGACGCTGGCGGCGGAGATCCGCGACACCCTGGTCTCGACGGTGTCCGACACGGGCGGGCATCTCGCCCCGAACCTCGGGGTCGTGGAGTTGACGCTCGGTCTCCTGCGCGCGTTGGACACGCCCAAGGACCGCGTGGTTTGGGACGTCGGGCACCAGTCCTACGTGTACAAGCTGCTCACGGGCCGGCGCGACCGCTTCGCGACGCTGCGGACCTACGGCGGGGTATGCGGCTTCCCGAAACGGAACGAGAGCCCGTACGACGCGTTCGACACCGGGCACGCCTCGAACTCGCTGTCGGTGGCGCTCGGCATGGCCGAGGCGCGCGATCTGCTCGGCGGGGACGAGACCGTGGTCGCGGTGATCGGCGACGGGTCGATGACCGGCGGCATGGCGTTCGAGGCGCTGAACCACATCGGGCATCTCGGCGCGAACCTCGTCATCGTGCTGAACGACAACGAGATGTCGATCGCGCGCAACGTCGGCGCGCTCGCCGCGTATCTGGGCAGGGCGCGCTTGGACAAGCGGTACATGCGCCTGCGCGACGACGTGGAATCCGCGCTGGCCCGCACTCGGATCGGCGCGGCGGTGGTGGCGGCCGGCGAGGCGGCCAAGGACTCCGTCAAGCAGCTGCTGGTGCCCGGGATGCTGTTCGAGGAGCTCGGGCTGAAGTACATCGGTCCGATCGACGGCCACGACGTGGCCATGGTCCAGACCGCCGTGGAGTCGGCCAAGGAGGCGGCAGGCCCCGTCATCATCCATGCCGTGACCCGCAAGGGCGCAGGCTACACGCATGCCGAGGACGACGCGGAGTCCTTCCACGGCGTGGGGCCCTTCTCGGTGGAGTCCGGCAAGGTCAACGGTCCGTCGTCCGGTCCCGCCTACACGGACGTGTTCGGCGAGGCTCTCGTGCGCGAGGCGGAGGCCGACGAGCGCATCGTGGCCATCACCGCGGCGATGCCGTCGGGCACCGGGCTCTCGAAGTTCGCCGAGCGTTTCCCCGAGCGCTTCTTCGACGTCGGCATCGCCGAGCAGCACGCCGTGGGCTTGGCCGCGGGACTTGCCGCGCGCGGTCTCGTGCCCGTGGTGGCCGTCTACTCGACGTTCCTCCAGCGCGCTTTCGACCAGGTCATGATGGACGTGGCGCTGCAGGGGCTCCACGTCGTCTTCTGTCTCGACCGCGCCGGGCTGGTGGGGGAGGACGGGCCCACCCACCACGGCGTGTTCGACCTGACCTACCTGCGCTCGGTCCCCAACCTCACGATCGCCGCGCCCGCCGACGAGGCGGAACTGGTGGACATGTTGCACACGGCGCTTCAAGCCGAGGGTCCCGTCGCCATCCGCTACCCGCGGGGCAAGGGCACCGGGGTGAAGGCGCCCTCCGAACCACGGGTGCTCGAGGTCGGCCGGGCCCAGGTCCGCCGCACGGGGAAGGACGTCGCCCTGCTGGCGGTCGGGCGCATGGTCCAGGTGGCCGAGGGGGCAGCCGACCTCATGGCGCTCGACGGTGTGCGGGCCAGCGTCGTCAACGCGCGCTGGGTCAAGCCGCTCGATCTCGAGACCGTCTCGTGGGCGGCGGGTCATCCGCTCGTCGTGACCATCGAGGAGAACACGGGCCTCGGCGGGTTCGGTGCAGCAGTGCTCGAATCGCTCTCCGATCTGGGTGCCGAGGTGCCCACGTTGCGGCTGTCGATACCCGACTGCTTCGTCACGCACGGCGCGATGCCCCGCCTGCTCGAGGAGGTCGGGCTCACGCCTGAGGCGGTCCGAGGAGCCGTACTCGGCCGCCTGATGGATGTCGACGGCGGTCACGGCCCCGCGGCCTCGGAGGAAGGCGCGCATGTCGCGCGTCAGGGCCGACGTCGCTCTGGTCGCTAGGGGGCTGTTCGCCTCCCGCGAGCAGGCGCGAGCGGCCATCCTCGCCGGGGCGGTCGGGATCGCCGGCCGTCCGGTGACGAAGGCCGGTGAGGCGGTCGCCGAGGACGCCGAGTTCGAGGTCGCGGCCGCGCGGGCGTTCGTCTCTCGCGGTGGGACCAAACTCGCCGGGGCGCTCGACGCATTCGGCATCGATCCCTCCGGCCTGAGGTGCATCGATGTCGGCGCCTCCACGGGCGGTTTCACGGATTGCCTGCTGCAGCGCGGCGCGGCCTCGGTCGCCGCGGTGGATGTGGGCTACGGCCAGCTGGACTGGAAGCTGCGCAACGACCCGCGCGTGGCCGTCTTCGAGCGCACGAACATCCGCTACGCCGCCGCCGAGGTGCTCGGGGCGCCCTTCGACCTGGCGGTGGTCGACGTCTCGTTCATCGGCCTGGCGAAGGTGCTCCCGCACGTCCTGCCGATGCTGGCCGTATCCGGGTCGCTGGTCGCCCTGGTTAAGCCGCAGTTCGAGGCGGGTAGGGGTCGGGTCGGTAAGAAGGGGGTGGTGCGGGATCCGGCGGTCCACGCCGAGGTGCTCGCTTCCGTGTGTGCCGAGGTGGAGGCCTCGGGCTGGACGGTGACCGGCCTGGCCTGGTCGCCAATCACCGGTCCCGAAGGTAATATCGAGTTCTGGGTGGCCGCCGGCCGCCACGGCGTTCCGACGGAGATGACGCCCGAGGTCGTCGTGGAGGCGGCTCACCGCGCGCTGGGAGGCTGACGTGCGAGTCCTGTTGGTTCCGAACGCCGCGAACCCGCGGTCGGTCGATGCGGTGCGCGAGGTGGCCGCGTGGCTGGCCGCGCAGGATGCGGGCCCCTTCCTCGTGGCCGAGGACGCGGCGGCCTGCGGTCTGGAGGGTTTCGGCGTCCCGGCCTCCGAGGTCGGCGAACCGGAGTTGACCGTCGCGCTCGGCGGCGACGGCACCGTACTGAAGGCCGTGCACCTCCTCGGAGAGGTCGAGCGTCCCGTACTCGGCGTGAACCTCGGCCGCCTCGGTTTCATGTGCGGCGCGGACGCCGACGGGATGCGCGAGGCGATCACATCCGCGCTCGCGGGCGAGATCGTGATCGAACGCAGGACCACTCTGGCCGTGCAGGCGTGGGTCGGCGGGCGCGAGAGCGGGACGTTCCGCGCGCTGAACGAGGTCCACGTCGGTCGGGGGCCGTCGGGCCGCGCGGTGGAGATCGCGGTTTGCGTCGACGGTGTGGAGGTCGAGCGCTTCCTGTGCGACGGGGTGATCATCGCCACGCCGACCGGCTCCACCGCCTACGCCCTGTCGGCGGGAGGGCCGCTGCTCGCCCCCGACCTCGCGGGCTTCGCTATCGTGCCGGTCGCGGCCCACGCGCTCGCGTGCAGGCCGCTCGTGGTCGGGCCGAGCGCAACGGTGGAACTGGTGCTGCCGAACCCCGCGCGCTCCGAGGGGTGCTTCGCCGTGGACGGCGACTCGCCGCCGTGCCGCCTGCCGCTCGAGCGGCTGACCGCCTCGCGCGGCGCGACCGACGTCCTGCTCGCGAGACTGGATTCGCGTGGCTTCTATGAGGCTTTGCGCGATTCGTTCTTCGGGGGATAGGGTGCTGGAAGAGCTCCACGTCCGCGACCTCGCGCTCATCGAGGACGTCTGGCTCGAGCTCGGGCCGGGGATGACAGCCCTGACCGGCGAGACCGGAGCGGGCAAGACCGCGCTGGTGGAGGCGCTGACCCTCCTGCTCGGGGAGCGCGCCGACTCGACGATGGTGCGCGCGGGCGCTGCGGAGACCGTTGTGGAGGGGCGCTTCCGCGTCGAAGGCCGCGAGACGGTGGCGAAGCGGCGGGTCTCGGCCGAGGGCCGCTCCAAGTGCGTGCTCGACGGCGAGATGGTGACCGTGGGGGCGTTGGAAGAGGCGCTCGGGCCGCTCGTGGACCTCCACGGGCAGCACGAGCACCAGGCACTCCTGTCACCGGCGCGGCATGCGGGGTATCTCGACCGGTTCGTGGGTGTCCCGGCCGAGGGAGCGCTCGCGGTGTACCGCGAGGCGTTCGACGCCCTCGCCGAGGCGAGAGCCGCCCGCGACGCGCTCGCGGCCGCGCAGGCCGATCGCGACTCGCGTCTCGACTACCTGCGCTTCCAGATCACCGACATCGATGTCGTGGCGCCGGTCGCGGGCGAGGACGCCGAGCTGGAGCGGCGCCTGCCGTCCCTGCGTCACGCCGAGAAGCTCACGGAAGCGGTCTCGGCGGCCCATGCGGACCTGCGCGGCGACGAGGGCGCCTCCGACCGGCTCGGCGAGGCTGTGGCGGCGCTCGCGAAGGTCCGCGGGCTAGACCCGGCGCTCGATTCACTGGCCGCCGAGCTGGACGAGGTCGCGGTCGGCATGGACGACACGGGCAGCCGCCTGCGCGCGTACGCCGACGGGATCGAGCACGACCCGAGGGCCTTGGACGAGGCCGAGTCGCGCCTCTCGGCACTCGCCGGGCTGAAGAAGAAGTACGGTCCGGGCCTCGAGAGGGTGATCGCGGCACGAGCGCGGGCGGCCGCGGACCTCGACGTGCTGGAGTCGGGCGAACAGGGGCTCGCGGAGGCCGAGGCCGCCGTCGCCGATGCCGGCAGCATCTTGGACGCGGCCGCCGCGGAGCTCTCGCGCGTCCGTCGCGAGGCGGCGCCCGGATTCGAGCGGCTGCTGGCGGATGCGGCGCGCGATCTGGCGATGCCCGGTGCCGTCTTCGGCGTCGCGTTT
>PNNM01000055.1 GCA_013824215.1 Coriobacteriaceae bacterium
AACTGCTGGCCGACGTGGGCTACGAGGACGGCGAGTGGGCCGGCCTCGGACTCGTGCCGGGGGCCTGCACGCGCCTGTCCGAGGGCGTGAAGATCCCGCACATCGGCTGGAACACGGTGGAGTACCCGAAGCCGAGCCCTCTGTTCGAGGGGGTGCCCGAGAGCACGGCCTTCTACTTCGTGCACAGCTACCGGCTCGAACCGGCCGACGCCTCGGCTATCATCGGCTCGACCGAGTATGGCGTGCGCTTCGCCGCCGCCGTACAGTCGACCAACGTCTTCGCGGTCCAGTTCCACCCGGAGAAGAGCTCGGAGATGGGGCTTCGCGTGCTCGCGAACTTCGGGCGGATCACAGAGGAGTCGAGAAGATGATCGTCTTTCCCGCCATCGATATCCTCGACGGAAGGGTCGTGCGTCTGCACCAGGGGCGGCTCGACGCCGTGAAGGTCTACAACGACGACCCGGTGGACCAGGCGCGGCAGTGGCTCGACGGCGGCGCCGAGTGGCTGCACGTCGTGGACCTCGACGGCGCCGTGCTCGGCGAGCCGCGCAACATCGACGTGATCGAGCGCATCGTCGAGGCGGTGGAGATCCCGGTGCAGGTCGGCGGTGGCATCCGCACGATGGAGACGATCCGCCGCTACCTCGCCGCCGGGGTCACGCGCGTCGTGCTCGGAACCACGCTCGTGACGCATCCCGAGCTGGTCGCCGAGGCATGCGCGGAGGACTGCGAGCAGATCGTGGCCGGTATCGACGCGCGAGACGGCAAGGTCGCCATCGAGGGCTGGCGCGAGGGCACCGACCACGGCGTGCTCGACCTCGTGCGGGACCTGCAGCTGCTCGGCGTGAGGCGCCTCGCCTACACGGACATCGCGCTGGACGGCACGCAGCGCGGCGTGAACTACGGCGCCTACCGGACCTTGGCCGGGCAGATCGACATCCCGATCATCGCCTCGGGCGGCGTGGCCTCGCTCGACGACATCACGGACCTCGTCTCGATCGGTCCGCAGGTCGAGGGCGTCATCATCGGGATCGCGCTGTACGAGAAGCGCTTCTCACTTCCCGAGGCGATCGCCGCCGCGCGCGGGGGAGTGTAAGAGCGCGCCGTGCTGATGAAGCGCGTCATACCCTGCCTCGACGTGCACGAGGGGCGTGTGGTCAAAGGCGTCAACTTCGTCAACCTGCGCGACGCCGGCGACCCGGTGGAGCTTGCGGCGGTCTACGACCGCGAGGGCGCCGACGAGCTGGTCTTCCTGGACATCACCGCCACGCACGAGGAGCGGCCGTACATGCTCGACGTGGCCACGCGCACCGCGGAGGAGGTCTTCATCCCATACACGGTGGGCGGCGGCATGCGCTCGGCGGCCGACATCCGGGCGATGCTGGCGGCCGGCTGCGACAAGATCTCGATGAACTCGGCGGCCGTGGCCGAACCGGCGCTCATCACCGAGACGGCCCGCGCTTTCGGCTCGCAGTGCATCGTGGTGGCGATCGACGCCAAGCGTGTGGCGGGCGGGACGGACCGCTGGGAGGTCTACGTGTCGGGCGGGCGCACCGCGACCGGCATCGACGCCGTGGCGTGGGTCGCCGAGGTCGAGCGTCGCGGCGCTGGGGAGATACTGCTCACGAGCATGGACCGCGACGGCACAAAGGACGGGTTCGACATCCCGCTCACGCGCGCGATCACGCGGGCGGTCAACATCCCCGTCATCGCCAGCGGGGGAGCGGGCGAGCTCGACCATTTCGCCGAGGCGGTCGTCGAGGCGGACGCCGACGCGGTCCTCGCCGCGAGCGTGTTCCACTTCGGCGAGTTCTCGATCCGCCAGGTGAAGGAGTCGATGGAGTCGCATGGCGTGCCCGTGCGGCTCTAGGGGGAGGTGGAGCGGATGGACCGCGAGCGCGACACACTCGGCATCGAGGACCTGAAGTACGACGAGAGTGGCCTCATCCCGGCGGTCGTGCAGCAGCACGACACCGGCGAGGTGCTGATGGTGGCGTACATGAACGCCGAATCGCTGGCCAAGACCGTGGAGACGGGACGCACCTGGTTCTGGAGCCGCAGCCGGCAGCAGTACTGGATGAAGGGCGAGAGCTCCGGCTGCGTGCAGGACGTGCTCGAGGTCCGCTACGACTGCGATGCCGACACCCTGCTCGTGCTCGTGGACCAGCAGGGTGCGGGCGCCTGCCACACCGGCGAGCGCACCTGCTTCTATCGCACGCTGCATCCCGCGCCAGGCGTCGCGTCCGGCCCCGCGGTCGAGACCCAGGAGGCGGAGTTCTCGTGAGCGATGGCGTCGACCTGCCCGGTGCGCCGCGGCCGGTGGGGGCGCCGGACCTCGGAGAGGTGCTGACCGGGCTCTACGAGGTGCTCGAACAGCGCAAGCGCGACATGCCCGAGGACAGCTACACCGCCAAGCTGCTGCTCGGCGACAGGGACAAGCTGCTCAAGAAGATCGGCGAGGAGGCCACAGAGGTGGTGATGGCCGCCAAGGACTCGGATTCGCAGCAGCTGCGCTACGAGATTGGCGACCTGATCTACCACCTCATGGTGGTGATGGTGCGCGAGGGGCTGACGCTGGAGGACCTTGCCGCCGAGCTGGCGGGGCGTCGTCGGGAGTAGGAGCCGAGGAAGAAGTGAGTCCGCGGGTCAGGGGGCGGGTGAAGGTCCAGCCGCTGTGGCTGCGCATCGAGCGCAACCGCGTGAGGCTCGCCGCGTTCGTCGCGATGTTCGTGCTGTTCGCGGTCCTCGTCGCGGAGATCGCGCTGTTCGTGGCGTTCTACGGCCTCGGCATCGTGCTCCTGCTCGTCTCGGCCCGCGTCTCCTTCGATGTGGGGGAACGCTCGCTGAGCGACGCGGTCGCCCGGCTGCTGATGCACCCCGCGCCGGTCGCGGAGTGGACCGCCGGTCTCGGAGCGATGCTCGCCTGTCTGTACGTCGCCTGCGCGATCGGGCGTCCGCTGCGGGGCCGGCTCGCGGCGCTCGGGGCGCGCTTCGTGCCGCTCGGGGAGATGCTCGACACCAAGCACGCGCTGAAGGAGATGTCGCTGGCCGCCGGCTTCGATCCGGCGCCGGAGCTGTTCGTGCTGGATTCCGCCTCGGTCAACGCGCTGTGCCTGGCGCGCGGCAAGGCGCGCCCGTTCGTGATCGTCACGCGCGGCCTGGTCGAACGGTTCTCGCGCGGGGAGCAGAGAGCGGTCTTCGCGCACCTGCTCGCGCGTCTGCGCTCCGGGGACGTGCACTGGGCCACCGCCGTCTCGGCGCTGATGGCGCCGGTCTGGAAGTGGCGCGAGGCGGACTTGAGCGCCGAGGACGACGCGCTGTCCAGCATCCTGCTCGATGAGCCCGCGGGCGCCTTCCTCGGCGGCGACAGCCACCATCGCGTGCTCGGGGCGGGCGGCGGGAGCGGCGGCGACGTGTGGCTGCTCGCGGTGTGGGCGTACGCCGCGTACATGATCGCCGTCGTCGCATCCGAGATCGTGATGCTCGGCCACCACCGCTCGCACCTGACCGGCGCCATCACGGCCGACGCCGAAGGGATGCTGCTGCTCAAAGACCCCGTTTTGATGCTCGAGACGCTGAAGCGGGCGATCGAGGCGGACAACCGGGTGCGGCTGGCCCTGCCGATGTACGCGGGCCTGTTCTACATCTGGGCCGGCGACGACCTCATCGACGAGCAGGACCCCGACTGGGAGCGCATCGACCGGCTTCGCGAGGTGGTCGGGGTCGACGGCATGGTGGACGCCGACGCCGAATCGGCGGCGGCCGTCACCGACTCGATGGCCCGCGGCTTCCTGGTCGCGCCCGAGGCGCCCCGGCTCGAAGCCGTGGGGCCTGCCGCGACCTCTGCCCCCGTCGTGGCGGAGCGCGTCGTGGAGCCGTGGCCGGACCAGCCCGTGCCGATCGCCACGCTGTGGGGGGTGGCGATGGCGGTGTTCTTCTTCGGGTGGTCGGCGATCTGGCTGCTCGTCCGCGGCTCGTCCGAGACGACCCGCAGCCTGCTGTTCTGGACGCCGGTGGTCGCCGGGCTGGCCGGGCTGTTCATGGGACGCTGGTGGACGCCGGCGCTCTTCGTCATCGGGGGCGGCATCCTGGTGTCCGCCTCCGGGATGGCGGCCGGCAGCGGCGCGGCCCCCACGACCTGGCGGACCGCCGCCGTCTACGCGGGGGCGCTGGTGGCGGGCGGCGTGGGAGCGTGGCTGAACCGCGCCATCTTCGGCTCGCTCGGCAGGAGACGCAGGTAGCGCCGTGGGACGCGCGCTGCCGAGGATCGCCGTCGTCGTCGTGGCCGTGACACTCGCGGCTGCGCTCGGCTGGTTCGGCGCCGTGCGCCTGCTCGGCCCGCGCACTCCCGCACCGGGCGCCGCGACCGGCACCGAGGTCACCGGGACCGCGTCGTCCGGCACCGCAACGCCGGCGGTCGAGACGACACCGCCGCCGGAGCCGACGGCGACCGTAGAGCCGACACGTACGCCCGAGGCCGAGCGCTTCGACGCTTCACGCGCGATGACGCACGTGCGTGCGGTCACGGCGCTCGGGGTGCGCAAGGGCGGGAGCGGCGCCGAGTCTCGGGCTGCGGCCTACGTGGTGGACCAGCTGCGTGCGATGGGCTACGAGCCGAAGGTCGAGACGTTCAAGCTCACGAACGGGGCGAGGAGCCGCAACGTCGTGGTGCGCATCCCGGGCGAGGTCGAGGATGTCTTCGTCATCGGCGCCCACATCGACAGCAAACCTCCCTCGCCTGGAGGCAACGACAACGCCTCGGGCGTCGGCATGTTGCTCGAGCTCGCGCGGGTGTGGTCGGACGGACGCGGCCCGCGCCTCACCCTCGAGCTCGTCTTCTTCGGCTCCGAGGAGATCATCGACGGGGTGTCCAGCCACCACCACTTCGGGTCGCGCTACCGGGTGTCGCGGATGCCTGAGGCCGAGCGCGGCCGGACGGCCGGGATGATCTCGCTCGACATGGTCGGCTACGGCAGGACCATCAACACGCGCACCATGTTGCGCGGGCCGCGGTCGCTCTCGGACATGCTCATCCGCGAGGGACGCCGCGCCGGGCTGACCATCTCGTTCCTGAAGGACGGCGGCCGGACCGGGTGGAGCGACCACGAGCCGTACGAGAACGCCGGGATCCCTGCCGCGTGGCTCGGGCGTCAGCAGGACCCGGTCTACCACTCGGCCAAGGACACGGCCTCGCACGTCCAGCCCGACCGCCTCGGGCAGGTGGGGGAGTTCGTGCAGACCTTCGTCGAGGGCCTCGACGGCGAGGCGGTCGCGGAGTTGCGCGGGGATTAGACGCGCGCCGGCAGGACCAGGCGGAACGTGGAGCCCGCGCCGGGTTCGCTCTCCACCTCGATGTCTCCGCCGAGCATGCGCGCGAGTTCGCGCGCGATGCTCAGGCCGAGCCCGGCCCCGGCGGGCTTGCCCGCGTGCTCACCGACCTGCTCGAAGCGGTCGAAGATGTGCTCGAGACGGTCCGGCGGGATCCCGGGGCCGGTGTCGACGACCTCGAGGACGCCGTGCCCATCGACGCTGCGGGCGCGCACGGCGATGGAGCCGGCCTCGGTGAACTTCACCGCGTTGCCCACGAGGTTCAGCGCGATCTGCCTTACGCGCGTCACGTCGGCCGACACCATGACCGGGGCGTCGCCGTCGGTGCGCAGTGCGAGCCCCTTCTCGTCAGCCTGAGGCCGCAGACGCTGCACCGCGTCGGCGGCGACCTCGGCCAGGTCCATCTCGGCGGATTCGAGGCGCAGGCGACCGGCCTCGATGCGGGCGAGGTCGAGGATGTCGTTGATGAGCGAGAGCAGGTGCTCGCCGGAGCGTTTGATCATCCCGAGCTGGCGTTCCTGCTCCTCGGTCAGATCGCCTGCCGCGCCGCTGAGCATGACCCCCGAGAACCCGATGACCGAGTTCAGCGGCGTGCGCAGCTCGTGGCTGACGTTCGCGAGGAAGCGGTCCTTGGTGTCCTGCAGCTCCACGAGCCGGACGTTGGCGACCTCGAGCTCGTTTCGGCGTATCTCCGAGAGCGCACGGGCCTCCTGCAGCTCCGCGAGACGCTTCTCGAGCTGGGCGTTCAGGGCCGCGAGTTCGTGCTCGACGCGCTTCCGGGCGGTGATGTCGGCGACGAGCACGACCCAGCCGCGCGGCGGTGCCGCCTGCCGGGGCAGGCGCGACATCTGCACGAGGAGGCTGCGGCCCTCGACGCGCGCCTCGAAGTCGGCGGAGTCTCGCGAGAGCAGCCACGTCCCGCCGAGATCCTCGAGCAGTTCGCCGGCGGGGACCCCCGGCGCCGCATCGGGGAACAGCTCGCGCGCGTGGTGGTTCGCTTCGGCCACCCGCCTATCCGCGTTCAAGACGAGCACGGCCTCGGATATGTCGTCCACCACGCTGGCCAGCGCCGAGGGCAGGACATCGATGAAGCCGTAGCGGAACAGTTCGACGGCGAAGGCGACCCCGAGGACCCACAACAGGCCGATGCCGAGGTCCGGGGAGAAGCCGACCCGGGGGTTGGCGACGTCCGAGAACAGCCCGCCGAGGAGCGGCACCGCCGCGGCCAGCCCGAAGACGACTGCCTGACGCCGTCCGCCGGACGTGCGGCCGTTCCACGCGGCGCTGCACAGCACGTAGATCGCCGCGAGGGCGATCGCGTAGCCGACGGCGAGTTCTGCCCAGCCGAGCGGGGTGACATGGCCGGCTATGGTGGGGTGGACCGACATGCCGGCGGACAGGAGGTGCGACGTCGGGTTCGTTGCGTGCAGCCCCAGCCTCAAGAGCCCGACCGCGGCGAGTGACGCGATCACCGCAGGGTGCGGCAGACGCCGCCGGGTGTAGGTGTAGGCGAAGATCAACATCGCCGGCGTCATGAAGGCGTTCGCGGGCTGGTAGATCCAGAAGCCGACCCACGCCAGGACCTCGCCGTTGGCCGTGCCGAGCCCGATCCCGGTGAGCGCCGAGAAGCGCAGGTAGCAGCCGAACGAGACGAGCGCCATGAGCGCGGCCGTGACCACGAAGGTCCAGCGCGCGGGGAGCATGCGGCCGGGGGCGAGCGCGGCCGCCAGGGCGAGCAGGATCCCCACCGCGGCTCCGAACAGGTACATGAACACGTAGAGCATGGCCCCGTCCCCTCGTCTCCCTGGGTCGAGTGTATTCCACCGGGCGCGGCAACGTGGAG
>PNNM01000056.1 GCA_013824215.1 Coriobacteriaceae bacterium
ATTGAAACCTGCTGATCCTGGTCTACCTGCTCGTCTCTCGGGCAGCGGCCGGTCACGTGACCGGCCGGGGATTGAAGCCGCGTACCGCGCCTGCACGTAGCGCGACCGGCCGGGGATTGAAACCAACAGCGCGTGCGCACATACGCCGAGACCGTGCGACGATCCGGCTCTCTTGCGCCCGAGGTCGTCCGCCCGTAGGCTCACGTTGTTCGGGCGAGTGGTCCCGGGCATTCGGCGGTGTGCGAAGACCGGATGCACGGAACCGATCACGTCGTCGAGCTCCGGTAGGGTTCGACGGCTGTTCTGGAACCCCGCTCCGGGCGAACTCAGGAAGGGAGAGCGATGCGACTCAAGCCACGGCATGTGATCTGGGTCGTCGTTGCCGTCGTGCTCGTCCCGTTGGCGATCTACTTGGTGACCTCGGACCTGCCTGGGAGAAGAGAGCAGTCGGGCGATGTGGTGACCAAGACACTCGCCAGCGTGGAGGCGAAGGCGGCCTCCTCCTTCGACATCACCCTGCAGCAGGGCGCGGATGCCGCGCACGAGGCCGATCACGTCTTCGACTCGGTCAAGAACCCGGCTGTAGCGTCTGCTTCATTCAACGTGAAGACGCTCGAGCTGGAGGTGCGCTACGACGATGCGCTGATCGAGGAATCGGATATCCGTCAGTTGCTGATCACAGCAGGCTACGTGAAGGCTACGACTGCCGACGCCGTCCCAGCTACGCTCTCCTCCGATGGGAAGAGCCAGGAGCTATCGGTCCAGGTGGGAGAGAAGCTCGATCCGGCGTCCATCCGTGCCAAGGCCGGCGTTCCCTTGAGGATCGTCTTCGGGCAAGGGACAGGGCATCTCGCCTCGATCAGCATCGCTGAACTCGGTGTCGAACAGGATCTTACCAAGGGCGGAGCGACCGTCACGATCCAGGATCCGAAGGCGGGAACCTACGGCATCGTGGACGCAGAGGGGTACACGGACGGCACGTTGATCGTGGAGTAGGATGCCTCGAGGACACGCTACTCCACCGGCTCCATCGACTCCGCCAGACCGGCGAGCTCGGCGGGTGACAACGCTCCGAATGGCTCCCACCCGCTGTCGACGAGCCTCTCGCCGCCGACCGACCAGAACCGCACCTCCACGCCATCGAGGACGGTGACCAGCATGGTCGTCTTCGTGGCCTTCGGCCCCTCTTTCATGACGGACCCACCTGGCGCGTAGTCGAACTCCACCGCCACGGCTGGCAGACCGTTCACCGTGAGGGTCGTGACGCGGGCGTCTCCGGGGACCACCACGTCGCGGATGGGCGTGGCGCCCGGCGCGACGATCTGGCGCAGGTCTCCCTCGGTGATCGTCGCGAGCTCCTTGCGTTCCTGCATCTCGAACCCGTTGTAGCTCAACATGAGACCACCGTCCGGCAGGGCCTCGACCGGCAGCATGTCGGTGGGCAGCTGCACGTCACGCGGCATCAGCGCGACGAAGCCGTTCGCCTCGGCGATCTGGCTCGCGCGCGTGGCGTAGAGCTGCTGGAGCCGGCTCGCTCCCACCCCGCCCGTCATGATGGTGCCGAACGCCAGGCTGCCGAGCGCCAGGAGCCCGACGAGTCCCAGCACACGGGCCGCCGTCCATCCGATGTCTCTGCCGAGGAGGACGAACAGGCCCACGAGTACCACCACGGCGACGACGACCGCCGCGATCCACCCGACGGGCCACCGGTAGTTGATCGAGGCGATGCCGAGAACACCGGTCGCCACGAAGGCCGCTGCAGCGAGGGCGACTCCCAGCGATGTGGTCCGCGCGCGGTGCGGGCTGCCCTTCCCGAGCAGCCACGCGAGCAGGACGATGGTGGCGACAACGACCACCTCGAACACGACGATGACAACCACCATGCTGATCACCCTCCCCCGACGGGACGCCGACAGGAGTCGGCCTCCGGTGTCCCCGCGAACAGGATACTCCTCGCTTCTCCGGTCCAGCGGATCGAGGACCTCCGTGTCGGCGGCGGCAAGTCGGCCGACCGGCGTGAGCGGTCACTTGTCACGGGTGTTGTCCGGAGGTATGGTGTTGCGCGTGATGCGCAACAGGACGGTTTCAGACAACACCATGCTGGCTCGGGCTCTGCAGGAGCTTCGTTCTCGACTGCCTGCGTCATGGAGCGTCGAGGTCGTCGTGGAGCGCGTACAGGCGTCCGGACCCGACACAGTCGTGCGGCTTGCGGGGCCGAGCGGCAAAGGATCGATCCTCGCGATAGAAGTGCGAGGCCGACTCGACCCCATCGAGGTCGAGCCTCTCGTATCTCGAGACGAGATGCGAAGCTGGCAGAACGCCGAGGCCACACCCGTCATCGTGGCCCGCTACCTGGGTGAACGGACGCGTGACAAGTTGCGCTCCCTCGGGGCGGGCTACATCGACCTTACCGGCAATATGTACTTGCGCCTCGACGCGCCTGCTGTGGCGATCGAGCGCGTCGGCGCTGACAAGGATCCCGAGCCCGCACAGCGCCCGGCGCGTTCCCTCAAGGGCGCGAAGGCGGGACGGCTGGTGCGAACCCTCGTGGACTTCCGCGCTCCTCTCGGCACGCGCGAGATCGCGCGAATCTCCCAGGTGGATCCCGGTTATGTGTCCCGGCTCCTCACCATGCTCGAGCGCGAGGACCTCATCACTCGCGAGCCGCGCGGTCCGGTTCAGCGCACCGACTGGCCGGGCCTTCTCCGTGCGTGGGCCAAGGACTACGCGTTCATGACGTCGAACGGCACACTCTCGTGCCTGCAGCCCCGGGGCTTGCCAGCGCTTCTCGATCTGCTGCGGTCAGGCTCCTCGTCCGGCGGCATGAGGTACGCGATATCGGGCTCGCTCGCCGCCGCGCGGCGAGCCCCGGTCGCGCCCGCTCGCCTTGGCGTTCTCTACGTCGAACGATTGGATCAGGCGACAGAGCGGCTCGGTCTGCTACCCGCAGATGCCGGGGCCAACGTCGTCCTGGCGGAGCCGTTCGACGACGTGGTGTTCCAGCGCACGGTCCTCGACGAAGGGCTGACCTACGTCGCCCCGTCTCAGGCCGTCGCCGACCTGCTGACTTCTCCCGGTCGCGGAACAGAAGAGGCCGAAGCGCTGATCGAGTGGATGCGGGCGAACGAGGAGGCGTGGCGTGCATAGCGAGGAGTACATCGTTGCGCGGACGACGCTCCTTGACGCGCTCGCAGCGCTCGACGGCCATCGCGACGCGCTCGTGCTCGTCGGGGCACAGGCGGTGTACCTGCACACAGGTGCCGCGCACTTCGCGGTCGCCGAGTTCACGACCGATGGTGACCTCGCAGTCGACACGCGGCGCCTCACCGGAGACCCCGAGATCGGCTCGACCATGCGCGAAGCGGGATTCTTCCTCGACCAGCGCGACGGCGAGCCGCTGGTCGGCGTGTGGGCATCGTTGCGTGAGATCGGCGGGGTACCAGCGAAGGTCACCGTCGATCTTCTGGTGCCCGAGGCGCTGGGAGGTGGAGGGCGGCGGGCCGCCCGGGTGCCGCCGCACGAAAGGGGCTCGATGCTCAAGGTACACGGGCTCGAGGCAGCGCTGGTGGACAACAGCAAGACAAGCATCGGAGCGCTGGAGGAGAGCGACGGACGCAGCTTCCCTATCCGGGTCGCGGGTGCCACCGCACTGCTGATCTCGAAGGCGATCAAGCTGTCCGAGCGAGTGGCGGCCGGTGCTCTGGAGAGAGGACGACCCGATCGGGTCAAGCCCAAGGACGCGTTGGACGTCCTCCGGCTGCTCCAAGCGATCCCGAGCGCTGAGCTGGCCGATGGCTTCCTGCGGCTCGCCGATGACGAGGTCGCTGGAGCGGTCACCCGAGAGGCACTGGGCCTTCTGCCGGAGTTGTTCGGCAGCGCGGGTTCGCCGGGCAGCCGGCTCGCGGCGGAGGCTGCGGCACCTGAGCCCGCCGGCATCATCACCGCGTCGTGTGCGGCTCTCTGCCGGGAGCTGCTCGAGAAGACCGCGACGTGAGTCGTTAACGGTATCATGCCGCGGTTGCGTGATATCGAATCGGCTCGGTCGCTCGAGGGTCGTCGACATGCCGCGGAGGACCGCACGTGAAGCGAGGCGTCTGGTACGCCGCGGGGGCATACGCCGTCTGGGGCCTGCTGCCGGTCTACTGGAAGGCGCTGCATCCGGTCTCGGCCGCGCAGCTCATCAGCCACCGGATCATCTGGTCCGCGGTGCCGCTCGCCGGTATCCTCCTGCTCACCCGGCAGTGGGAAGACTTCCGCGCCGGGGCCGTTCGCGCCGCGCGTCGTTGCGATCTACGGAGCGGCGGCCCTGCTCCTCGGCGTCAACTGGCTGACGTACGTCTGGGCGGTCAACGCCGGGTTCGTGGTCGAGACGTCGCTCGGCTACTTCATCAATCCGCTCATCAGCGTCCTTCTCGGTGTGGTGTTCCTGCGCGAGCGTCTGCGCCAGTTCCAGTGGGTCGCGCTCGGTCTCGCGGCGACGGGGGTCATCTACCTGACCGTCACTTACGGATCCCTGCCGTGGATCGCGCTGACACTCGCGGGGACGTTCTCGCCCTACGGTCTGGTCAAGAAGCTGGCGCCGCTCGGCTCGGCGCAGGGCCTGGCCCTCGAGACCGGTCTGCTCTTCGCGCCCGCGGCGGCCTTCCTGCTGTTCGAGGCGGTCGCCGGCCGGGGTGCGTTCCTCGTCTCCGGCGGGCGCACGGACCTGCTCCTCGTGGGGACGGGCGTGGTGACGACGATGCCGCTGCTGCTGTTCGCCTCGGCGAGCAAGCGCATCCCGCTGGTGCTCGTGGGCGTCCTGCAGTACATCGCGCCCACGCTGCAGTTCCTGCTCGGCGTGCTGCTCTACCGGGAGCCGCTGACCCTCCAGCGGCTCGCCGGCTTCGGCATGGTGTGGACGGCGCTGCTCGTCTTCGGGATAGAGGGAGCGCTGGCCCACCGCGCGACCCCTTTCCCGACGGTCACGGAGTAGCGGGCCAGCCACCGCTCGCGTCAGGAAAGGCCGGCGATCAGCCGGTTGTACTCCACTTCATCGATCTCGCCGCGCGCGTAGCGCTCGCGGACGATCTCGCGTGCCGGGTCATGGGGGGCCGGGGCCGACGTCTGGGTCGGGGCGTATGTCCCGGGCGCGGCCGTCACCGCCGGTCCGGTGTTGGTCTCACGCGTGAGCGAGTAGACGAGCCACACGACCAGTCCGACCACGAGAAGCAGTCCGAGTCCCATCGTCGCCATCCCTCCCAGCGGTCCGAGCAGTCCCAGACCGCCGAACCCGCCGATACCGTATCCGTTCATCATGTCGATCGACCTCCAAGGTGTTCGCGGCTTCTTCTTCCAAGCCGCCTCTCCAAGAGATGATGAGCACGCCGCGTGCCGAAGACGAGAATCCCGAGTGAAGAAGTCATGAATGTCGCGGCGCGCGGCATCTCCGCAGGCAGGCGGTGCTACACTGACCGCGTGACCGGCCGGGGCGGGGGGTCTGACATGCCTACCGTGCTCGTCGTCGACGACGAGGCCAACATCCGCGAGCTCGTCGGGGTGTACCTTACCGCGGCGGGGTTCTCGGTCGAGCAGGCCGCCACGGGCGAGGAGGGGCTGCGCCTCGCCCGCTCGCTATCGCCGGACCTGGTCGTGCTCGACATCATGCTCCCCGGCATCGGCGGACTGGAGCTCTGCCGCCTGCTGAGGGCCTCCTCGCGGGTCCCGATCGTCATGCTCACCGCGCGTGACTCGGACAAGGACAAGGTCGCTCTGCTCGAAGCGGGAGCCGACGACTACGTCACCAAGCCGTTCAGCCCCGCCGAACTCGTCGCGCGCGTGCGCGCCGTCATGCGCCGGACGGCGCCGGCCGCCGCTTCGGTCCGGGACGCCACCCTCGTGCTCGGCGGGCTCGGGCTCGAACCGGACACGCGGGAGGTCACCGTCGACGGGGTCGGCGTGACGCTCACCGCCAAGGAGTTCGACCTGCTCGCCACGATGCTCGCGGAGCCGGGCGTCGTCTTCCCCAGGGAGCGCCTGCTCGAGCGTGCTTGGGGCTTCTCGGACTACGTCGAGGCCCGTGGGATCGACGTGCACATCCGGCACCTGCGCGAGAAGCTCGGGGACGACGCGTCCGCACCGCGGTTCATCGAGACGGTCCGCGGCGTCGGCTACCGCATCCGCAAGGACGGCGGGTAGGGTGGCAGGGCGGCCGCTGGCGGCGCGAGCGCGCCTGTCGATGACGGCGGTGGCGGCGGTCTCGGTGCTCGCGGCCGCGGTGGTGTTCCTGGGCGCGTTCGCGGCCTGGAACGTCGACGTGCGCGGTGACGAGCTCGAGCGCCAGGCGCGCGCGCTCGCCGCCGGACTCGACGAGAACCCCGATCTCGCGGTCGGAGGGCTCCGCGAGCGTCTCTTCCGTGTGGAGGCACGCCTCATCGGAGCGACGGTCGCCGTCACCGACGCTCGCGGAACGGTGCTCTACTCGACCGCGGAGGCCCCGCCCGACAGCTACCCGCTCGAGCGGCTCGGCACCTTGGACGCCGACGGTGTCGGTCGCGGAGTCCGGGCCCTGCCGAGGTCGGGCCAGGCGGTCTAAGTTCTGATCCGGCTCGCTGACGGCAGGCATCTGATCACGGTAAGGCCGATCCGCGACATCCGGAGCGCGAGCGCGGGCGTTCTCG
This sequence comes from Coriobacteriaceae bacterium, assembly GCA_013824215.1. Classification (GTDB taxonomy): domain Bacteria; phylum Actinomycetota; class Coriobacteriia; order Anaerosomatales; family D1FN1-002; genus PNNM01. The sequence continues at coordinate 6,657 of PNNM01000056.1, forward strand.
GCCTGACGGCGCTGAGCGCCGCGATAGCCGTCATCGCCGCGTGGCTCGCGGGAGGCTGGCTCGCGCGTCGGCTGACCGGTCCGGTCGTGCGCCTGCGCGACGCTGCCGAGGCCGTGGCCGAAGGCGAGTGGGGCCGGACCGTCCTGGTCGAGGGGGACGGCGAGGTCGCGTCGCTGGCGCGCTCGTTCAACCGGATGTCCGCGCGCGTCGCGGCCGCGCACGCCGCTCAACAGGAGTTCGTGGGCGATGTCTCGCACGAGCTGAAGACGCCCCTGACGAACATCCGCATGTACGCCGAGCTTCTCGACGAGGCCCTGGAGGACGGGGACGAGACGTCGCGAGCCCACGTGCAGGTCATCGTGGACGAGAGCCGCCGTCTGTCGCGCCTGATCGGCAACGTGCTCACGTTCGCGCGGCAGGGCAG
>PNNM01000057.1 GCA_013824215.1 Coriobacteriaceae bacterium
CTCGAAGAGCCGCCGAGGGCCCCGTCTTGCGGGGCCTTCGCGCATCAAGGAGGTCATGTCGTGCCTTCGGACGAGGTGAGGGAGGCGGTGGCGATTGTGTGGAGAAACAGGTCTGGCATGGCCGTCGCTGCAGACGGGCGCGTAGCATCGGCCGCGCATCGGCAGATCACTGCGCGCGAGGGAACGACAGACAGGGCAGGGCTGGATATGTCACTGAGGCGCAGGGCTCTCTCGCTCGCTACCGCCGTATTGCTGTTCGCCGCTTCGACACCCATAGAGGCGTTCGCGGCGAGCGTCCAGGCCGTCTCCTTCTCCGATTCCACGCATGGGCTGATCTCCGGCGTCTACGGCAACCAGACCGGTTTCGTGAGCGTCTCGTCCGACGGAGGGGTGACGTGGCACGCGGTCCGCGTCCAGCCAGGCGCCGCGTACCTCGCTGGCGCTCTCGCCCCGGGCGGTACGCTCGCGCTGGTCCCGAACTGGTACGGCGGCACTGTGCTGCGCAGTCCCGACTTCGGCGGAAACTGGGCGTCGTACGCGCTTCCGGTCGGTTCGCCGAGCGGGGCGCAAGTCCTCGGCGTCTCGATGGGCGACGCAACCCACGGGTGGGCTGTCGGGAGCGCCAACTTCCAAGGCACGTGCGCCTCCATCTTCAACACCAACGACGGCGGGCTCACGTGGTCCAAGGGGTTCGAGGGCCCGTTGTATCCACCTCCCACTCCAGAGGAGGAGCCGCCCGCGACGAACGCCGTGATGAACGGCGTCGACGGCGTTGACGGGTCGGTCGCGTACGCGGTGGGGCACGAGTACTCGCCGACGGCGCGGTCGCTGGTCTACAAGACGAGCGACGGCGGCTCGACCTGGACGACGATGTACGCGGGCACCACGTCGCCGTGGAGCCTGTACGCGATGGCTGCGGTCTCCGCCCCGGACTCCGGCACGGTGTACATCGCCGGTCCGAAGAAGATCATCAGGAAGTCCACGGACAGCGGGGCGAACTGGACGCAGGTCAGCGCGGGCACCATCTCGGAGACCCGGCGGTTCGCCGGGATCTCGATGGCCACGACGCAGGTCGGCTGGGCGGTCGGCTCGTGGGGCGCCGCCCAGGACCTCGGCATCATATGGCGCCTCTCCGAGGGCGGACCGAGCGAACAGGTCGCCAGCGGCATCCCGCCGCTCTACGATGTGACCGCGATCGACACCATGACCGCGATCGCGGTTGGCGAGAACGAGACCATCCTGCGCACCGCCGACGGCGGCGGGACGTGGACCGGGTCGACCGGTGCGGCTCCGCCGAGCGTAGCGATCGTGTCGCCTCCGAGCAGCGGCGTCGCCACGGGTGCGTCGGCCTCGATCAACGGGACGGCCACTGACGGACGCGGCGTGGGCGTGGCCGACGTGGATGTCCGCATCCGCCGCAACACCGGCGAGTACTGGAACGGCACGGCGTGGGTGAGCGGCGAGACCTGGCTGCAGGCGCAGACCGTGGACGGCTGGGACCACTGGGCGTATGCGTGGTCGCTCCTCCCCGGCCAGAGCGGTGAGTACACACACTCCATCGATTGGCGCGCGATCGACGCCGCGGGCAACGAGGCCACGGCCGCGGGGACCACCGGCGTACGCGTCGACAACGTGATCCCGACGCTGTTGAGCGTGCAACCGATCGATGGCACGCACCTCCGTGCGACCTTCAGCGAGGCCCTCGCGACCGGCTCCGCAAGCTCCGCGAAGTTCACGCTCGACTCGGGCGGCACGGTCTCGGGGGCGTCTGTCGTGACCACCGCACCCACGCAGGTCGTCGTGACGACCTCGCAACTTTCATCCGGAGTGACCTACACGCTAAGTGCCGCCTCCGGCGCCGTGCGCGATGCCGCCGGCAACCCGAGCGCGTCGGGTTCCGGGCAGTTCGGTGTCAACGCCGGGCTGACCTTCGCCAAGAGCGTCTCGGCCACCGAGGTGGCGGCCGGTACCGCTATCAACTGCACGTACACCGTGAACAACACCGGCAACGTGTCGCTCGCGTCCGTCTCCGTGGTCGACGACCGGCTGGGCGCGGTCTTCAGCGGGGTCTCGCTCGGGGCTGGTGCTTCGTTCACGGCGACGCGCTCGACGGTGCCCACCGAGACCCGCAGCGGGGTGGCTACTGCGACCGGCACGGACGTCGTTCTCGGGTCGCTGCTGACCGCGAATGCGGGGGCGACCGTCGCTGTGCGGCATCCGTCGATCGACATCACGAAGACCGCTGATGCCGCCGACGTCGCGACCGGGACTACGGTCAACTACACCTACCAGGTCAGGAACACCGGCGACGTGACGCTGCACGGCGGTACGGTCGTCGACGACAAGCTCGGGCCGATCGGTTCGTTCGCGATGCTGGCGCCCGGAGCCTCGAGCGTCTTCAACGACTCCCAGGCGCTCAACCAGGACACCACCAACATCGCGACGGTGACCGCGTCCTACGGGACGTCCGGGACCCCGTTCTACGGCACGGTCTCGGCGGTGGATGCGGCTTCCGTCAACGTCGTGGCCGCCGCGCTGGACGTGCAACTGGTCGCCGACCACGCGGTCGTGCTCGCCGACACCGATGTGCTCTACACCTACACCGTGACCAACACCGGCGACTACGCGCTCTCGGGCGTCACCGTCTCCGACAACGTGCTCGGCAGCATCATCACGTCGCGCACGCTGAACGTCGGGCAGTCCGCCACCGCCACGCGCACCGAGCCGGTCTCGTCCGACGTGACCCACAACGCGACCGCCTCCGGCGCGTTCGAAGGGGTGCCGGCGGGCGACAGCGCGAGCGTCTTCGTCGACGTCGTGGCGCCCGGCGTCTCGGTCGCCAAGTCCGCCGACACCTCGCGCGCCGCGGCCGGCCAGACGGTGCGCTACACCTACACCGCCACCAACAGCGGCGACACGACGCTCACAGGCGTCAGGCTCGTCGACGACAAGATCGGCGTCGTGCCCGCGGGCTGGACGCTGGCCCCTGGCGCCTCGCGCACGACGAGCGCGACTTCCGTCCTTTCCACCACCACCAAGAACATCGTGGCGGTGACGGCCACCGACAGCGCGCTGGGCGGGCCGGTCTCGGCCCAAGCCAGCGCCACGGTCGTCGTGCGCAGACCCGCGCTCACACTGTCCAAGACGGCCGATGCGACACTGGTCGCGTCCGGGACGACCGTCGACTACGCCTACGTCATCACCAACACGGGGGATGAGACGCTGTACGGCGGCACGGTCGTCGACGACAAGCTCGGGCCGATCGGCTCGTTCGCGATGCTGGCGCCCGGAGCCTTCAGCGTCTTCAACGACTCCCAGGCGCTGACGCAGGACACCACCAACATCGCGACGGTGACCGCGTCGTACGGGACCTCCGGGACCCCGTTCTACGGCGCCGTGTCCGCCACCGATGCGGTCTTCGTCGATGTCCCGGCTCCGGCGGTCTCGGTCACCAAAGCGGTCGACCGCACCTCGATCTACACCAACGAGCAGGTGACCTACACCTTCACCGTCACCAACAGCGGCGACACGGCCCTCGCCGGCGTCACCCTCTCCGACGAGGCCCTGGGCTCGCTCGGCTCCACGTCCTCGATCCCGGCAGGCGGCACCTGGGTCGTCACGCGCAGCGTGGCGCTGTCGGCCTCCCAGTCCGCGGCGGCCTCCGTGACCGCCGAGTGTGCGGTGCTGCCCGGGACGTACGTCACGTCGCGCTCGGCCACGGTGACCGTGACCGTGAGCTCACCGCCCCCGCCGCCCCCGCCCGTGTACGAGCCTCCGCCCGTCGTGGTGCCCGTGACGCCTGCGCTTCCGGGCCACACGCTCTACACCCCGGTGGCGCCCTCCACCGTCTACTACGGACGCACCTTCACGATGTACGGCTTCCTGAAGCCACGTCACAAGGCGGGCCTGTACTCGGTGAAGCTCGAGGGGTACCGCTACGAGCGCCAGAGCAACGGCACGTACAAGTGGGTGCGCCGCGCGACCTGGTACGCGAAGAACTACAACTACTCGACCTACACGAAGAGCATCAAGACCGGTGCGGTCCTGAAGCTGCGCGGCAAGTGGAAGGTCCGCGCGGTCCACACACACACCGGTTACCTGCCGAAGTACAGCGGCTACCGGTACTTCTACGTGAGGTAGGACCCGCACCACACGTGCGCTAGCATGGGGCGACCCCGTTCGCGGAGGCTGCCCCTTGCTGTTCGATGCCCGAGGCATCACCGTCACCCTGCCCGGCGACGCCGGTCCCTGTCGCGTGCTCGACGGGGTCGACCTGGGACTCGCTGTCCGTGAGATCGTCGATGTCGTCGGTCCTTCGGGCTCGGGCAAGACCACACTGCTCCGGGCGCTCGCGAGGCTGCTCCCGGGCGCGACGGGGACGCTGACGCTGGCCGGCGAGCCCGCCGAGTCGGTCGAGCCTCACGTCTGGCGCACGCGGGTCACGCTCCTGCCCCAGCGCGCCGCGATCGTGGGCGGCACCGTGCGCGACAACCTGCTCCTGCCGTGGCGCCTGATGGTCCGCGCGCCCGGTGACACCCCCGCCGACTCCGTCCTGCGGCCCGCGCTCGACAACGTCGGTCTCGACGTCGACCTCGACCGCGACGCCTCCCGTCTCTCCGTCGGCCAGGCTGCGCGCGTGGCACTCCTGCGCGTGCTGCTCGCCCGCCCGCGCGTGTTGCTGCTCGACGAGCCGGACGCGAGTCTGGATCCGGCCTCGGCGGAGCAGGTCCGCGGGATGACGCGGGCGTTCGCCGAGGACGGCGGCGGTGTCGTGCGCGTGCGCCACCAGCCCTCCGACGACCTTGCCTCGCGCCGCTTCCGCCTCGAGGGCGGGCGCCTCGCGGAGGTGGGGGCGTGAACGCCGCCGCGGGCGTCGTCCCGATCGGCTGGCTCGAACTTGCGCTCGCGACCGGCTTCATCCTCGCGACCGGCGCGCTGTCGCTCCGGCTCGGTCTGCGTCTCGAGAAGGACCTCGCGATCGCGGCCGCGCGAACCTACGCGCAGCTGCTCGCGCTCGGGTTCGTCCTGCGATGGGTGTTCGACGTCAACGCGTGGTGGCTCGTTGTCGGCCTGCTCGCGCTCATGGTGGCCGCCGCCGCGCGCGTCATCCTGAAGCGGGCGCCCGACGCGCCGAAGGGGCTGTTCGGCACGTCCGCATTCGCCGTCGCGCTCACCGGTTTCACTGTCACGTTCGCCGTCACCGGGCTCGTCGTCCGCGTCCAGCCCTGGTACGACGCACGCTACGTCATCCCCATCGGCGGCATGGTGCTCGGCAACTCCATGACCGGCATCGCGCTGGCGATCGAGCGCACGTTCGCCGATCTCGACGCGCGCGCCGAGGAGATGCTGGCGCTCACCGCCCTCGGAGCTACCCGGTGGGAGGCGGCGGCGCCGTCGGTGCGCGCGGCGCTGCGGGCCGGACTCATCCCGACGATCGCTGCGATGTCGGCCGCCGGCATCGTCTTCATCCCGGGAATGATGACCGGGCAGATACTCGCCGGCGCGGACCCGCTGGAAGCCACCAAGTACCAGATCGTCGTCATGCTCATGGTCTCGGCCGCCACGGCGATCGGCGCCGTGACCGCCGTCATGCTCTCCTACGGCCGCCGGTTCACCGCCGACGGCGTCTACCTCGAGAAAGGGTTCCGCGAAGATGCTCGATAGCCCTTGGGTGAGGCTCGTGAACAACTGGCTCCATGACTTCAGCTCCGGCCTGTGGGGCAGCTGCGTGCTGGTCCTGTGGCTGCTCGAGCGCAGCTTGCCGGACACCCCGCCGGACGAGGCGGTCGCTTCCGTGCTCTTCGGCATCCAGTGGGTGTTCTGGTGGATCCTGCTCGCCGCGCTAGCTATCATCGCGCTCACCGGCGCGGTGCGACTGTTCTACTGGCGCAGCGCCACGCCCGCCGAGGAGCTGCCCGCCAAGCGGCCCGCGCTCATCGGCAAGCACATCGCGTTCCTCGGCATCTACGGACTCGGTACGTGGTGGGCCTGGACCCTGCTGTAGAGAGCAGGCCTGTCCTTGCCCGCGTCGAATCGTGCGGATAGCATGACCGGCGAGCCCGACCGCGCGCGAGCGCGAGCCTTCGGAGAGCGATGACCGGATTCGAGCTGTACCTGAGCCGCAGCGCCGAGAAGTTCGACCGCTATCTGGCCGGCTTCTTCGGCAACGGTACGCACGCCGACATGGGACGCTACCTCTACGAGCCGGTCCGGGAGTACACGGCCAACGCCGGCAAGCGGCACCGCCCGCTCATCTGCCTGCTCGCCTGCGAGGCGGTCGGCGGCGACGCCGCCAAGGCATGGCCCTCGGCCGCGGCCATCGAGCACTTCCACACCGCCGCGCTCATCCACGACGACATCGAGGACTCCTCGCTCACCCGCCGAGGCGAGCCGTGCATGCATGTGACCGAAGGCCTCGGCCTGGCCATCAACGCGGGCGACCTGGCGCTCGCGCTGGTCTGCGGGACCGTGGTCGACGACGAGGGCCTCGACGACGCCACGAAGCTGCGCGTCCTCGCCGAGCTCGTGGCGATGACGACGCGCACCATCGAGGGCCAGGCGCTCGACATCGGCTGGGCGCGAGACGACCGCTTCGACCTCACCGTCGAGGACTACCTCGTCATGGCGAACCACAAGACGGCGTTCTACTCCGGCGGCGTGCCGCTGGCCGTCGGCGCGATCATCGGCGGCGGCAGCGAGCGACAGATCGAGGAGCTGCGCGCCTTCGGCATGGCGGCCGGGCTGGCGTTCCAGATCCAGGACGACGTGCTGAACCTGGTGGGCGGCAAGGAGGCCAAGACCAAGGACTTCCGCAGCGATCTGACCGAGGGCAAGCGCACGCTCGTGGCCGTCCACGCTCTGCGCCACTCGGCGCGCGCTGCTCGTCTGCTCGATATACTGTCGATGCGCCCCGACGACCCCGCGTTGCTGCAGGAGGCGGTGGACATCATGGCCGAGGCCGACTCGGTCGCGTTCGCCTCGGATCACGCGGAGCGCATCATCCTGGAGGCCAAGGCCGGGCTCGCCGACGTCCTCCCGCCCTCCACGGCGCGC
>PNNM01000058.1 GCA_013824215.1 Coriobacteriaceae bacterium
GGTAGTCGATCCCCGTTGGGCCGCCGCTGTCACCGACGAGCTGCGCGAAGCGGTGCGCGGCAAGGCGGTCGACGGGAAGATGACCTGCCCCGTGCTGCGCAAACTCGCCGAGGACATGGACGTGCCGTACAAGGTCGCGGGTGCGGCCGCCGACGAGATCGGCGTGCGCGTCCACAACTGCGACCTCGGCTGCTTCTAGCCGCCGCCCGGGACCCATGTCCGAGCCGACCGCCATACCTGTCGTCGCCTTCGTCGGCAAGTCCGACTCGGGCAAGACGACCGTGGTCGAGGGCGTGATCCGCGCGCTCGTCGCCCGCGGCGTGCGCGTCGCATGCGTAAAGCGCCACACCCACGACGACGACCTCGACGTGCCCGGAAAGGACTCCTGGCGCCACCGCCGCGCCGGCGCGGCCGTCGCGATGGTCTCGTCCTCGCATGCGCTGCAGACGGTGCGCACGCTTCAGCGAGAGCGCACGCTCGACGAGCTCGCCGCAGAGGCCGCCCCCTTCGCCGACATCCTCGTCGCCGAGGGCTTCAAGTCGCTCGCGACCGAGCGCATCGAGGTCTCGCGCATGGCCCGCTCCGACGCGCTCGTCTCCGAGCCCGTCGAGCTGGTCGCCTTGGTGACCGACAACGCGGAGCTGGCCTGCGAGGGCGTGCCGCGCTTCGGTCTCGACGAGCACGACGAGATCGCCTCGTTCGTCGTGGACCGCTACCTGGACGAGGGCGAATAGACGTGGCAGTCGACTCCCGTGGCCGCCGCATCGACTACCTGCGCATCTCGCTCACGGACCGCTGCAACCTGCGCTGCGTCTACTGCATGCCCGACGAGGGCGTGGAGTGGAAGCCGCACGACGAGATACTGACCTTCGAGGAGATCGAGCGCTTCGCCGCACTCGCCGTGGAGGCCGGCATCGGCAAGATCCGCCTCACGGGCGGCGAGCCGCTCGTACGCCACGGCGTGGTCGACCACGTGCGCCGCCTCATGGCGATCACCGGCCTGGAAGCGGTGGCGCTCACCACCAACGGCACGCTCCTGCCGCGTTTCGCCGCACCTCTCGCCGAGGCGGGTCTCACGCGCATCAACATCTCGCTCGACTCGCTCGACCCCGGGACCTACGAGCGCATCACGCGCGGTGGGAACCTCGCGGAGGCGCTCGCCGGGCTCGACGCCGCGTTCGAGGCCGGCTTCCATCCCGTGAAGCTGAACGTCGTGGTCGTGCGCTCTCTCGACCAGGACCTGCTCGGCTTCGCCCGCATGACGCTGGAGCGGCCTCTGCACGTGCGCTTCATCGAGTACATGCCGGTGGGCGACGCCGAGGACGGCGCCGGCTGCCACGGCGAGGGCGGCGGCTGGACCGCCTCCGACTCCGTGCCGAGCGAGGAGGTGCTCGCCCGTCTCGCATCCGAGGGCGCCGCCGCCGGGCTCGGCGAGCTCGAACCGCTCGCCAAGGACGCTGCCCCCGGTGGCTGGGGACCGGCGCGCTACTACCGCTTCCCGGGCGCGGCCGGCACGCTGGGCGTGATCTCGCCGTTGTCGCATCACTTCTGCGCCGAGTGCAACCGTCTGCGCCTCACCGCGGACGGCAAGCTGCGCCCGTGCCTGTTCTCCGACGAGGAGATCGACGTCCGCGCGGTCCTGCGCCAAGGCACCGAAGACGAGGTCCGCGCGGCGATACGCTCGGCGCTCGAGCACAAACCCGAGGGTCACGAGATGCGCGTCGGGACGCTCCGGCGCATGTCCCAGATCGGAGGCTGAGGTCATGCAGGACGACACGCCGCGGCTCTCGCACGTGAACGAGGCCGGCGAGGCCCGCATGGTGGACGTCGCAGGCAAGGCCGTCACGCACCGGCGCGCCGTCGCGGGCGCGCATGTGGCGATGCGCCCCGAGACCCTCGCGATGATCGCCGAGGGCCGCGCGCCGAAAGGTGACGTGTTCGCCGCGGCGCGACTCGCGGGCATCATGGCCGCCAAGCGCACGAGCGACCTGATCCCGCTGTGCCACCCCCTGCCTCTCACGCACGCGAGCGTCGAGCTGGAGCCGGACGCCGACGGCGTCCGCATAACCGCCACCTGCGAGACCGACGCCAAGACCGGTGTGGAGATGGAGGCGCTCACCGCCGCGTCCATCGCCGCGCTCACGCTGTACGATATGTGCAAGGCCGTCGACCGCGGGATGGTCATCGGCGAGGTGGTCCTGCTCTCCAAGGAGGGCGGCGCTTCCGGCACCTGGACCCGCGAGGAGGATTCGTGAGCGACGCGACAGCAGCCTTTCCCGGCCCGGGCCGGGTCCTCTCGGTGAACCTGTCCGAGAAGAAGACCGTGCGCAAGACGCGCGGCGATGCCGGCACGCTCGTGCTCGACCGCGGCTTCGCCGGCGACGCCCACGCCGGCGACTGGCATCGCCAGGTCTCCCTGCTCGGCCGCGAGTCGATCGACAAGATGGTCGCCAAGGGCCTGGAGGTCGACGCCGGCGATTTCGCCGAGAACATCACCACCGAGGGCATCGACCTGATGGCCCTGCCGGTCGGCAGCGTGCTCAAGGTGGGCGCCGACACCGTCATCGAGATCAGCCAGATCGGCAAGGTCTGTCACACCAAGTGCGCCATCTACTTCCAGGCCGGCGACTGCGTGATGCCCCGCGAAGGCATCTTCGCCGTCGTCCGCCAGGCCGGCGTGGTGAAGGTGGGAGACGTCGTCGAGGCAGTCTCGCTCGGCGACGGTACGTGCGACCGCACACCGCCCGAGGCGGTCGCCGAGTTCGAGGCCGCCAAAGCGCGCGAGGCGGCGCAGGAGAAGGGGTAGGGGCATGACGGAGCTGCACATCGGTGTGCTGACGTCGTCGGACTCTCGCGCGAACGGCGAGGAGGAGGACGGCTCGGGCAAGGCCCTCATCGCGTTCGCCGAGGAGCGTGGGTGGCTCGTGGTGGTCTACCACGTGTGCCCGGACGACGAGGAGTGCCTGCGTGCCTCACTCACGGAGATGGCCGACGTGGACGAGGCCGACGTCGTGCTCACCACCGGCGGCACGGGGCTCGGCCCACGCGACATCACCCCCGAGGCCACGATCGCCATCTGCGAACGCATGGTCCCGGGTATCGCCGAGGCCATCCGGCTCGCCAGCCTCGAGGTCACTCCGCGCGCGATGATCTCGCGGGCGGTCGCGGGCATGCGCGGCAAGACGCTCATCATCAACCTGCCCGGCAGTGAGAAGGCGGTCCGTGAGACGTTCGCCGTGGTGGCCGACCAGCTCGAACACGCGGTCGAGATGATGGCGGGCGGGGGTCACCCGGTCCCTCCTGAGGCGCTCGAAGAGGATGACTGAGGCCGCCCGCGACATCCGCGCCACCGCGGCCCGCACCGTCTACCTCGACCACGGCGCCACATCCTGGCCGAAGCCCCAGCCGGTCGTCCAAGCGGTCCGCGAGGCGGTCGAGTTCTACGGCGGCAACCCCGGCCGGGGCGCTTACGAGCTCGCGCTGGCCACCGCCCGTTTGATCCACGACGCGCGGCGGACCTGCGCCGCGCTGCTCGGGGTGCGCGACCCGAGCGACCTGGCCTTCGTCTCCGGCGCCACCGAGGCACTGAACATCGCGCTCAAGGGCCTTCTTGCCCCCGGCGATCGCGTGGTCGCGTGCTCGATGGAGCACAACGCCGTGGTCCGGCCGCTGAACGTCCTGGCCGCTCAGGGTGTCGATGTCGTCTGGGTCGACGCGGACTCCACCGGCCTGATGGACGCCGACGAGGTGGAGGCGGCGGTCCGCCGAGCGCCGACGCGCGCCGTCGTCTGCCAGCACGCCTCCAACGTCACCGGCACGATCCAGCCGGTCGGGGACCTCGCGGATGTCGCTCACGCCTCGGGCGCCTGGATGATCGTGGACGGCGCGCAGGCCGCCGGTCATCTCGACATCGACGTCGCCGCGCTCGGTGCCGATGTCTACGCGGTCTCCGGCCACAAAGGCCTGCTCGGCCCCCAGGGCGTCGGTCTCCTGTGCCTGTCCGAGGCCTGCGAGCCTCGCGACCTCGTCCAGGGCGGGACCGGCGGCGGGGCGTCCGAGCTGCCGACGCAGCCCACAGCGCGCCCGGACCGCTACGAGGCCGGGACGCCGAACACGCCGGGCATCGCCGGGGCGGGGGCGGCCGCCGCCTTCGTCGCGGAGCACGGGCACGCCCAGCACGGACTCGAGCGCGAACTCGTGGCGCGCCTGCACGAGGGAGTGCTCGCCCTGCCCGGGTTCCGCGTCCTGGGCTCGCCGCCCCGCGAGCCGCGCGTGCCCGTCCTATCCGTGGTGCACGAGCGTGTGGACGCCGACCAGCTCGCATTCCTGCTCGACAAGCGGTACGGGATCGCGGCACGGGCGGGCCTGCACTGCGCGCCCGCGGCGCACCGGACGCTCGGGACGCTTGCAACCGGTGCGCTGCGCTTCGGGATCGGGTGGGGGAACACCGCGGAGCACGTCGATCTCGCGGTTCAAGCGCTCGCCGAGGCGGCCGGGTGACCCCGCGCGAGCTGCGGGAGTTCGTCGTTTACGGCTTCGAGACAACGCACGCCGCCCTCGATGCCGAGGATCTGCTCAAGGCCGGCGGGGTGTCGGTCGTGCCCATCCCGGCGCCGCGTGCGCTCGGCGTCTCCTGCGGCATCGCGATGCGGGTCTCTCCGGAAGAGACGGCCGCCGCGGAGCGGATCCTCACCGAGGGGCGGGTCGACTGGGCGTCGCGCGCGGTGATGCACGACGTCTGACGTGCTCGGTTCGTTTGACGGAATACGAGGTCGGCCCGTATCCTGACGACAGATCGTGAGCGCTCGCCTGGGGATCCCGGACACGCCTCGCGCCGTTTGTCGGTGCGCGGGGCTGGTCGCATTGCGGCCAGACGTGTCCGGGGAAGTCGACGCGTGTCTCGCGCTGCTATGACTGGCGGGAAGGCCGGGCGATGCGGGTGAAGGACAGGGGGTGTCGGCGATAGACCTGGTGCAGCTCAATGTCTGGCTCGACGTGGTCTTCTTCGCGCTGTATGCGGTGGTGCTCTTCGCGCTGCTCGTCGTGCATCTGGGAGGCAACATCCTGACGGGCCGCTTCAAGCGTCGCTTCGGCGGTTGGGAGTGGCCGCACCACGAAGGCCCCCCGATCCCCCTGCTGCCGAAGTTCCTGCACTTCCAGCACGTCTCGTGCATGATCATCCTGGCCTTCACCGGCATGTACATCCGCTTCCCGTTCTTCGCTGGCGGACGCACGGCGATGCGCTGGCTGCACTACGTCGCGATGGTCATCGTGACGGTGAACCTGGTTTGGCGGCTGTGGTACGCGTTCTATTCCAAGCAGCGTGACTACAAGGAGTTCGCGATCACGAAGAAGGACGTCGTCAACCTCTTCAACGTGGTCATGTACTACGCGTTCATCAAGCCGTCGAAGCCGCACCTGGACAAGTACAACATCATGCAGAAGGCGGTCTACATCGCCTTCGCGCCGATGCTCGTGCTGCAGGCGTTCACCGGCTTCTCGCTGCTGACGTTCGACTTCCCGGGCACCACTTGGAGCCCGCGTGACGTCCTGGTGGGCTGGTGGCTCGGCTCGCTCGTCGGCTCGGTGGACCTGGCCGGCTGGTACATGCGCATCGCGCACTACGTCCTCAACTGGCTCTTCATCCTGTTCACGACGATCCATGTGTACCTGTCGGTGAGCGAGGACTTCCCGGCCTTCCTCAACTTCTTCGGACTGTCCTTCCTCGACCGGGAGCACGCCGGCCACGGCGACGACTCCCACGGGGAGCACGGAGACGCCGACCACGGACACGAGGTGAAGCCAGCCTTCGGCGATTCGGATACGTAACACGCAGCACGCGGAAGGGGTCGTGTGACCGCCGTCCGACACACAGCAACGGTCGCAGCAGTCACGCTCGGGGTGGTTCTCCTCCTCGGGCCCCTGTCCGCATTCGCGCAGGACTACGACATGGGGTTCACGTTGCCGACAGCAGGCAAGTCCGGATGCATGGTCTGTCACGGGGACCAGAACCTCATCCGTTCCCGAGGTTCCGGGTTCGTGAGCCTGTGGGTCGACCCCGTGGTGCTCGATGCCTCGGCGCACTCGACCATCATGTGCACCGGCTGCCACACCGACTTCGCGTACAACGCTCCCCACGTCAAAGGGACGAGTACTCAGGACTGGCGCGCCAACGCCAAGCTCGCGTGCAAGAACTGCCACCGCACCCAGTTCGCGGCGGTGAGCCGCGGCGCACACAGCATAGCGGGCGCCCCCGGGCAGAGCGCGCCGGCGACGCGATCGGCCGCCTCCACGAGGTCCGTCTCGGCGACGGGGTCGGCGACGACGACGCGCACCGCGGCCGGGACGGCCACCGCGTCCGCCGAGACCTCGCCGTCCAACGCCGACACGGCCGAGATTCCGTTGTGCGGGGATTGCCACGGGGCGCACGCGATCCAGTACTGCGACGTGGTGAGCTGGTCGGAGACCTCCGATACCGTGCGGCTCGAGGCCGCGAAGCGCGGCCGCGCCGCGCTGAGGCGACAGGGCTACGAGGTGTGCGGACGGTGCCACACCGCGTGGTGGGCGAGCTACGACGACTGGTACCACGGCAAGGCGTACAAGGCGGGCGGCGCGCCCGACGCGCCCGCCTGCTGGCAGTGCCACGGGGCTCACGAGATACTGCCGAGCACGAACCGCCGCTCGACGGTGAACGAGACCGGGCTCTCCGAGACGTGCGGTCAGTGCCACCAGCACCAGGTGCCCAACGAGCGCTACCTGTCGTATGTAGGGGCGATACACGGTCGTGTCGAGGCGCAGGCCTCGAACCCGATCGTCGAGGTCGTGGACGCCGTCGGCGACCTGTTCAGAGGATTCTTGGAGCCGATCGGCGCACTCTTCGGGTAGGCGAAGCCCGCCGGGAGTCCCCCGGCGGTGGAAGGGGAAGGGACGATGACAGTGGTACGGATGGGACGCCTCGGCAAGGCGCTACCGCTGGC
>PNNM01000059.1 GCA_013824215.1 Coriobacteriaceae bacterium
GTCAGCGGCCAACCCGCAGGCAGAGTGGGGCGCGGACGTCATCTCCCGAGTGAGCGCCGCGATGACCAGCGGTGTCGCCCGGCTCCAGTTGGTGGTCGGTGCCGCGCTCGAGCAGCTGCTCGCGGGCCTGCTCGAACGTGAGGGAGCGGCGCCAGCCGACCTGACGCGGATCGCGGTGGCGGGCAACACGGCGATGCTGCATCTCCTCCGCGGCATCGATCCCAGCCCGCTGGCGGCCGCCCCGTACGATGGCGCGACGGTCGCGGCGGCTCGGGTGCTCGCTCGCGACGCGGGGCTCGTGGCGTTCGGCGACACGCAGGTGGACGTGCTCCCGGGGGTATCCGCCTTCGTGGGCGCGGACGCGGTCGCCGACGTGCTAGTCACGCGTCTGGACGCGCGCGACGCGCCCGCACTGCTGGTCGACCTCGGCACGAACGGAGAGATCGTCCTAGCCGGGCCGAACGGCCTCGTGGCCACCTCCGCGGCTGCCGGACCGGCGTTCGAGGGCGGGGCCATCACCTCCGGTATGCGTGCGGAGACCGGCGCGATCGAGTCCGTGCGGCTCGGCGCGGACCTGGAGTTCAGGACCATCGACGACGCCCTCCCTCGGGGGCTGTGCGGCTCGGGTTTGATCGACCTGGTCGCGGTGCTCCTCAGCTCGGGTGTGCTCGCACCGGACGGCCGTCTGCTCGATGGCGTGCCCGGGCCGGTGGGCTCCCGCGTGCGCGAGCATGAGGACCAGCGGGTCTTCGTCGTGGACGAGGCCGCCGGGGTGCTGCTGACGCAGAAGGACGTCCGCGCCCTCCAGCTCGCCAAAGCCGCGGTCCGCACCGGTGTCGACCTGCTGCTCGCCGATGCCGGTCTCCAGCCGGCCGACGTCGCCGAGATCCTGCTCGCGGGCGGCTTCGGCTACCACGTGCGCCCGGCATCGGTGGCGGCCCTCGGACTGCTGCCCGCCGAGTGGGAGGACCGCATCACCTTCGTGGGCAACACCTCACTGGCGGGCGGCCGCGCGGCGCTGGTGAGCGCGGAGGCCCGCGTGCGCGCCGAGCGGATCGCGCGCGCCATCCGCGTCGTCGACCTCGCGAGCACCCCCGGGTTCAACGAGCATTTCCTTTCAGCGAGTGCGTTTTGCTGAGGCGATGGATGGCCGATACTATGGCATGTGGTTTGCACAACCGGACCTGACAGTCCGGCCGATCGAGGAGGGGTCTTCCTTCGCCGTGCGTCTCATGAACGACATGAGGGACCGACTCACGCCGTGGCTCCTCGTCGCGGTGATGGCTGTGGTCATCACGCCGCTGTTGTTCTCCGCAGCCTGCGAGACCGCGTGCGCTCTCGGCGCCATGCCGCTCGGCGCGTGCGGACACGCCCACATGGGCAGCTCCGACCATCCGATGGGCGCGCTCGTGACGGCTCTGCCGCTCACGCAGCCGGCCCTCGGCTCGATAGTGCTTCTCTTCGCGCTGTTCGCGTTGCTCGCCGCCTCGGGAGCGGAGCTTGCTGCGCTCCGCGTCCTCGAGCCGCACGACGAGCGCGCCGGCACCCGTTTGCGCGTCTGATACCGGCCCTCGGACCGCATTGCCTCATGGGCTAGCGGTCCACTCCCCGTGCGCGGCACCCCAAGACGGGGATGTCGGCGCGCCCGCACACCGCGGGCGACATGTCTCTTCCGACACGGAAACGAGGGTCTTCTCTTGAGTCTGTTCACCGCAGCCCTGTTGGTGGGGCTCGCGACGAGTGTCCATTGCGTGGCCATGTGCGGCGGGCTCGTCCTCACCTATGCGGTGAAGGACGAGACGGACGGCCCATGGTTCAAGCGGATGCTCCCGCACCTCACCTACCAAGGGGCGAAGATCACGAGCTACGTGCTCGTCGGGCTCGCGCTCGGCAGCATCGGGGCCCTGCTCGGGCTCGACCAGAATCTGGGCGGTTTCCGCAGCTGGTTCACGCTCGTGGCGGCTGGCTTCATGGTGATGATCGGCCTTCAGATGTCCGGGCGCTTCCCGGCGCTGAACCGATTCACTCCCAGGCCGCCGCGCATCCTCATCGAGGCGCTGTCGCGCACGCGCCGCAAGGCGAAGGCGTCAGCCGAGACCGGCAAGGTCGGGCTCGGCGCTCCGGCCACACTCGGCCTGCTGACCGGGTTCATGCCCTGTGCGCCTCTCATGGCTCAGCAGGCCGCGGCAGCGGCCTCGGGATCGCCCGCGACCGGCGCACTCATCATGCTCGGCTTCGGCCTGGGCACCGCGCCGCTGATGCTCGGTTTCGGCGCCGTGTCCGGCGCCCTGTCCCACACGTTCAAGCAGCGCATGATGACGGTAGCCGCCGTGGCGGTCATCCTCTTCGGCCTCGTGCTGCTCAACCGCGGGCTCATGCTCGTGGGCTCCCCCGTGACGTTCAACACGGTGAAGCAGGCGTTCATCGGTGTCCCTGCGGGGACCGAGGGCGGTACCGAGCCTCAGTACGCGACGGCCGCCGACGGCGTCGTCGAGGTCCCGCTCGCCATCGTCGACACGCGGTTCGCGCCGCAGACGCTGCGCATCCCGGCCGACAAGCCGGTTCGGCTCATCGTCGACCGGCAGGAGGAGAACGCGTGCTCCGCGCAGATCGCGGTGCCGCAGCTCGGCATCCTGCAGAACCTGACCCCTAACGGCACCACAGTGGTCGAACTCCCGGCCGCCAAGGCCGGCGCCTACACGCTCACCTGCGGCATGGGCATGATGTCCGGCACGCTCGCGGTGGGCGCCGTGCCCGCTTCGGGTGGCAGCCCACTGCCATGGATGCTCGGTGCGGTCGTTCTGTTCGCCGCTCTGGGCCGGTGGGCCTCCCGCAGGCGCGGCGCCCAGGCACCCGAGCCGGCACTCCATCGCCCCGCTCCGGGGCCGGCCGTCGCGGCCACGTCCCGACTGACTTCGAACGAGGCGGCCATCGGCGCCGCGGCGGTCTTCCTCGCCGGCCTCGCCGGGCTCTTCCTCGGCGGCGTGATCGGCGCCCGATAGACACCCGACCCCTTCACGGAAGGACTGACACAGACATGACCGTTCACACCATGGATGAGAGCAAGCGCATCAAGTACCTGATGCTGGTCGTGCTCGTCGGCATCGCGTTCTTCGGTTCCTACGGTTTCGCGGCCGCGAAGGCTCGCGCGGTGCGCGCCGCCGGGGGGACGGCCCTGCAGGCCGGCTTCCCGGCCGCGGCCGGGGGTGCCGGCGCTGCGGCGGGCGGCGGCTGCGGGATGGGCTGCTGCGGCGGTGGGGGCAACCCGACCGGCCAGCCGATCGAGAAGGCCACCACGGTCTCCGGCGACGTGCAGACCATCGAGGTCGACGCGAGCCAGGGCTACTACGATCCCGACACGATCCGCGCCAAGGCCGGCGTGCCGCTTCGCATCACGTTCTCGCAGGCATCAGGTTGCCTCGGGCAGGTCGTCTTCCCGCAGTTCAACAAGGGTGCCGATCTGTCCGCCGGCCCCCAGACCATCGAGTTGCCCGCGCTGGAGCCTGGTGAGTACCAGTTCAGCTGCGGCATGGGCATGGTCTTCGGCAAGCTCATTGTCGAGCGGGAGGCGTAGACAATGGCTCTCGACACCGTCACAGAGGTCTACCGCATCCGCCCGTCGAACCTGTCCTGCCGCTCCGCGCGGGAACTGCTGACCATCACGTTGCGTGAGATCCCCGGCACCGAGGCGGTCTCCGTCACGGACGACGGGACGATCGTGGTCCTCGGCAGGCTCGGCACCGATCTGCGCGATGCGCTGGTCAGGGCCGTCGTCGCCGCGGGATTCGACCCCGGCACGGTCCGGATCGCCCAGGTGGAGCATGCGCTCGACCCGAGTTCGCTGACGTTCGAGGAGGCCCGCGGTCTCGGTCTCGTCTCCGAGCCGAAGGAGCCGGTCCGCGCCGAGGTGCAGCAGGTGCAGCGCGTGCGCGTGCATGTCACCGACGGCTACGACCCGGACACGATCCTGGTCTCCGCGGGCATCCCCGTCGAGATCGAGTTCAGCGAGGGTCACGGCTGCCTCGGACGTGTGTTGTTCGAGCAGTTCGGCATCGATGAGGACCTCGAGAGCGGCGGCGCGACAGTTCGCATCCCCGCCCTCGAGCCGGGCACCTACCCCTTCAGCTGCGGGATGCACATGGTCCACGGCACCCTGATCGCCGAGTAGGAGGCGACACATGGAACAGACAACCACGAAGCAGGTGTACAGGATCGGCGTGCAGGGCATGCACTGCCGCTCATGCGAGCAGCTGCTCGTCAAACACATCACGGCCGTGCCCGGCGTGGACACCGTGTCCGCGAACGCCGAGGCCGGTACCGTCACGGTCCTTGCCGACTCGTCGGTCGTACGTGCCGAGGACCTCGCGCGCGCCATCGTCGCGGCCGGTTTCGTGCCGGCCGGGACGGAGGGCGGCGTGGACCTCGTCCCCGTCGTCGACCTGACCGTCGGCGAGACGGTCGCGCCGTCCGCCGAGGAGCCCGTACCGGCCTGCGAGGCCGAGTGCGAGGTTCCCGAGGCGGCGGCGGCACATGCCGCACCGGTCGCACCCACCGAGCCCACACCCGTCGCACCCCCCGCACCGTCCGCCGCCGAGCTGGAGGCCCAGTTCGCGCTCACCGGCATGACCTGCGCCTCGTGCGCCGCGATCATCGAGAAGGTCGTCGGCAAGGTCGACGGCATCGGCTCGGTCAACGTGAACCTCGCGTCCGAGAAGATGACCGTGAAGTTCGACCCGTCCACCATCGACGTGCCCGCCATCGTCGAGGCGGTCAAGGCGGCCGGCTACGGCGCGGCCGAGATCGGCGAGGCCCCCGCGGTCATGGCCTCGGGTCACCTCGACCTGGCCGTGACAGGCATGACCTGCGCTTCGTGCGTGGCGGTCATCGAGAAGACGCTCGGCAAGGTGACCGGCGTCGCGAAGGTCGCCGTCAACCTCGCTACCGAGAGCGCTTCGGTCGACTTCGATCCGACGCTCGTGGGTCCCGACGAGATCATCGGCGCGATCAAGGGCGCCGGGTACTCGGCGACCATCAAGGCCCCCGCAGGCGAGGCGGCCACCGAGCCCGAGGACGGTCAGCGCACCGCGCAACAGGTGTTCCACGCGCACCAGCGCAACCTGTTCGTGTTCTCGCTCGTGCTCTCCGTCCCGGCGTTCCTCGTCTCGATGGTGCCGCCGTTCATGACGGTCTTCCCGCTCAAGGCCGCCGAGCTGCTCGCCAGCGTCTTCGGCGGAGCGTGGGACCCGATGATGGTTCTCAAGTACCTCGCGTTCGCGCTCTCCACGCCCGTGCAGTTCTATGCGGGCGCGCAGTTCTATCGCGGGTTCTGGCACGCCATCAAGAGGCGCACCGGCAACATGGACACGCTGATCGCGATCGGCACGTCGGCCGCGTACTTCTACAGCGTCGCGGCCACCTTCGTGCCCGCGCTGGCGCCGGAGCCGGTCTTCTATGAGACCGCCGCGCTGCTCATCACCTTCGTGCTCCTCGGCAAGTTGCTCGAGGCGCGCGCGAAGGGCAAGACGTCGGATGCCATCAAGAAGCTCATGGGGCTCGCGGCCAAGACGGCGCGTGTCGTGCGAGGCGGCGCCGAGGTCGACATACCTGTGGAGCAGGTCGTGGCAGGCGACGTCGTCGTGGTCCGTCCGGGCGACAAGGTTCCCGTCGACGGCGTCGTCATCGAAGGTTCCTCGGCGGTGGACGAGTCCATGCTCACCGGCGAGTCGATCCCGGTGGAGAAGCACGCCGGCGACACCGTCATCGGCGCCACCATGAACAAGCTCGGTGCTTTCCGCTTCCGCGCCACCAAGGTCGGCAAGGACACCGCCCTGGCCCAGATCGTCAAGCTCGTCGAGGACGCCCAGGGCTCCAAGGCGCCGGTCCAGCGTTTCGCGGACCGCATCAGCGCCGTGTTCGTGCCCGCGGTCGTGGTGGCCTCGATCATCACGTTCCTCGTGTGGATGTTCGCCGTCCCCAACTTCGTCGACGCGGCGTTCTACGCCGAGATGACTCCGTTCGTCAAAGCACTCCTCGCCGCGACGGCCGTCATCGTCATCGCGTGCCCGTGCGCACTCGGGCTCGCTACGCCGACCGCCATCATGGTGGGCACCGGCAAAGGCGCCGAGAACGGCATCCTGATCAAGAGCGGCGACGCTCTGGAGACCGCCTACAAGATCAAGGCGATCGTTTTCGACAAGACCGGCACGCTCACGCACGGCAAGCCTGTGGTCACCGAGTTCGAACCGTTCGAAGGGTTCGACCGCCTCGAGTTCTTCCGGCTGGCCGCGGCGCTCGAGCGCTCGAGCGAGCATCCACTGGCCGAGGCGATCGTGAACCACGCCAACGACAACGCGATCCAACTGCCCGAGGTCACCGGCTTCGCGGCCATCCCCGGCCACGGCGTCGAGGGTGTAGTCTCGGGCCGGCGCGTGGCGCTCGGCAACCGCAAGCTGATGATCAAGGAGGACGTGTTCATCAACCAGTACGAGCAGCGCATCACGCAACTTGAGACCGAGGGCAAGACCGTCATGCTCGCCGCGATCGACGGCGCCGCCGCGGGTCTCATCGCGGTGGCCGACACCCTCAAGGACAACAGCAACGAGGCCGTGGCGCGCCTGACCAAGATGGGCGTCCAGGTCTTCATGATCACCGGCGATAACCGCCGCACCGCCGAGGCCATCGCCGCGCAGGCGGGCATCGCCCCCGACCACGTCCTGGCCGAGGTGCTGCCTGAGCACAAGGCCGAGGAGGTCGGCAAGTTGCAGGCCAAGGGCCTCGTGACCGCCATGGTCGGCGACGGCATCAACGACACGCCGGCGCTGGCACAGGCCGACGTCGGGATAGCCATGGGTGCGGGTACCGACGTGGCCATGGAGACCGGCGGCATCGT
>PNNM01000060.1 GCA_013824215.1 Coriobacteriaceae bacterium
CACACGTTCGTGATGATCAGCCACGACCTGGCCAAGGGGCTCGAGCTGTGCAGCCACGCGCTCATCCTGGCCAAGGGCAAGGTCGTGATGTTCGAGCCGCGGATGAGCGTGGACGAGACCGAGTTCGCGGCGCTCTACCGGTCCACCGTCGGGATGGGGGTGGCCTGAGATCGTGAACGCGCTGGCCTGGAGGCAGTTCCGCGCGCTGTTGCGCAAGGACATCGTGATGGAGCTGCGCACCCGCGAGATGGTGACGTCGATGGGCCTCTACGCCCTACTCACGATGGTGGTCTACCAGATCGCGCTGTCGCAGGCCGGCAGCCTGTTCAACCCGGCCGACATCGCCGCGGGACTTCTGTGGCTCGCCTTCGTCTTCACCTCGATGCTGGGCCTGAACCGCTCGCTCGTGCACGAGAAGGACCAGGGCTGCATGGAGGCGTTGCTGCTCTCCCCGGTGGACCGCCCGGTCATCTACTTCGCCAAGGTCATCGGCAACCTGGCCTTCCTGCTCGTGGTCGAGGTGCTGACCATCCCGGTCTTCGCGTTCCTGTTCCTGCAGGGCAGGGAGCGGGGCTTCAACGGACCCTTGTGGCTCATCCCGCTCGTGGTGGTGGCCGCCTCGATCGGCATCGCCGGGGTGGGCACGCTGCTGGCCACGATGTCGGTCAACACCACCGGCAAGGACGTCATCCTCGCCGTCATGTTCATCCCGCTGATGTACCCGCTGCTTCTGGCCGCCGTCTCGGCTACCAACGCCGCGCTGCTCGGCGGGCAGGCGTTCCCGGTCTCTCTGGTCTGGCAGGGACTCGGGATCATAGCCGGATACGATGCGATAATGCTGCTGGCCGCTTTCGGGCTCTACGAGTTCATCGTCGGAGCCTGAAGGAAGCCACGGGAGTTCGAGGAGGGCCGAGCATGAGACAGTTGAAGGTGGCGCTCGTCCTGCTGATCGTCGGCGGACTGATGACCACAGCCGCGTTCTTCATGGCGTTCTACACCGCCGAGGTGCAGAGCTTCGGCACGGTGACGCTCTCGCAGCAACTGGACACCGCCTACCCGCTGACCGAGGCCGGTGCCGGTGGCTTCACGTACGGCCGGCCGTGGTTCTCGCAGAAGATCTTCTACTTCCACGTGCCGGTGGCGCTCGCATCCTTCCTCGTGCTGATCATCGCGGCGTACTTCGCGGTGCGGATGCTGCTGACCAAGCGCAAGGAGTTCGACACCAAGTCACGCATCGCGATGGAGACCACGCTCGTCTACGTGATGCTCACCATGCTCACCGGGGTGCTGTGGACGCGCGCCTCGTGGGGCGTGTGGTGGGACTGGGAGCCGAGGCTGACCACCTACTTCATCCTGACACTCATGGTCATCGCCTACTTCGTGCTGCGGAACTCCATCGAGGACGAGGAGCGGCGGGCAGTCTACGGCGCGGTCTTCGCCATCATCGCGGCGATCAACGCGCCGATCTCCTTCTTCATCACGCGCATCATCCCGTCGAACCACCCGGTCGTGTTCAAGTCCGGCTTCGCGACCTCGAACCTCATCCCGTTCCTGACCGCGATGTTCGGGATGCTGATGCTCGGCTTCGCGATCTACGTTATCCGCATGAGCGAGGAGCGCCTGCGCGAGCGCCTCGACGCGGCCAAGACCGCGCTCGAGGGCTAGCCACCCCGAGCGAGCGAGAAGGGACATCCCCACATGGAACCCACCAACATCGAGCTCTACGACCTGGTCCTGAAGGACGCACCGTTCATCATCGCGGGCTACGGCGTGCTTTGGGCGGCGCTCGTCGTCTACATCTCGCTCGTGCTGCGCCGGATACTGCGGCTCGAGCGCGAGGTCAAAGCGGTCGAGGACTCGGTGGCGCGCCGCACAGGCGACGCCGTCTCCTGACGGTCCCGGGCGCCCTTTGCGGTAACATGGGACGCCACACGCATCCGATGCGGGGAGTCATGGCCGCGTGGCTCAAGTAGCGCTCGTCCTCTTCTGGTTCGCAACGGCGCTGTACGCGGGCGCGACGGTGCTTTACGCCTACCACTTCCTGTCCAAGAAGCGCTCGTACTCCTGGTACGCGACGTTCCTGACAGGCGCCGGGTTCCTGTGCCACACCGCGTCGATCGGCCTGCGCTCGGTGGCCACCGACGGCACCGTGCTCACCGGCGCCAACTCGCTCGTGCTGGCGGCCTGGGCGCTCGTGCTCGTCTATTTCGTGGTCGAGCACTTCGTGAAGCTCAAGGTCTACGGGACCGCGCTCGTGCCGGTCGCCGCCGTCGTGATGGTCGTGGCCCAGCTCGTGGGCTTCGGCTCGGCGGGCGGGGTCTCGGGCTTGAGTCCCGAGCAGGCGGTGCTGCTGGAGAGCTGGCGTGTGGGCATCCACGTGGCGCTCATCGTCTTCGCCAACGCCGGCTTCATGATCGGCGCGGTGGCTTCGGGCGTCTATCTGATGCAGGAAGCCCAGCTCAAGCGGCACAAGGCGAGCACGCTGCTGAAGCGCCTGCCGTCGCTGGCGCAGACCGACCTGCTCGCGCGTCGCGCGATCGCGTACGCATTCCCGGCCTACACCGCGGGTCTTCTGCTCGGCATCGTGCGGGCTGTCGAGACGGACGTCTCGGGCTGGTTCGCCGACCCGCGCGTCATGCTCGCGGGCGTCGTGTGGGTCATCTTCGGCGCCTACCTGTTCATGCACTACGGGCGGGGCAGCTCCGGGCGCTCCACCGCGCGGGTCGCGCTCGTGGGTCTCGTGTTCGTCATCGTGCTCTCGATCGCGGCGCGCATGCTTCCGGTCGGGTTCCACATCTTCGGGGCGGCGTCGTAGGCGACATGGCGCACGAGCCCAAGCGCTTCTACCCGGCCTTCGTCGACCTCACGCGCCGCCTCGCGATCGTGGTGGGCGGCGGCGATGTCGCCGAGCGCAAGGTGATGACGCTGGTGAAGTGCGGCGCCGATGTGGCGGTCATCGCCCCACAGGTCACCACGCCGATCAACGAGATGGAGGCCGCCGGCAAGCTCACCGTGGAGCGGCGCGAGTTCGTCTCCGGCGACCTCAAGGGCGCGTTCGTCGTGATCTGCGCCACGGATTCCGCAGAGGTCAACGAAGCCGTGTTCCGAGAGGCCGAGGGACAGGGTTGCCTCGTCAACGTGGTCGACAAGCCGGAGCTGTGCAACTTCATCGTGCCGTCGATCGTGCGCCGCGGCGGCCTGCAGATAGCGGTCTCGACCGGCGGGGCCGCCCCGGCGCTGGCCAAGCGCCTCCGCCGCCGCCTCACCGAGGAGTTCGGCCCCGAGTGGGCCGAGTACATCGAACTGCTGCGTCAGGTGCGCGAACTCGTGCTCGACCGGGTGGCCGACGAGGGCCGGCGCAAGCGGATCCTGGAGGCGCTCGCCGACCGGGACGACCTGCGCGAGGCGCTCGCCGCCGGGGAGTACGTCGATCCCGACCGTGTCCTGATGGAGCTCGTCGTGGACGCGAAGGAGTAGCTGCGTGCTCGCAGGCAAGTGTGTCGTGGTGACAGGCGGTTCCAGCGGGATCGGTCTTGCGACCGCCGAGGCGTTCGCCGCGCGTGGCGCGCACGTGGGCGTCATCGCGCGCGACCGCGAGCGTCTGGAGGCGGCGCGAGAGGCCGTGGAGATGGCGCGCCGCTCTCCCGACCAGCGCATCCTCGCAGTCTCGGCGGACCTGTGCGAGATGGAGCAGGCCGAGCGGGCCTTCCGGGAGCTGGCCGACGCCGGCATGGTACCCGATGTGCTCGTCAACTGCGCGGGCAGGATCCTGCCGGGCGAGTTCGAGACGATGCCGCTCGAGTTCTTCGAGGAGAACCTCGGCTCGCTGCATGCGGCCGTTCACGCGTGCCGCGCGGTGGTGCCGGTGATGTCGGCGCGCCGCTCGGGCCACATCGTGAACGTGAGCTCCGTGGCGGGCTACCTCGGCGTCTACGGCTACACCGGCTATTCGGCGGCGAAGTACGCGATGATGGGGTTCACCGAGGCGTTGCGTTTCGAGATGAAGCCGCTCGGCGTGCGTGTCTCGGTGGTCTGTCCGCCGGACACGGAGACGCCCGGTCTCGCGTTCGAGAAGACCCTGCGGCCGCACGAGACCGAGGTGATCTCGGGCGGCATCAAACCGATCCCGCCGCGCCAGGTGGCCGACGCGATCGTGCGCGGGGTCGAGCGCAACCGCTACTACATCATCCCCGACGCGCTGAGCGCGTTCTACTTCCGCCTGAAGGGCGTGCTGCCCGAGCTGTTCTTCGCCATCGTCGACGGCGACATCGCCAAGGCGCGCAAGCAGCGCGGCTAGTCCCGCTCCGCGCTGGATGTCGCATCGGCGACCGCGAGCGTCAGGAACATCGGGACAGGACGGGGTCTCACCGGGGACCGGCCCTCGAGCGTGGCGAGGGTGAGGAAGCCGAGCTTCTCGTAGAACCCGGTCGCGTGCGGCACGGCGTCCACGAGGACGCCGACGCAGCCCGCGAGTTCGCTCAGTTCACTCGCGCGCACGAACGCGGCCCGCATGAGCTCCCTGCCGAGCCCGCGACCGCGGTATCGCCTGTCGACGGCGAGTCGCGCCACCCTGAGCGCCGGAAGCGGGTAGGCGGGCTTGTCGGCGGTCAGCGACTCGGGGAGATCGTCGCGCTCGACCTGCGCCGCCGCGACGGTCAGGTATCCGGCGATCACACCCTCGTCAACAGCGACGTAGGTCACACTGAATCGGCGGCACTGGTTGAACCAGGCGAACCGCTTCAGATAGCGGTCGAGGTCGTCGTCACCGGAAGCGAACCCAGCGACGGCGTCGCCGGCCCCGATGCGGCGGAGCTCCACCGGCCTCAGAGACCCTTCAGGAGTGCCTTCAGCGCCTCGGTCGGCTCGGGCGGGTTGTTGATCATGTCGAGCACCTGGTCGAACGACTCGTTCGTGAGCACGATCCGCGTGGGGATCTGCATCTCGGGCGGCACGACCTCGGCGGTGCTCAGGAACTCACCGATGGCCTGTTCGATGATGTAGCCCTTCTTCAGGCCGCTCTCGCGTGCGAACTCGTCGAGCCGCGCCTTGGTGGTCTTCGAGACGTACGCGGAGATCTGGACGGGGTCCTCGCTCATCGCAACATCACCTCGTAGAGGATTCTACGATATCGTAGAACACGCGGCAAGCCGGGTCCGCCGAAGCCTTGGAAGCGTTGTCTGTGGGCCAGGTCGGGTGGTACAATGCGGGCGTTCAGGCAAAGCGCAGGTGGTGCGTTTTCCCATAGAGTGCACTGTTTCGCCCTCGCCGGGCCTGCTTGCCTGAACAACACGCACCGCACCGGCGAGGGCGACCCTTTGCCCCCATAAGGCCTCGAGGACCGGATGCAGCTGACGCTCGTCGGCCTGTCTCACAAGACGGCCCCGATCGAGATCCGTGAGAAGCTGACCTTCCCTGCGCACCGCCAGGAGGAGGCGCTGTCGGTGCTCACCTCGGGACCCGAGGTCGCCGAGGCCGTCATCCTGTCGACCTGCAACCGCACCGAGATCTACGCGGTGACCTCCGGCGAGGACGGCGCGGGAGCCATCATCGACTTCCTGTGCGACTACCACGCCCTCGACCGCCACGATCTCGTGCGCTACCTGTACATGTCCGAGGGCGAGGTCGTGGTGCGGCACCTGTTCCGCGTCGTGGCCTCGCTCGACTCCATGGTCGTGGGCGAGGCGCAGATCCTCGGGCAGGTGAAAGAGGCATACGACCACTCATTCTCGTCGGGCGGTTGCTCGCGCGTGTTCAACAAGCTGTTCCGCCAGAGCTTCGAGGTGGGCAAGCGCGTGCGCACCGAGACCGAGATCGGCGAGAGCGCCGTGTCCATCAGCTACGCGGCCGTCGAGCTGGCCAAGAAGGTCTTCGACTCCCTCGAAGCCCGCACGATCCTCGTCCTGGGCGCCGGCAAGATGTCCGAACTGACCGCGAAGCACCTTGTCAGCCAGGGTGTGAAGACGGTGCTCGTGGCCAACCGCACGCACGAGCGCGCGGTGGAACTGGCCGAGCGCTTCCATGGCGAGGCCATCCGCTTCGACGACCTGTACGCGCGGATGCGCGACGCCGACATCGTCATCAGCTCCACGGCCGCCACGCACCACGTCATCACGAAGGAGCGCGTCGCCGAGGTCATGCGCACCCGCCACGGACGCCCGCTCTTCCTCATCGACATCGCCGTGCCGCGAGACGTCGAGCCAGCCGTCAACGACCTGTCCGGTGTGTTCGTCTACGACATCGACGACCTGTCCGGCGTGGTGGAGTCCAACCTCGAGGAGCGCATGCGCGAGGCCGAGAAGGCCGAAGGCCTGATCGAGGAGGAGATCGCCGGGTTCGAGGCGTGGCTCGAGTCGATGGAGGTCGTGCCCACCGTGGCGGCCATCCGCGCCAAGGCCGAGCAGGTGCGCGCCGGCGAGCTCGAGAAGGCTCTGAAGCGCTTGGGCGGCCTCTCGGAGAAGGAACTCGCCACCATCGACGCGCTGACCTCGGCGATCGTCAACAAGATGTTGCATGCTCCCACGAGCCGCCTGAAAGAGCTCGCCGGCGAGAAGGACGGCTACGTCTACGTGGAGACCGCACGCCACCTCTACGAGCTCGACGACGAGGAGAAGCACGGCGTCTCGCTGCTGAAAGGCCTGCTCGGCCGGGGTGAGAAGCACAAGAAGGAGACGGGGGAGTCTGTCGGTGCCTGAGAAGCGCGAGAAGCTCACCATCGGGACGCGAGGCAGCAAGCTCGCGCTGTGGCAGTCCGCCTACATCAAGTCGCTGGTGGAGGAGCTCACCGGCGCCGAGGTCGCCCTCAAGG
>PNNM01000061.1 GCA_013824215.1 Coriobacteriaceae bacterium
GGGACGCCACCGGCGCGCCGTCTCGCAGCAACGTGATCACCGGCGCGGGTCCCCGGGTGACCTCGCCGTCCACGAACTGGTACACGAGGTCGGAGGCGACCATGTCCAGACCGGTGTGCCGCTCTCCGAACAGCGGTCCCTCGCTGATCTGCAGGTAGCCGGCGTGCTCCTCGCGCACCGCTGTCTGAAGCGGCAGACCCATGAACCCCTCGGCGCGCGTCGCTTGACCGGCGCCGGCCGAGAGCATGAGCAGCGCGAGCGACCAGTGGAACAGCGGGCTTCCCAGAGCGCCCCAGCGGCCGGCGGAGCCCTCGGCTACTCGGGGATCCGAGCGGACCCTCATTCCGAGCCCTCGGATGGCGTCCGCGGCCGAGGCGAGAGCGGCACCCGGCTCGATATCGGCTCGCACAGGCATGGCCGCCTGCGGGCGGACGCGCAGCCGCTCGATCTCCGACTCCGTCAGCTCGCCGGTCTTGCGCAGCGCCCGACGCGCCTGAGTCGTCCGCTCGAACGAGCACACCACCGTGGAGAGCGTGAGGAGTCCTGCCAGGAGCAGGAACGCCGGGGAACCGTACGCGCGGTGCATCGCGAGCGGGGCCGCGATGCGCTCAGCGATAGGATGCGACGCGGCCCACTCGCGCACCTGTTCGGAATCGGGCGAGCCGCGCGGAACGAGCGTGGCCGCGAAGGAGTACAGCGCGAGCCCCGTCAGGAGACCGACGGCGAGCCGGCGGGAGCGCAGGGTCTTCAGCATGGCTCTCGGGGCAGGCTGCGCGAGGGTGAGTGGATCACTTCCGCTCCGGAAACACCGGCGTGAGGGTCCCCACCTGCCTGGGCTCAACGGCCGAAGTCGCGCTGATGGCACGAACATCGGTCACCAGCCACGTGCCGGACGTCTCCTTCGACAGGTCCCACGCCAAGTGATAGATGAGCGCCTTCTGCTCGAGCACAAGTTCGCCCGTCGCGCGGGAGTAGTGGTGGTAATCCCACGTCTCCCGTGTCTCGGCTTGGGCCGTCGTCGCCTCTACGGTGACGCGTAGGAACTCCAGCTTCTTCAGCTCGGGATCGAGCCGGACCCCGCCCTCAGCGAGTGAGGACATGTGGATGTACTCGTCCTCGGCCTGGAGCTGGCTCGCCACCTCGCGCATACCGTTCATGTCGAGGGACCGGTACCCGTCGGAGAGCAGAGCGTTGTAGCGTGTGATGACACCGCGCACCGATCGCTCGTCCGACGGCGGTGGCGAGGCGCAGCCCGCGAGGAGCGCAACCGTGACGAGACAGCCCAGCCATGTCCGAACGCCCGCCATCGGCACTCCTTCGCGAGGTCATGGACATCGTACCGGAGAAGATGGAGCCCGGGGGCGACCCCGGGCTCCATCGGACTTTACGTACTGTCCTGACCGCTGCCTACCAGTTCTCGGTTCCAACAGTGGTGTGGTAGTCGCCGCATCCTTGCCCGTCGAAGCAGTTGCTCGCTCCCCACGTGTCAGCCGCTGGCTTCGTGACCTGATTGAGCATGTACGTCGCGTAGTTCCCGTCACCCGTCGCCGTATACCGGAGTGGCAGGTTGCCGATACCGGTGTTCGATCCGCAGGCGTTGAGCAGGCGGGACACCTTGCCTCCGTGCGGGACGCGGATATGGCACCCGACGCAGGCGATGGCCGGCGAGGTGTGGTTCCCGGTGTTGTGCGGGGCCGCCAGGATCGTGTGGCAGTTGTTGCAGAACAGCCCGTTGCCCGTGTTGATGTTCGTGTCCTCGTTGCTCAAGTCACGCCAACCCGTGGTGGCGTTGGTCCCGTTGGCCGCGGCCGTCAGGTACGGCCATGCCTGGTTCGGGCCCCTGAGCATCCACTTGACGCCGCTGCCGTGCGGCCCGAACGAGCCCGCGCCGCTTTGCGCATGGCAGTCAGAGCAGTACATGGTCTTGCCGATGGTCCAGCCGCCGTACTGTACACCGCCCGTCGTGAAGACCGCCCGCATCTCGCTCTGCGCCAGCCGGTTGGAGCCGTTGGCGCCGGGATCGGTGACAGGCAGCGCGGCGAGGACCGGGTGGTACGACTGGTTGGAGGTGGAGAACTCCAAGCCCTGGTCGGTCCAAGCAGCCGCTCCTGAGCCGCCCCACGTGATGAGGGTGGCTGAACCGGAGGGCACCGTGGACTGGTTGAAGCCCGAGTGGCACTTGAAGCAGATCTGGTACTCGTAGGTGGCCGTCTGGATCAGCGAGTAGCCCGTCGCGGCCGTCGGCGACGTCCAGTTGCTGGCGGATGTGGTGACGCGAGCGCCCGAGACGCCGCGGAGTGCACCGGAGACGAGGTTCGTCCCGGTGGAGTGGCGGCTAGCCTGCGCCTCGTGCACGTCGTGGCAGTCGGCGCACTCGATGTGCTTGTTGCGGGTGATGTAGCCGCGCGTCTCATCCTCGGAAGACGGCCTGTGCAGCCCGGCGTAGTTCGCCACCTTGTGAGCGTAGGTCGTGGTCATGATGCTGTAGAGCGCTTGCGCGGTCGAAGACATCGACGCCTTGCCGTACCAATCCAGGTTGTCCGCTGGCTTCAGACCGTTGATCAGACGGGAGTGGCACTTGTAGCAGACGCGCTCCTCGACCGGCGGATCGGAGATGACGACACCCATCGCGCCGAGGATCCTTGTCGCCGCGCTGTAGTGGACGGAGAACTTGTTGGTCGAGGTCTGGTAGCCGGCGACCCCGCTGCCGCGCTCCATGCCGCCACCATCGATCTCGCTGTCGTGGCACTTCACGCAGTTGCCGCGGAAGGTCGAGGCGTCCGTGAAGGTGGATGTCGCCTCGTACTCGTGCGCGGATGCGCCGTAGGCGGCAGCCGTGATGGTCGGCGTCAGCGAGGACGTCGTCTCGGCCTTCTGGTTCGTGTTGTCGCGCGCCAGGCGCTGCGAGTGACAGCCGAGGCACACACCGTTCGTGCCGCCAACCGGTACGAAATCGGTGTTCGTGCCGTCGGCCGCGGCCGACGGTGTGATGGAGCCGTAGCTCAGGCGCAGGTTGGCGGAACGCTTGTAGGCGGGATTCACGAACGGGCTGAACCAGTCGTGGTCGATGTGGCAGCTGAGGCAGAAGATGTTGGTGAAGCCTGCGACGCCCGAGGTCGGGTGGATCGAGGCATTGTCACCGTCGTTGCCTCCGGCTTGGCCGAGCACGTGGTGGAAGCTGCTGGTCCGATCCGCGCCCACGCTGTGCGACGTCGTGCCGGAGCCGTCCTCCATCTTGGTCTGGTAGACGGTGTGGCAGGTGTAGCACGGTATCGAACCGCGCGACTCGCCGCTCGCCGGGTTGTGGACGTTGACGGAGTTGGCGGCCGAGAAGTCGTCACCGTGGCACATGTAGCACGACATGGTCGTGTCGGCGAGCGCATGACCCTTCACCCCGTTGGGCAGGGCCGGGAGCCTCAGCACGCCGCCGGTGCGGCTGATGCCGAGCACCTGGCAGCCTGCGGCCACGGACGCGTTCGCCGAACCGTTCCAGCCCGATCCGCCGACAGAGTCCGTATGGCAGGACAGGCAGAACCTGCGCACGTTGACTGCGGTGGCAGTCGTCTGGTCCGCATCCGACATGGCGAGTTCGCCGGGCGCGTCGCCCACGAGCGTGGCCACGCCCGCGCTGAGCTGCGTGCGGACGGTCAGCATGTAGCCGCTGCCAGCACCGCCGTGCGGGTCGTGGCAGATGCGGCACGGAAGCGCGCTGTTCGCGACCAGCGTGCCGGCGTTCTTGGTGCGGTGGCCCGAGCGGGCCATGTCGGCCGGAGCGGTGCCGTAGGCGCTGGCCGGGAAGTACCGGGCGATGTTCGCGGCGGCTGCCGCTCCGCCTGCGCGGTGGCACGCCAAGCACTGCGCCTGGTCGCTCGTGTCGCTGTAGACGGGCACGTTCGTGCCGGAAACGGAAGCGCGCAACAGCTGGCGCAGGGACGAGCCGTGCTGCTCGTGGCAATCGCGGCAGTCGAGGCCCGCCGTCGCGGTGGTGCCGTGACCGCTCGTGGCGTAGTACGCGGCGACGTTGGCGGTGGCGTTCGCGGTCACCGTGTAGGGGATCAGCGTCGCGGAAGTGACGGTCTGGCTCGGCAGCCCGCCGTCATGGCACTTCAGGCAGAAGGTGTTGATCGAGGCGGTGGTCGCGAGCGATGCGACGTTGTAGGTGTTGTCCGGATCGGCCGCCGGCGCGGTGGCCGTCGCCTCGTGCACGTTGTGGCAGTTCACGCAGGCGACCTTGGACAGGTCGTGCTTCGAGGACAGTCCGAACTCGGCCTGTGTCGAGGCCGCCGCCGACGAGAGCGTCTCGCCGTAGGGCGCCCCCGTCTTGTTGTGGCACTTGTAGCAGGCCTCTTCCATCGGCGGGTTGCCGACGAAGGTGCCGAGCGCCCTCAGGATGCCCACGGAATCGCTCCAGTGCGTCCCGAACCTGTAGGTGGAGGTCTGCCACTTCTTCTCCTGCTCGTCGCTGTGGCACTTGGAGCAGTTCGCGTTGAACGCCGAGGCGCCGAAGGCGGAGCCCACGGGATACTCGTGCGCCGAGAGCGCGAAGTCGGTGCCGTTGATCGAGGGTGTGTTCGTCGCGCCGAGCGATGCCTGCTCGGTGCCCATCCCCTGCTTCGCGCGCGCCGCGCCGTGGCAGCTGACGCAGATGCCGTAGCTGCCGCTTGCGATGAAGTCGGTGTTGGCGGTGGCGTTACCCGAGCTGCTCGCGATGTCGGAGCGCAGGTTCTTGCCCTTGTTCGCGTTGAAGTAGTTGTGGTCCGTGTGGCACGAGATGCAGTAGACGGCCGTCGTCGAGGTCGGGTACGAGGCCGTGCCCCCAGCGGTCGCGGTGTCGCCCTGGGAGGTCGCCGATCCGAGCACGTGGTGGTAGTAGCTCGCGTTGGTCGCACCGGTCTTCGTCCCGGAGTCGTCCTCCATCGGGCTCTGGTACGTAGTGTGGCACCCGTAGCACGTCAGGCCGCCGGCGGAGACGCCGTGGCTGCTCCTGTTGCTCGGATGGCAGTCGACGCAATCCCACGCCCCGACGGGGGCGAAGAGCGTCGTCAGCGAGGTGTCCGCGCTGCCGCGGTGGCACACGTTGCAGGTGTTGTACGTGACGGAGGCGACGATCGTAGTGGCCTCGGAATGCGCCGTCGAGATGTTGCTGTTGAAGGCGGTGTGGCAGCTGGTGCACCACGCGCCGCCCGCGCCTGCGCTCTGCGTGGCGTCGTTCACGGCGTGCGGACCCGGTGTGCTGGTGGCGTGACCGGCGGTCCTGGTGACCGTGTGGCACGCGCTGCAGAAGTCGTTCCACGGACCGGGCTTGATCACGGACACGGAGCTTGAGGGCGCGCCGCTCGAGCCCGTGTTGTTGTGGCACTCGGTGCACGAGATCGACGGGCCGTATGTCACCGGAGCGACGGTGTTGTGCTCGCTTCTCAGCGTGTTGATGTGGCAACCGGTGCAATCGAGCAGCAGCAAGCCTGCCGCATCGACCTTGGTCGCCATGTAGCCCGCGTTCGCAGTGTGCGTCGTGTCGTCACCGGTGACCGGGGTGTGCGAGGCCGCCGACTTGTTGGTGTGGCAGTCCCCGCCCGAGCCGCAGCCCTTCTTGTTCGGTATCGCGCCGACCGCGTCGTGGCAGCCGGAGAACTGGCAGCCGCCCGCCTTGCCCGAGTGGATGGTGCGCAGGTCCGTGCTCGGGTGACAGCCGGCACCGGAACTCGCGCAGCCCGCCGTCGAGCTGGCGACGTGCCCGGTGGCGTACGTGCCGTGCTTGCCGGGGCCGTTGGTGACGTGGCACTCGTCGCAGGTCTTGGCCGCCCAGCCGGACGCCACGACCGCGCTGGCGTTGACGGAGGCCACGTTCGTGTGGCAGTCCACGCAGCCGATCGCGCCGATCGAGGTGGTGGCGTGCTCCGTCTTCATCGCCGCGGAGTGGCACGTCGAGCACGCGGCTGATGCACTGCCCACGCCGATCGTAGTCGTCATGGAACCGGCGGTGTGCGTCGAGTCGTTTCCGGTGGAGTGCTGGGGATCCGGAGGCGTCCAGGTGTCGCCCATCAGCGCGTTGTTGTGGCAGTCCACGCACTCGTGACGGCCAGCGGCCTTGATGCCCGGATAGCTCGGGTTGTTGTGGCAGGTGTTGCAGGTGGGGTGCGGGCCCTTGACATCGCGGCCGACGGCCTTGGTGTGGCAGGCGATGCACTCGTCGCTCGTGGCGGTCGCCAGGTGGTCCCAGTGCCCGCCGGCACCGTGGCAGTCCGTGCACTCGTTGGCCGGGGCGCCGCCGTTCAGCGTCCCGAGCGGCTTGCCGTCGTCCTTGTGGCACACGTTGCAGTTGTTGTTGACCGCCGGGTCCGGCGTGGTGGTCGCGTTGTAGTGGACGCGGTCGATGCGGGCGGTCTCGTGACATCCCGATCCCGCGCCCGGTCCGCACGTGGCGGATGAGGCGACGCTGAAGTCGTGCTTGGCGGAGATGGTGTCGTGGCGCGGGGTGTGGCACTCGAAACAGTTCTTCTTCCAGTCACCCACGCCGGGCGCCGAGAACGGCGTGTACTTGGCCGACGCATGGCACTCGGCGCAGGAGACCGCGCCGTCGACCATGCTGGCCGGTGAGGCCGAGGCGATGACGCTCGCGTGCTCCAGGTCGATGCGGTCGAGGTGACACACGCTCGTGCAGGAGACGGACGCGCGCACCGTGCTCGTCGTGGTGATCGACAACGCGGTCTCGGTGGCGATGTGCGCGAGCGGGTCCGCGTGGTTCGCGGAGCGCGTGACCT
>PNNM01000062.1 GCA_013824215.1 Coriobacteriaceae bacterium
AGGATGACCTTCGGGCTGACGCCGAATGCGGTCGCCGCCTCGGCGATCATCTCGGCCGCCGAGCGCACCTTGCCGGTGTGATCCGGCGCGCGGTGCGTGTCCAGTATCCCCGGCTGCTGCTCGAGGAACTCCTGGATCCCGGCGGTCGTCATCGAGTCCGCGGCGCGGAAATTGGCGTCGGTGATGACATTCTCCGGGTCGAACGCGCCCGAGGGCTCGCCGCCGCTGGTCGGCGCCGGGGAACGCATCAGCTCGACGAGATCCCGGCCGAGCGCAGCCGCCCGCGCCTCCTGGGCCTCCATGTCCCGCTCGATCGCCTCGCGGCGGGCGTCGGCGTCCAGCTGTAGCTCGGCCAGGTGCTCCGCGCGACCGTTGAGCGTCGCGTACAGGTACTCGCGCTCCGAGCGCGTCTTTCGCACGTCGGTCATGAGACGGGCGTCTCGAAGCGCGACCGCCTGGAGGTACGACGCGCGATCCATCAGGTCGCGGATCGAGCGTGCCTCGAGAACGATGCGCAGCATGCTCATCCGCTCGCCGCGATAGAGCTGGACCGCCCGCCTGCGCAGGTCGTACTTCGCCTGCTCGAGCTCGAGGTCGAGCTGGGCCACATCGCTCTCGACCTGCGCTATCTCGGCACGCGTCCGCCCGATGTCACGCCCGAGCACGATGTACTCGGCGATCATGACCTGCACGCTCGCCCGGCTCCGGTCGAGCTCGGCGAGCGCCGCGGCCCGCTCGGCCTTCTTGGCTTCCACGGCCGAGGTGGCGGGTGAGGCGGGAGCAGCGGTCGCGCGCACGGGCACGACGACGCTCAGAGCGAGCGTCAGGGCGACGCACGCCCCTGCTGTGATGGCACGACGGGACATGACGCCATTCTATTCGTTCGCGGCCCCGGACGCGGCGGTGGCTCGGCCGACGCCGCAGGCTACGGGCCCTGTGCCCCGACGAGCACGCCGAGGGGCTCCAAGGATGCCCGGATGGCCTGCTCCGAGGTCTGCGAGTCGCAGAACTCCACTTCGAGACGCCGCTCGGCAGGCACCACGGCCGCACGGATCACCTGCACGCTCTCCAAGGCCGCGAAGATGCCTTCCGCGTCCGCTCCTTCGGCCAAGGCTATCGACGCCTTGGTGCATGCGTCGCCCTGCCCGAACTCCCGCGTCAACCGGCCGCCCAGGTCCTGCGTGCTGCGTGTGGTGGACATGGACACCGCCACGAGCCCCAGGATCGCGAGCACGACGAACCCGATGATCAGCGCCGGCTTGCCCGTCTTGCGCTGGGTCGCCGCATCCGGCTCGGCCTCGCCGACCGCCGGCTCTGCATCCGCGACCTCCTCGGCGAGCGCCGCTCCCTCGGCGCGTCCCTTCCTGATCCTCCGCGAGGCGGCGGTCAGGACCACGACCGCGATCGCGGCGGCCACGACACCCAGCAGCACCGGGACCGCACCCGCGTCGGCGTCGCTCGCGCCGCTCGTGGGGGCCACAGGAGCCGGAGCGGTGAAGGTGAACGCCAACGTCACGGGCTTTCCGGCGCGCACATCCCGGAAGGTGCGGCTGTAGAACGCATAACCCTCCGGTCCCGGCCCGAGTTTCGCGCCCTCGGCGGGCTTCACGATCTCGGCGGCTCGGGGGACGCGGACGTCCACGGTCACCTCGGGCACGTCGGCGACGGGCGTCCACGACAGCCGAGCCGAATACGCGGAGCCGTCGAACGCGTACGAGCCTGGAACCAGCACCTCGACCTGGCCTATCCGCGCCTTCGTCAGCGTGAACGCGTAGACGTCCGAAGCGCCGACGGTGCGCGTCGCGGTCTGGACCGCGGGGTCCTGCGCCGGCGGGCCGCCGAGGATCTCCCCCGACCACGAAAGCTCGGACCCCTTGGGCACGGGCAACTCGACCTGCGCGGGGAGCGCGACGGAGTCGGGCAGGGTGCCCGAGACGATCAGTATCTGGGTGCCGCCCTCATCGTGGAGCGAGAGCGACACCGACTCCCAGGCGACGGGAGCGGCGAGGGCGGGAACGGCGCCGATCGACAGGAACGCGAGAACGGCGAGCAGCGCGATGAACGAGCGAGCGGGACGTGGCATCGACGGACCTCCACTGACGCGGCCGTGCGGGACGGGGTTTTCGATCGCGCCCGGTGTCAGATCCTCAGCGGCAGGTGCGGCTCGACGAGCGCGATGTGGCCCGGCCCTCTCCTCAAGGGCTCGACCTCGGATGTGCGCGCCGGGGTCTGATGCGCCGCCGAGGCGACCGGCTCGGCATGAGCGACACGCGTCTCGGCGTCCGACCGCCTCTCGGCGGCACCCAGCCGCGCGCAGTGCCCGCCTCCGCAGGCCACATCCAGGCATGCGGCAGCGAACGGAGCGAGCATGAGCGCCACCGCGAGCAGTATCGGTGCATAGATGCGGATGTCTCGGAACATCGGCGTCTCCTGTGCAAGCCGCGTGCCGTCGCAGCCCTACTCCCACTCGATGGTACCGGGCGGCTTGCTCGTGATGTCGTAGGCGACCCGGTTGATGCCTGGCACCTCGTTGATGATGCGGTTGCTCATCTTGGCGAGCAGGTCGTGCGGCAGGCGCGCCCAGTCGGCCGTCATGGCGTCGGCCGAGGCCACCGCGCGGATGATGATCGGGTGCCCGTAGGTCCGCTCGTCGCCCATGACGCCGACGCTGCGGATATCGGGCAGGACGGCGAAGTACTGCCAGACCTCGCGGTTCTCATCCCAGCGGCCGATCTCCTCGCGCACGATCGCGTCGGCGAGGCGAAGGGTGTCGAGTTTCTCGGCGGTGATTCCCCCGATGATGCGGACCGCCAAGCCAGGCCCGGGGAACGGCTGCCGGTGCACGATCTCGTCGGGCAGGCCGAGCTCCGCGCCGACCTCGCGCACCTCGTCCTTGAACAGCGAGCGCAGCGGCTCGATCAGGTCGAAGTGCACGCCTTCCGGGAACGGGATGAGGTTATGGTGGCTCTTGATCTTGGCCGCCTTGCCGGGGCCCGACTCGATGACGTCGGGGTAGAGCGTCCCCTGCGCGAGGAAGCGCACCCCCTCGAGCTTGGTCGCCTCCTCGAAGAACACGCGCCAGAACTCCTCGCCGATGATGCGGCGCTTCTCCTCGGGATCGGTCACGCCTGCGAGCAGGCCCAGGTAACGCGCTTCTGCCTGCACGTGCACGAGGTCGACGTGGAAGTTGTCGCGGAACACGTGCGCGACCTGCTCGGCCTCGTCGAGGCGCAGCATCCCGTGGTCGACGAAAACGCAGGTCAGCTGGTCGCCGATGGCGCGATGCAGGAGCGCGGCCACCACGGAGCTGTCCACACCGCCGGACAGGCCGCAGATGACGCGCGCGTCGCCGACCTTGGCGCGCACGGACTCGGTGACCTCGTCGATGATGTTGACCATCGTCCAGGTCGGCGCGATGTCGGCCACGTCGTGAAGGAAGCGCCTGAGCATCTCCTGGCCGTGCGGCGTATGCGCCACCTCGGGATGGAACTGCGTCGCGTAGAGGCGGCGCTTTGGGTCCTCCATCGCGGCGATCGCGGTGGTACCCGTGTGCGCGGTGGCGCGAAAGCCCTTCGGCACCGTGCCCACAGAGTCGCGATGGCTCATCCAGACCTGCTGGGTGACCGGCAGGCCGTCGAAGATCGCCGAGTCGGGAGCGTCGACGGTCAGCTCGGCGAAGCCGTACTCGCCGACGTCGGTGCGCGGCACCGCCCCGCCCAGATCGAGCGCCATGAGCTGCATGCCGTAGCACAGGCCGAGGATCGGGACGCCCAGCTCGTAGATCTCCGGGTCCATGCCCGGCGCGTCCTCCGCGTAGACCGATGCCGGGCCGCCGGAGAGGATGAGCGCCGCCGGGTCGCGGCGCCGCAGCTCCTCAGGCGCGATGTCGCACGGCACGATCTCCGAGTAGACCTTGCACTCGCGCACGCGGCGCGCGATCAACTGCGCGTACTGCGCGCCGAAGTCGACGACGAAGACGGGACGCTGGTCGTGCAGGAGCGACACTTAGGTGCCCATCCCCACACGCTGCTCGCGCTGGAGCGTCTTGCCCTCGCTCTGCATCGACGGCGCGACCATGACCTCGGCCTTCTGGAACGCCTTGAGGTTCTCGTAACCGCACGTGGACATCGAGGTGCGCAGGCCGCCGCACAGGTTCAGCGTGCCGTCGTTCTCGTGCGCCGGGCCGGTGAGGATGTCGGCGAGCGTGCCTTTGACGCCGGCGCGCACGCGGGTGCCCCGCGGCAGCTCCGGGTGGAAGGTCGCCATGCCCCAGTGGTAGCCGCGGCCGGGCGCCTCTTGCGCCGAGGCGAGCGGCGAGCCGATCATGACCGCGTCCGCGCCCACCGCGATGGCCTTGGCCAGGTCGCCGCCTGTGCGCATGCCGCCGTCGGCGATGACGTGGCAGTACGTGCCGGTCTCGTCGAGGTGACGCATCCGGGCCGCGGCGGCGTCGGCGATGGCGGTGCCCTGCGGCACGCCGATGCCGAGCACGCGACGCGAGGTGCAAGCGTGGCCGGGACCGACGCCCACGAGCACGCCGACAGCGCCGGTGCGCATGAGGTGCAGCGCGCCCTGGTAGCTGCAGCAGCCGCCGATGATGCACGGGATGTCGAGGTCGCGCACGAAGGCATTCAGGTCGAGCGGCTTGTCATAGCTGGAAACATGCTCCGCCGAGACGACCGTGCCCTGGATGATGAGGATGTCGAGTCCGCCTGACAGGGCGGCCTCGATGTAGCGAGGGGCGTTCTGCGGGGTCAGCGAAGCGGCCGCGAGGACGCCGCCCGCCTTGATCTCCTTCACGCGCTGCGTGACGAGTTCGGCCTTCACCGGCTCGGCGTAGATCTCCTGCAGCTTGCGGGTGGCCTCTTCCGCGCCGAACGACGCGATGGCGTCCAGCTGCGGCGCCGGGTCCTCGTAGCGCGTCTGGATGCCCTCGAGGTTGAGCACGGCCAGACCGCCGAGCCCGCCCATCGTCACAGCGAAAGCGGGATCGACGACGCCGTCCATGGCCGAGGCCAGGACCGGCAGCGGGAACGCGTACTCCTTGCCGCGGAACTCCCAGCGCCAGGTGATGTCGATGTCGCGCGGGTCGCGCGTGCGGCGCGAGGGCACGATGGCGATGTCGTCGAACCCGTAGGCCCGACGGCCGTTCTTGCCGCGCCCGATCTCGATCTCCATGCCGCCTCCCATGTCGTCTTCCCTGTCCGTCTTCTCTACCCCTATGCGCGAAGACCAGGTCCATCGCATCGCCCGAGGTGGCGGGCGTGCGGTGCCTGGTCTGACGGATGCTGCGATGTGACTGCGCACCAACCCGGGACTACGCCCGGAGGCCGTTCTCGGTGACGCCTATTCTAGCCGCAACGCACGGCTCTGTGGGCACCGATTTCCGGCGCCGGCAACGTGTCGCGGTTCGGCTCTCTCCCGTATCCGTGATAGACTCGGCCCTGCTCCCGAGCAGTGATCCTGGGAGGTCGCAGCAGCATGGTCGCAGCACACGTCGCAGCAGATGTCGCATCACGTCGCCCCGCCGCGCTCTTCGTCGCGGCGGTGGGCATCGTCCTCGCCTTCACGCTGGTCATCCCGGCCGAGGCGCACGCCCTCTACGTCTACCTCGATCCCGGCCACGGCGGACCGTACTCGAACGCCAACGCCAACGGTCTGCGTGAGAAGACGGTCAACCTTCAGATCGCCCTCGAACTCCGCTCGCAGCTGCAGGCGCGGGGGCACCGCGTCGGCATGACACGCACCGCCGACCGGGCGGTCGGACCGGGCGACCGCCCCACGTGGAACTTCGACGATCTCACGCAGACCTGGGCGTTCGCCGCCGACGGCACCACCCGCTACTCGGGCGGCGTGCCGCGCGACGACCTGCAGGCCCGGGTGAACCGCGCCAATGTCGCAGGGGCCGACCTCTTCGTCTCCATCCACAACAACGGCTCGGTCTCGCGCACCTCGCGCGGCACCGAGACGTACGCCTCGGGCAAGGACCAGCTCGGGATGGAGCTCAAGACGCTGGTGCACCGCGAGGTCGTGCGCTCCACCGGCCTGCGCGACCGCGGCACCGGCACCATCGACTTCTACGTGCTCCGCTGGTCGAACATGCCAGCGATCCTCGTGGAGGGCGCCTTCATCTCCAACCCCTCGGACGCCGCGTTCCTGCGCACCGCGGCCGGCCGGCGCGCCATCGCCCGCGGCATCGCGCGCGGGATCGACGCGTGGCTGGCGACCGATCCCTACAAGCCGGTCTTCCCGCGCATGGCCGGCGCTGACCGCTACGGCACGGCCGTCAGCGTCTCCCAGCAGGGCTGGCCTGCCGGAGCCGACAACGTGATCGTCGCTGGCGGCGAGGCGTACGCCGAGGTCTTGTGCGCCGCCCCGCTCGCCCGCAAGCTCTCCGCGCCGCTCCTGCTGACCGACGGCGCGGCGCTCCCCCAGTCGACCGCCGACGAGCTGCGCCGCCTCGAGGCCTCGAGCGTCGTCGTGCTCGGCGGCGCGGACGCGCTTTCCGAGGTGGTGCGCTCGCAGATCG
>PNNM01000063.1 GCA_013824215.1 Coriobacteriaceae bacterium
GCACCTGCCGTACCAGGTCGCCCTCGGCGGCGCCGTCGGCCGGGAAGCGCACGCGCAGGTAGTCGCGCGTGGTGCCCTCGGCCATGCCGTCGGCCACACGCTCCACGAGCATCTCGGCCTCTCGGCCCGCGCGCCCGCGCACGTACGCCTCACACAGCCGCTCGCCCGCCGCACGCAGCTCCGCGGCGCGCGAGTCGCGCACAGCATGCGGGACCTGCCCACCCATCTCGGCTGCCCGAGCGCCCGGACGGGCTGAGAAGCGGAACACGTGCAGCTTCGAGAAGCCGACCCGCTCCACAAGCGCGAGTGTCTCGGCGAGATCGGCGTCCGATTCGCCCGGGAAGCCCGCGATCACGTCGGTGGTCACCGAGAGCCCCGGCAGCGCTTCACGCGCGCGGGCGATCGCCTCCTCGTACTGCGCTGCCGTGTACCCGCGACGCATCGCGGCCAGCACGCGGTCCGAACCCGACTGCAGCGGCACGTGGAGGTGCGCGCAGACCGCGGGGGTCCCGGCGAGCGCCGTGAGCAGGCGTTCCGTGATATCGAGCGGCTCGATGCTCGAGAGCCGCACGCGGGCGGGGCCCTCGGCGGCGACCGCGCGGACGAGGTCGGCGAGATCGTCGCCCGGCCCGTCGCCCGCGGCGAACCGCCCCAAGTTCACCCCGGTGAGCACCACCTCGCGCGTGCCCGCGGCCACGAGCGCGCGGACCTCGGCGAGCACGTCGGCCACCGGCACGGAGCGCGCCGGCCCACGCGCGTCGGGGACGATGCAGTACGCGCAGCGGGCGTCGCAGCCGTCCTGGATCTTCACCGCCGCGCGGGTGCGGAAGCCCTCGCCGCTGCGAACGCCATGCGCCGCCGGCGCCGGGCCGTCCACCAGTGAGGCCACGCGCGAGGGCAGCCGCGACTTGTCCGGCTCCACCACCACGCGCGGGTCCAGCGCGGCCAGCGCGGCGCCGCCGCCATCCACAGTCGCCATGCAGCCGGTCACCACCACCGGCCCCGCGCACTCGCGCAGAGCGCGGTGCACCGCCTTGCGCACCTTGCGGTCGGCCTCGCCCGTCACCGTGCACGTGTTGACCACGACCACGTCGGCCTCGGCGGCCTGGGCCGCCGCGCGCCATCCGCCGCCGAGCAGTCGCGCGAGCGCGGCCTCGGACTCGGCCCGATTCACCTTGCAGCCGAGCGTCACGAACGCGACCGCGCGCGGCTCAGACACGCCGAGCGCCTCCGAGCCCCCCGAGTTCGTAGAGCACGAGGGCGCAGGCCACCAGACCGGCGGTCTCGGTGCGCAGGATCGTCTCGCCGAGCGTGCACGTGACGGCGCCCTCCTGCTCCAGACGATCCACCTCGCGGAAGGACAGCCCGCCCTCGGGACCGATCACGACGGCCACGGGCGTGTCGGTGCCGGCGTTCAGGTCACGCAGCGCCTCGCGCACGCCGCGCCCGGACGCCTCCTCCCACGGGACGACGACGCCGCACCCATCGGGCAGGACCTCGGCGATGTCGCCGAGCAGGATCGGGTCGCTGACCTGCGGCACGATGTCGCGCTGCGACTGCTTGGCGGCCTCCAGCGCGATCCGTCGCCAGCGATCGCCGCGCTCGCGGCGCTTCTCGGCGTCGAAGCGCACGATGCTGCGCTCCGTCAGCACCGGCACCACGCCGCTCACGCCGGCTTCCACGGCCATGCGCACCGCCAAGTCGGTGCGCTCCCCCTTTGCCACACCTTGGACGAGCCAGACCCGCGGGCCCTCGTGCCTCGGCAGTTCGTCCATGACCTCGCCGCGGACCTCGTCGCCCACCTCGTCGAGACGCACCACGAACCCCAGCCCACCCGGCTCAACCACCACGATCTCGTCGCCCGCGCGCAGGCGCAGCACGTCGCGGGCGTGGTGCAGGTCGCGCTCGGTCAGCGGGAGCGGGTGCCCGTCCGCTGCGGCGGCGGTCAGGAAGAAGCGGTGGCGCGACATCAGCCGCTCCGGCGATCCATCAGCCGCTCAGCCACTCGTTCAGGCGGTCGAGCACGCCGGAGCGCTTCTTGTCGCCGAGCGACTCGGCCAGCTCGGCCATCAGCTCCTTCTGGCGCTTGGTCAACTTCTTCGGCACCTCCACGGCCAAGTGCACGATGAGATCACCGCTGCCACCGTTGAGGTGTGGCATCCCCTTGCCGCGCAGGCGGACGGTTTCGTGGGGCTGGCTGCCGCTCGGCACGTGCACCTGCTCGTCACCATGGATGCCGCAGGCCCCGAGATCCGCACCGAGCGCGGCCTGGGTGATGGTGAGGGTGAGGTGGCAGTGCAGGTCGTCGCCCTCGCGGTG
The DNA here is from genome assembly GCA_013824215.1 of Coriobacteriaceae bacterium. Taxonomy (GTDB): domain Bacteria; phylum Actinomycetota; class Coriobacteriia; order Anaerosomatales; family D1FN1-002; genus PNNM01. Next base: position 2,320 of record PNNM01000063.1, read on the forward strand.
CAGGTACTCATGCTCGGCCACGCGCACCTGCACGAGCAGGTCGCCGGCGCGCGCGCCGCGCAGGCCCGCCTCGCCCATGCCGGGCACTCGCAGCGACATGCCGTCGCGCACACCCGCGGGCACCGCCGCACGCACCGTCTCCTCGCGACGCGCACGGCCGCTGCCGCCGCACGCCGGGCACGGCGGGTCGGCGATCGTGCCGGTCTGTCCGCAGCGCTGGCACGGCGTCACCGACTCCATCATGCCGAGGAACGAGCGCCGCTGGATCCGGCGCATCCCGGTCCCACCGCAGTCAGGGCAGGTCACCACCGAACCGCCCTCGGCGGCGCCGCTGGCCCCGCATGTCTCGCACGGCGCGTCGCGCGTGACGCGCAGCTCCTTCTCGACGCCGGTGGCGGCCTCCTCGAGCGAGACCACGACCTGCGCGGACATGTCCCGCCCGTCCAGGCTCACCCGGCGCCCCTGCCCGCCGAACCCGCCGCCGCCGAAGAACGTCTCGAAGATGTCGCCCACGCCGAACAGGTCGCCGACGTCACCGTAGCCGACGGGCCCGCCGGCCATCCGCGGGTCCGCCGTGCCGTACGTGTCGTAGAGCTGGCGCTTCTCGGGGTCCGAGAGCACCTCGTAGGCCTCGTTGAGTTCCTTGAACCCGTCCTCGGCGCCCGCGTGGCCGGCGACGTCCGGGTGCGTCTCCCGCGCCTTGCGGCGGAACGCCTTCTTGATCTGGTCGGGGGCCGCCCCGCGCTCCACTCCGAGGATCGCGTAGTAGTCCTTCGTGGTTCCCGCCACGCTATCTCACGCCTCCCCGAGCACGTCGGACAGGCCTGACGAGACGGTGCGGACCGCCGAGATGGCCCGCGCGTAGTCCATGCGCGTGGGCCCGATGACGCCGACGATGCCTTCGTTGTCGGCGTCGCCGTAGGTGGCGGCCACGAAGCTCGCATGCTCCAGCTCGCCGCGCTGGTTCTCGTGTCCGATGCGCACCACGACGTCGCGCTCGCGGATGACGTCCGTGAGCGTCTCGAGCAGGGCGACCCCGTCCTCCAGCAGCTCCAGCAGCGGGCGCACGTTCTCGGCGCCGGCGAACTCCGGCTGCTCCAAGAGCGCGGCGGTGCCGCCGTGGCGCGCGCGGGCGCGGTCCGCCTCCATCAGGCAGTCGAGCACCTCGTCGACGACGCGGCTGACCAGCGCCGAACTCACTCGCGCAGCGTCCGCGAGGCTGCCGCCGGGCCGGGCGTCCTCGGCGACCTTGCCGTCCATGGCCTCGTTGAGCGCCCGTTCGACGAGCGCGAGGTCCTCGGGAGAGGTCTCCTGGTCGAGATCGAGCGCGCGGTCGAAGACCTGACCGGAGTCGGTGATGACCACGACGAGCGCACGGCGCGAGGTGAGCGAGACCAGGTCGACGCGGCGGATGCGCGCGCGCGACGCTGCCGGCGTCAGCACGACGGCGACGTAGCTGGTGAGCCGCGAGAGCATCGCGGCCGTCTCGTGCATCAGCTCGTCGATCTCGGCGGCGTGAGAGACGTACTTGTCGTGGACCGCTTCGATCTCGGCGGGGGTGAGACCACCCTCGCGCGTGGCCGTCACTCCGTCGACGAACTGGCGATAGCCGGTGTCCGTGGGCACGCGGCCCGCCGAGACATGCGGTTGGAAGACGTAGCCCGTCTCCTCGAGGATGGACAGCTCGTTGCGTACGGTCGCCGGGCTGCAGCCCAGTTCGTAGCGCTGCACGAGCCGCTGCGAGGCGACCGGCTGCGCGCTGCGTATGTACTCCTCCACGAGCGCCGCAAGGACGAGGCGCCGACGATCGTTGAGCATCCGGTGAGAACCTCCTTGTCGCTGGCACTCGAGTATAGCGAGTGCCAAGGGAGCAGGTGAAGCATCAGCCGTGCCGCGGGGGTTCAGGCGGGCGGGAACAGCGCTCACTCCCCCGCCCATACGCGCGAGAACACCTCGTTGCCGAGCAGCCACCCGCTCCTGGTCGTGCGCCAGCGTCCGCCGGCCAACTCAACGAGCCCGTCGGCCGCCAGCTCCTCGAGCACCGGCCCCACCTCGGCCTCCGCCACCTGCGCGTGCGGCACACCGCGCACGAGCCTCAGGCCGAGCATGACGTCCTCCCGAGCCGCCTCGGCCGCGTCGAGCGACTCGCTCGTGTCGCCTCGGGACAGCAGCCACTTCTCGATGTCGGATGCGTTCGAGTAGCGCACGCGGGCCGTCTCGTCGTCCTCCGGCCCGATCAGTCCGATCGAGCGGGCTGTCGCGCCGTCGAGCATCCCGTGCGCGCCCGGCCCCACTCCGATGTAGCTCCTGCCCGTCCAATAGGCGATGTTGTGGCGCGACTCGCGGCCAAGCGCCGCATAGTTGGCCACCTCGTAGCGCGGCATGCCGTGCGTCCCCAGGAACTCCTCGGCCATGAGCATCATGTCCGCGGCGGCGTCCTGGTCGGGCTCGGCGACCATCCCGGCCGACACCGCCACCTGTAGCGGCGTCCCGTCCTCCACGCTCAGCGGGTAGACCGAGAAGTGGCCCGCCCCGGTCTCGACCGCGCGCTCCAGCGTGTCGGCCCAGGAGGCCGGCGACTGACCGGGCACGCCGCAGATGAGGTCCACACACAGGTCGAGCCCGGCAGCGCGAACGGCCGCACACCCTCGCGTGGCGTCGGCGCTGTCATGGATCCGGCCCAAGAGGCGCAGCAGCGAGTCGTCGAACGACTGCACGCCCACGCTCACGCGCGTGACGCCAGCCTCCGCGAACACGCGCACCGTCACGTCGCCGAGCGACTCGGGATTGGCCTCGCAGGTGATCTCGGCGTCCGAGCGCAGCGGCAGCGTCTCTCGGATCGAGTGCAGTGCCGATGCCACCGGCGCCGGCCACACGCTCGGCGTGCCGCCACCCACGTACACCGTCTCCACCACGCCCTGCAAACCCGAGCGCGCCCAATGCCCGAGCTGCCCCTCGATCCCGACGAACACCGCGCCGACAGTGTCGGCTGGCGGCTCGGAGACGGAGAAGAAGTCGCAGTACGAGCACTTGGAGCGGCAGAACGGCACGTGGATGTAGATGTGGGCCGGGAGTCGCGGTCCGCTCAGCAGCTCGAGGGTCTCCTCGGCGTCGGACACGCTCGCGCTACTCGTCCACTTTGAGGATGGCCATGAAGGCCTCCTGCGGCACCTCGACCGATCCCACCGACTTCATCCGCTTCTTGCCGGCCTTCTGCTTCTCCAGCAGCTTGCGTTTGCGGGTGATGTCGCCGCCGTAGCACTTGGCGGTCACGTCCTTGCGCTTGGCGCGCACCGTCTCGCGCGCCACGATGCGGCTGCCGATGGCCGCCTGGATCGCGACCTCGAAGAACTGCCGCGGGATGATCTCACGCAGCTTCTCGACCAGCACCTTGCCGCGCGCGTACGCCTTGTCCTTGTGCACGATGAACGACAGCGCGTCCACCGGCTTGCCGGCGAGCAGGATGTCGAGCTTCACCATGTCGGAGCGCCGGTAGCCGATGTACTCGTAGTCGAGCGAGGCGTAGCCCTTCGTGCGGCCCTTGAGCTGGTCGAAGAAGTCCATGATCAGCTCGGACAGCGGGATCTCGTAGTGCAGGTCCACGGTGGTCGCCGAGAGGTACTGCATATCCTTGAACGTGGCGCGGCGGTTCTCGGCGAGCTCCATCACCTGCCCCACATAGTCGGGCGGCACGAGGACCGTGGCCCTCAGGTACGGCTCCTCGACGCGGTCGATGGCGCCGGGGTCCGGCATGTCCTGCGGCGAGTGCACCTCGGTCATCTGCCCGTTCGTGCGGAAGACGTGGTACTCCACCGAGGGCGCCGTGGCCAGCAGGTCGAGTGAGAACTCCCGCTCGAGCCGCTCCTTCACCACTTCCATGTGCAGCAGGCCGAGGAACCCGACGCGGAACCCGAAGCCGAGAGCATGCGACGACTCGGGCTCGTAGATGAGGGCCGGGTCGTTCAGACGCAGCCTGTCGAGAGCATCGCGCAGGTCCGGGTACTGGTCGCCGTCCATCGGGTAGAGGCCGGTGTAGACCATCGGCTTGACTTCGCGATAGCCCGGCAGCGGCTCGGTGGCCCCGTGTTTGGCCAGCGTGATGGTGTCGCCCACCTTCACCAGCGCCGGGTCCTTGAGGCCCGTGATGACGTAGCCGACCTCGCCCACGCCGAGCTCGTCGA
>PNNM01000064.1 GCA_013824215.1 Coriobacteriaceae bacterium
GCCGGGGGTCTCGCCGAACGGGACTGTGAAGGAGACCTCGCGCTGCGCGCCGTCGGCCCCGGCGATGTGCAGGTCGAGCGCGCCGTCCGCGACCGCCCACTCCCACGCGAGCACGTCGGTCACGGCCTCGCCGTTGGCCGAGAGCACGACATCATCCGTGGCGAGACCTGCGGCCTCGGCGGCGCTGCCGGGGTCGATCGCCGCGATGCGACCTCCGGTCACGCAAGGGCCTCGATCGCGGCGATCACGCCTGCGATCTGCGCGTCCGGCGTGGACGCGCCCGCGGTGACCCCAACGACTGCAGCGCCGTCGAACCACGAGGCGTCCACCTCGTCGGCGGTCTCGACGTGGTGCGCGCGCGGGTTCACCGCACGACAGATCTCGGCGAGCCGCGTGGTGTTGCCCGAGTTGCGCCCGCCGACCACGACCACGACGTCCACCCGGCCCGCGAGTTCGTGGGCGGCTTCCTGGCGCTTGGCTGTCGCCGAGCAGATGGTGTTGAAGACGCGCAGCTCAGAGGCGCGCGGGAGGAGTGCGGCGACGATCTCGCCGAGCCGCTCGGCGGACTGGGTGGTCTGCACGACCACGCCGAGCTTGCGGGACGGGAGCTTGGCGGGAAGGTCCGCGACCTCCTCGGCGATGATGGCCTCACCGCGCGCGTGCGCGACGATGCCCTCGACCTCGGGGTGGTCCGGCTCGCCGACGATCACCACCGAGTAGCCACCCTCCACGAGCGTCTCGGCTGCCTCGTGGGCCTTGGTGACGAACGGGCACGTCGCATCGACCACGTCGAGCCCGCGTTCGCGCGCGTTCTCGATGATGGCGGGATCCACGCCGTGCGTGCGGATGACCAGCGTGCCGTCCACCGCCTCGTCCAGGCATGCCGCCACCTCCACACCCTTGGAGCGCAGCGCCGCCACGGCCTGCGGGTTGTGGATGAGCGGACCCAGCGTGCGGACGACGTGGCCGTCGGCAGCGGCCTCCTCGGCCATCTTCAGCGCGCGCTCGACGCCGTAGCAGACGCCGGCGTGCCTCGCGACCTCAACGCGCATCGTGCAGCTCCTTGGCCGAGACCAGCTCGTCCGCGATCCGGCGCATGATCTCAGCGGTCATCGCAGTCACGCGCTCCTTGCGCGAGCCCTGCGCGAACGCGTCGGGCAGGACCGGGACGCCGTACTTGATGGTAACGCGTCCGCGTCGCGGTCGCTTCGCGCCTTTCGGGAGTATCAGGCCGGTGCCCACGAAGGCCACGGGCACGACCGGTACACCGGCGCGCAAGGCGATGAACGCGGCCCCGCCGTGCGCCTCGCCGAGCTCGGAGCCGGTCTGCCGCGTGCCCTCGGGGAAGATGCCGACGAGCTCGCCGGCCTCGAGGAACGCCGTCGCCGTCTGGATCGCCGTGCGATCCGCCTGTCCCCTGCTGACGGGGAACGTCCAGACCCTGCGCAGGACCCAGCCGACGAAGCCGGTGTAGAGCTCCTCCTTGGCCATGAAGTGGACGTGCCGGGGAGCGCCGCACCACAGCAGCGTGGGGTCGAGGTGGGAGACGTGGTTGCCGGCCAGGACGGCCCCGCCTGAGGGCACGTTCGCGGCATCGACGAACCGGACGCGGAAGATCGCCAACAGCACTCTGCCCGCGGTAGGCCGCAGGAGCCGGCCGAGCCACATCAGCGCGCGGCCTCCACGAGCGCGGCGACCCGGTCGACCACCTGCTCGATGGTCAGGCCGGTGGTGTCCACCACGTGCGCGTCGTCCGCCCGCCTCATCGGGCTCGCCTCGCGGGTGGAGTCGTGCGTGTCGCGGCGCAGGATGTCGGCGAGGACCGCAGCGTGATCGGCCTCGTGGCCGGCGGCGGCCCGGTCCAGCGCACGTCTGCTCGCACGCTCCTCGGGAGTCGCGGTCAGGTACACCTTGACCTCGGCGTCCGGGAAGACCACCGTGCCGATGTCGCGGCCCTCGAGGACGCAGTCGGCGCGCGAGCCGATCTCGCGCTGGAGCGCCACCATCGCGACCCGTACCGGCGCGGCCGCCGACACGGGGCTCACGGCCCTGTCGGCCGCCGGCGTGCGGATCGCGGCGGTGACGTCACGTCCATCGAGCAACACGCGTGTGGGCAGCGGCTCGCCCGGCTCGTGCTCGAAGGAGATGCGCACGGCGCGGGCCAGTGCACCGAGGGCGTCCGGGTCGTCCAGCGGCGTGCCGGCGTCGAGTGCAGCCACGGCGACCGAGCGGTACATCGCACCGGTGTCGAGGTAGCGGAAGCCTAGGCGCACGGCGAGCAGTCTGGCGATCGTGGACTTGCCCGAGCCAGCCGGGCCGTCGATCGCGACGATCACAGCGCGAGCGCCTCTCCGAAGCCGGGCCAGCTCACATCCACGGCCTCGAACCGCTCGATGGACATCTCGCCGTCGCACGCGCGCCCCGCGACCGCATACGCCATCGCCAGCCGGTGGTCGCCGAGCGAGTCGAGTGCCGCTCCGCGCAGCGCGCAGGGGCCGTCGACCTCGAGCCAGTCCGCGCCCGAGCGCACGATCGCCCCCATCTCGGTGAGCGCGTCCGCGACCGCCTGCAGACGGTCGGACTCCTTCACGCGCAGCTCGCCCACGCCCTCGAAGCGGGTCGTGCCGTGCGCCTGTGTCGCGACCACCGCCAGCAGCGGCACCTCGTCGATCAGTGAAGGGACTTCGTCGGGCTCGATCAGCGTGGCTTCCATCTCGCGACCGAAGCGCGCGGTGATGTCGCCGACGAACTCCGCGCTGTCCCGCTGGGTGATCTCGGCCAGGACATCGGCGCCCATGCGTGCGAGCACCAGCAGGAAGCCGATACGTGTCGGATTGAGGAGCACGCCCGTGCACACGACCTCGCTGCCCGGGACGATGAGCGCCGCTCCGAGCGGGAAGGCGGCCGAGGAGGGGTCCGCCGGCACCGCGTAGTCGCACGCGAGAGGGACGGCGGGACCCTCGACCCAGCACAGGTCCAGCTCGGGCTCGCGACCGACCTCGATCCCGAACTCCGGCAGGAGCCGCTCGGTGTGGTCGCGGCTCGGGGCGGGTTCGGTGACGATCGTGCGCCCTCGGGCGCGTAGTCCGGCAAGGAGCACTGCGCTCTTGATCTGCGCGCTTGCGACGGGCGACTCGTAGTCGATGCCGATGAGCGCGCCGCCGCGCATCGTGACCGGCAGCGTCCCGCCCTCGGCGGTCTCGAACGTGGCGCCCATCCGCGCCAGCGGCTCGGTGACCCGCGCCATCGGACGTTGCGAGAGCGAGTCGTCGCCGGTCAGGGTGACCTGAACGGGCCAGCCCGCCAGCACGCCCATCAGCAGACGCGCGGTCGTCCCGCTGTTGCCGCAGTCGATCCTGCCCGCGGGCGTGCTCGGACCGTCGGCTCCCCAGCCTGTGACGCGCAGCACTGCGCCGATGTCGCCCTCCACCCGCGCGCCGAGCGCCGAGACAGCCGCGATCGTCGCGCGGACGTCGGCTGAGTCCAGCACCCCGGTCAGGACGGACGTCCCCTCGGCCATCGCGGCGAAGAGCACCGCGCGGTGCGACAGCGACTTGTCCCCGGGAACGCGCATGGTGCCGCGCAGCGGGCCGGCGGCCTGCGTGACCACCTGTCTCACGACTCGGCCTCCAGCGGCCGCAGCTCGCACTCGAAGCCGCGCGTGCCCAGGTCGTCGCAGAGCGCCTCGCGGTCCCCCTCGTCGGTCAGGACCAGGCGAAGGACGGCGCTGTCCTCGGTCTCGTGGTCGATCTCGATGTCCTCGATGTTGCAGCCGGCGCGGGCGACAGCCGTGGTGACCTCCGAGACGACGCCCGGCCGGTCGGTGATCGGAACGAGCAGCTCGAACAGGGCGGTGGTGGCCGGGACCCACTGCGCGGGCAATCCGTTGCGGACCTCGGCGGCGCCGGCGAGCCAGCGCCGGATGCCGTGGGCGTCGCGCGCGCGCAGCATCTCCGAGAACTCGCCGAGGATCCCGCGCAGGTCGTCGACGCCCTTCGCCAGCGCCTCGGCGTTGTCCATCGAGATGCCGGTCCACAGGTCCGGCGAGCCGGCGGCGATCCGGGTGGTGTCTTTGAAGCCGCCGGCAGCCAGGCGCATGAGGTCCTCGCCGGCCTCCGCGCGGCGGGCGGCCAGGGTGATGAGTGCGGCAGCGGCCATGTGCGGCACGTGGCTGACGGTGGCCACCATCTCGTCGTGCGCCTCGGCGGGCACAGAGATCACCCGCGCGCCGAGGGAGGTGACGAAGGCGTGCAGGCGCCGGTACGCGTCGGGCGAGGTCGTCTGTGTGGGGGTCAGCACGTAGTAGGCGCCCTTGAACAGGTCGGGGCGCGCCGCTTCCACGCCGCTACGCTCGGAGCCGGCCATCGGGTGGCCGCCCACGAACGCCACGCTCGCTGGCAGGAACCGCGCAGCGGCCGCGGCCACGCCGGCCTTGGTGGAGGCCACGTCGGTGATCGTGCCGCGCACGTCCGCGGCCCCGAGGCGCTCCAACCACTCCTCGGTGGCCGCTGGGGGTGTTGCGAGCACGATGAGTGCGTCGTCGTCGCTCGTGAACCATCCGCGCTCAGCAGCCTCGTCGGGCGATGCGCCTTCGTCGATGATGTCGTGCTGGAGCGCGTAGGCGAGCGTGTCCGCCGAACGCGCGACCCCACGCACCAGCGGCGCGTCGGGAAGTGCGCGCGCAGCCGCGGCCAGCGAGCCTCCGATGAGGCCGACACCCACCACCACCACCGACGAGTAGCTGCTCACGCCGCGCTCCCCCACCGGCGGGCATCGAGCGCCAGGATCGGTCCGAGGGTGCCCATCAGCTCGGCGAACTGCTCCGGCGTGAGCGACTGCGGACCGTCGCACCTGGCGTGCTCGGGATCGTTGTGGACCTCCACCATGAGGCCGTGCGCCCCCGCCACGAGCGCGGCGCGGCACATCGGCGCGACCAGCTCGCGACGGCCGGTGGCGTGCGACGGGTCGGCGATGACCGGCAGGTGTGTGAGCGTGCGCAGCGCGGCGACGGCCGCGAGGTCGAGCGTGTTGCGCGTGTAGGTCTCGAAGGTGCGCACCCCGCGCTCGCACAGCATGACGTCGCGGTTGCCGCCCTTGAGCAGGTACTCGGCCGCTTGGAGCACCTCGTCGATGGTGGCGGCCAGGCCGCGCTTCAGCAGCACCGGCTTCCGCATCTTGCCGAGTTCCTCGAGCATCATGAAGTTCTGCATGTTGCGCGCGCCCACCTGGAGCACGTCGGCATACTCGGCCACGACCTCGGCGTCCCGCACGTCGAGGACCTCGGTGACGACCGGCAGACCGACCTCGTCGCCCGCCTCGCGCAGCAACTCGAGCCCCGCGACACCCATCCCCTGGAAAGCGTACGGACTCGTGCGGGGCTTGTACGCGCCCCCCCGCAGGAAGTTCGCGCCCGCGGCCTTGACCGCCCGGGCGATCGCCAGCATCTGCTCCTCGGACTCCACGGAGCACGGGCCCGCGATCATAGCCGCATCGGATGCGCCGACCACCGAGCCGCCCACCCGGATCACGGTGTCTTCCGCCTGGAAGTCGCGGCTCACCAGCTTGTAGGGTTTCAGGACCCGGACGACCTCTTCGACGCCGGGCAGACCCTCGAGCTCGAGCGAGTAGACAACCTCGCGCTCGCCCACAACCCCGATGACCGTCTTGACCGCGCCGCCGGACAGGTGCGCCTCGGCGCCCGCCTCGTGCAACCGGTCGACGACGTGGTCGATCTCCTCCTGGGACGCGTGGTCCCTCATCACAACGAGCATGTGCTCTCACCTCTCGGAAGTCGTACCCGCGCGCCGCGCGCAGGGTCGGTTCCCCTAGAAGCCGCCGAGCTCCTCGTGGGCATTGGTCAGGGCGTCGGCGGCGTACGCCATGTCCTCCGGGCTGCCGAGGGTCATTCGCAGGGCCGGCGCCGTGCCGAAGTCCCGCACGATGACCCCCTCGTGGAGCAGGGCCTCGAAGACCTCGACCGGGCGGTCGGTGTGGAAGTAGACGAAGTTGGTCTCACTCATCGCGTACTCGACACCGAGCCGGTCGAGGACCGCGTAGATGTAGGTCTTCTGCTCCTGGTTCTCGGCGCGCCGGCGCATGACTTCGGTCTCGTCGTCGAGCGAGTAGTAGGCAGCCGCCTGCGCGACCGCGTTGACGTTGAACGGCTCGCGGACCTTGTCGATGCCGAGGCGCAGCGCCTCGGGAACGAAGCCGTAACCGCAGCGCAGAGCGGCGAGCGAGTACATCTTCGAGAAGGTGCGCAGGACCGCCAGCGGGCGCTCGCCGTCGTACCACTCCAGCGAATCGGGGTAGGCGGGATCGGTCGCGAACTCGAAGTACGCTTCGTCGGTCACGACGAGGACGTGGGCGGGTACGCGCTCCATGAACGCGGCGAAGGCGTCTCTGGTGTAGGCGGTGCCGGTGGGGTTGT
>PNNM01000065.1 GCA_013824215.1 Coriobacteriaceae bacterium
TTCGGGCTGTACCGGTATACACCGCACTTCCGCGGGACGATGTCGTTCTGGCTGCTGTACTGGCGCTACTTCGGCGATCCGCTGGCGCCGTAGGGTCCGGGTGAGTGCAGTCACGCGCGGCTGCGCGTACAATGCCTGCACACGTCATGGCCCCGCACGAGAGGTCCGAAACTGATGCCCGACACCGATGACGCGAAGCGCCGTATCGCCGAGCTGCGCGAGGAGATCGACGCGGTGGACTGCGAGCTCGTCCGGCTGCTGAACCGGCGCGCCACCATCGCGCTGGAGATCCGCTCGCTCAAGCCGTCCGCTCAGCTCGGACTGTACGACCCGAAGCGCGAGGAGGAGATCTTCGCGCACCTGGCCTCCTGCAACGAGGGCCCGCTGTACGGAGAGAACCTGCGCGAGATCTACGAGGCGATCCTGCACGTGATGAAGGAGCTGCGCGGGTGAGCGCGCCGGCGCCCGCCGCAGGCGCGATCGTGCGCGACGGCGCCGTCACGATCATCGCCGGCCCGTGCTCGGTCGAGAGCCGCGAGCAGATGCGCGAGGTCGCAGCGGCGCTGAAGGAGCTCGGCGTGCGCGTCATGCGTGGAGGGGCGTACAAGCCGCGCAGCTCGCCCTTCTCGTTCCAGGGCCTGGAGGAGGAGGGCCTCGTGATCATGCGCGAGGCCGCCGACGAGTACGGCCTGCTCGTCGTCACGGAGGTCACGGACTCGGCCCATGCCGAGACGGTGGACGCCTACGCCGACATCCTGCAGATCGGCACGCGCAACATGGCCAACTTCAGCCTGCTGAAGAAGCTCGGGTCGGTCACCGCCGAGTCGCACAAGCCGGTGCTGTTCAAGCGCGGGATGGCGGCCACCATCGAGGAGTGGTTGCAGGCCAGCAACTACATCACGATGTTCGGCAACGAGAACGTGATCCTGTGCGAGCGCGGGATCCGCACCTTCGAGACCTCGACGCGCTTCACGCTCGACATCACGGCAGTCCCGGTGGTCAAGAAGCTGTCGCTGCTGCCGATCATCATCGACGTCTCGCATCCCACCGGTCAGGCCGACCTCGTGCCGGCCGTCTCGCGGGCAGCCGTGGCGGTGGGGGCCGACGGCGTCATGGTCGAAGTGCACCCGGACCCCCGGAACGCTCTGTGCGACGGGGCGCAGTCCCTCGACATAGAAGGGTTAAGAAGGCTTGTTGTCGAACTCAAGCCCGTAGCGGAAGCTGTCGGCCGCAGACTCGAGTAGCTCGCGGTCCCCGGCGACGGTCGCCGCTGCGCACCGGAGGGGCGCCGGTCGATTCGGGGAGGCCTTCGCGTGGCGGAGGGCACTGGTTCGCACGTCTTCTGCCCGCACTGCGGGGCGCCTCACACACGGCGTCTCGGGCGGTGCGATGTATGCCGTCACCCGGTCTGCGAGCGCTGCGGCAACATCCAGCACAGGCAGGGTGAGCGCGCCGCGGTCCACAACGAATGCCTGAAAGAGGCGGGCGGCGGCTTCTCCATGATCCGCATCGTGAGGTAGTCGGCGCGGGCCCGCCCGCGCGTCGGCGGCGTGCGCTACACTAGCGCGGCCATGAGCCTCGACCTCACCGATCTGAACCCCGCCCAGCGCGACGCCGTGCTCACCACCGAGGGCCCCCTTCTCGTGCTCGCTGGGGCTGGCTCGGGCAAGACGCGCGTGCTCACGTACCGCGTGGCGCACCTCGTGTGCGACCTCGGCGTCTCTCCGCACGAGGTCCTCGCCATCACCTTCACCAACAAGGCCGCGGGCGAGATGAAGGAGAGGGTGTGCGGTCTGCTCGGGCCTCACGCCCGGCACCTGTGGGTGATGACGTTCCATGCGTTCTGTGTGCGGATCCTGCGGCTCGACGCCGACAAGCTCGGCCACACCGGCCAGTTCACCATCTACGACGAGGACGACAGCCGGCGGATGCTGACCGCCTGTCTGACCGAGCTCGACATCGATCCGAAGCGTCTGCCGCCGCCGGTAGTGCGCTCGATGATCTCGAACGCCAAGAGCGAGCTGGTCGACTCGGCCGCCTTCTCGGAGAAGGCCGCCACGCCCACCGAGAAGCTCGTGGCCAAGGTCTTCGCCGTCTACGCGCGACGCATGCGCGACGCCAACGCGATGGACTTCGACGACCTGCTGGTGAACGGGGTGAGGTTGCTCGAGGAGTATCCGCACGTGGCCTCGGCGTACCGCGACCGCTTCCGCTACCTGATGGTCGACGAGTACCAGGACACCAACCACGCGCAGTACCGGCTGTGCATGCTGTTGGCTTCAGGGCGGCGCAACCTCATGGTGGTCGGCGACGACGACCAGTCGATCTACGGCTGGCGCGGCGCCGACATCCGTAACATCCTCGAGTTCGAGCGCGACTTCCCGGAAGCCACGGTGGTGCGTCTGGAGGAGAACTACCGCTCGACCGCCACCATCCTGGCCGCAGCCAATGCCGTGGTGGCCAACAACGCCGGCCGGAAGCCCAAGACGCTGTTCACCGCCAACGCGGGCGGCGAGGCGATCGTGCGCTACCACGCCTCCGACGAGCACGATGAGGCGCGCTTCGTGGCCGGCGAGATCGAGCGGCTGCTACGCGACGAGGGCCGGTCGTACTCGGACTTCGCGGTCTTCTACCGCACGCACGCTCAGTCACGCGTTCTCGAGGACGTCTTCCTACGCCTCGGCGTGCCGTACCGCATCGTCGGCGGCACGCGCTTCTTCGAGCGCGCCGAGATCCGCGACGTCATGGCGTACCTGCGCCTCGGCGTGAACCCGGCGGACCCGGTGGCTCTCAAGCGCATCATCAACACGCCGAAGCGAGGCATCGGCGACGCCACCGTGGAGAAGATCGAGTTCGAGGCCGCCCGCGCCGGCATCACCCTCTGGGAGGCGTGCCGCCGCGCGGTGGACGCGGAATGGCTCGACACCCGGGCGCACAAGGCTGTGACCGCGTTCGTCGAGCTCATGAGCGGCATCATGGCGTTGCCGGAGAGCGTTCTGCGCGAGCGCGTGGAGGCGGTCGTCGAGCGCAGTGGTCTGCTTTCCGCCCTCGAAGCGGAGCGCAGCATCGAGTCGCAAGGCCGCGCCGAGAACGTCCGCGAGTTCTTCGGCGTGGTCGAGGAGTTCGCGCAGACGCACGAGAACGCCGGGCTGCCCGAGTTCCTGGAGTGGGCGGCGCTGCGCACCGACCTGGATGCGCTCGACGACGCGGGTGGCTATGTAACGCTCATGACGCTGCACAACGCCAAGGGGCTCGAGTTCCCGGCCGTGTTCCTGACCGGCGTCGAGGATGGGCTGTTCCCGCACGCCAACTCCATCGCCGACGCCGACGGGCTGGAGGAGGAGCGGCGGCTCATGTACGTGGGCATCACGCGCGCCCGCGAGCGCCTCTACCTCACCCACGCGCACCAGCGGATGCTGTTCGGCGAGACCCGCTACAACCAGCCGTCGCGGTTCATCGGCGAGATCCCCGCCGAGCACGTCGAAGCGCGCGGGGCCGCGCCCGCCGCCCCGGGGTGGGGCAGGCGCGGCAGCGAGCCGCGGGAACGCCTGCCGCTCGGCGAGGGCCGGGTGTTCGGGACCGGCACCGCCCGCAGACAGCCCGCCGAGCCTGCCGAGACGTTCGCGGTAGGCGACCGCGTGGAGCACAAGACGTTCGGCCGCGGCACGGTCACCGGCGTGGAGGCCGACCGCATCGTCGTCAGCTTCCCCGGCCTCGGCACGAAGAAGCTCCTGCTCGGTTTCGCTCCCGTTCGCAAGGTGGCAGACTAGACGCGGCACGCTTCCCCACAGGAGGACCATGGGCCCGGTACTCGTCTTCGGACACCGCAATCCCGACAACGATTCGATCTGCTCGGCGGTGGCGTACGCACACCTGAAGAACCTCAGCGACCCCGACGACGTCTACGTCCCGGCGAGGCTGGGGCCCGTGCCGACGGAGTCGGCGTGGGCGTTCGAGCGCTTCGGCATCGAGCTTCCCGAGGAGATCGGCCACGTGCGCACGCGCGTGCGCGACGTCATGACCACCGACGTGTTCACGGTCACTCCCGAGGCCAACATGCTCGAGGCCGGGCGGCTCATGCGCGAGCGCGACGTGCGCGCGCTGCCGGTGATCGACGACGGGCGCGTGGTGGGCCTCGTCAACGTGCGCATCCTCGCGGAGCTCTACATCGATGAGACCGAGGTGGCCGGTTTCGCCGAGCTGCCGGTGACGGTGGGGCAGGTGGCCTCGGCTCTCGACGGGGACGTTCTTGCGGGCGATACGAAGATGCGGCTGGCAGGCGGCGTCCTGATCGGCGCTATGGAGCCGCGGACGATGGTCGGCTACATCAAGCCGGGCGACACACTGATCGTGGGCGATCGCGCGCGCACCCAGCCGATGGCGCTCGAGGCGGGCGCGGCGTGTCTCGTGGTCACCGGCGGGTCCCGCCCTGGCGAGGACGTGCTCGTACTCGCGCGCGAGAAGGGCGCCGCCGTCATCGTGTGCCCGCACGACACCTACGCCGCGGCGCGCATCATCAACCTCTCGCGCACGGTAGGCCAGGTCATGGATCGCGGCGTGATGATGTTCGAGCCGGACATGCTGCTGTCCGAGGCCGCCGAGGACCTGCTGTCGAGCACGCACCGCGAGGCGGTAGTCGTCGACGCCGACGGGCGGCTGGAGGGCGTCGTCACACGGACCAACGTGGCGCGCGGGCTGCGCAGGCGCGTCATCCTGGTGGACCACAACGAGCTGTCGCAGTCCGCGGTCGGCGTCGATGAGGCGGCCGTCATCGAGGTCGTCGACCACCACCGCGTGGGCGACGTGCAGACCTCGGGGCCGATACTCTTCCTCAACATGCCGGTCGGCTCGACCGCCACGGTCGTGACCGGCCGCTACCGCGAACTCGGCGTCATGCCGCCCGAGGGGCTGGCGGGAATCATGCTCTCGGCGGTGCTCTCGGACACGGTGCTGCTCAAGTCGCCGACGACCACGGACACCGACCGGGAGACCGCCGAGTGGCTCGCCGGCGTCGCTCGCGTCGACGCTGTCGCGTTCGGCATGGAGATGTTCCGCGCCCGTTCAGCCGGCGAGGTCTTCTCGGCCGAATCCGCCGTTCGCGCGGACCTGAAGGAGTACCACGTGCGCGACGACTTCGTCGCCGTCGGGCAGATCGAGACGGTGGACGTCTCGGCGGTGCTCGAGCACCGCGACGAGCTGCTCTCCACCATGCAGGCGCTCCGCGACGCCCGCGGGTACACCCTGCTCATGCTGCTCGTCACCGACGTCGTGCGCGAGGGTTCCGAGGTGCTCGCGGTGGGCCGGACGCGACTGGCGGAGCGCGCGCTCGGCGCCGATCTCTCATCCGGCTCCGCGTGGTTGCAGGGCGTGTTGTCCCGCAAGAAGCAGGTCGCCGCGCGGCTCATCGACGCGGCCGGGTGAGCGCTGTGCGGCCGCTGGTCGCGGTCCTCACCGAGTGGCCCGAGGCCTTCGAGTACGGCCGGTTCCGCCACGAGGCGGCGCAGGCGCGCGTCGAGGTGGAGATCCGCCGGCCGGCGCAATGGGACACCTCGCCGTTCCCAGACGTGTTCCTCTCGCGCACCGGCGCCGACACGACCCCGGAGCTGCTCGACCTGTTCGGGGACATCGAAAGCTCCTCGGACGTGCGAGTCGTCAACGGCGTCGACGCCGTGCGGCTGGCCGGGGACAAGCTGCTCTCGTCGTGCCGGCTCGCCGAGGCGGGGGTGCCGGTACCGGCACTCGTGGAGGCACCGCCCGGGACCGACCCCGAGGCCGTCTCCACCGCCTTCGCACGGGCGGCGGTGGTGGTCAAGCCGCGTCGCGGGTCGCGGGGACGGGGTGTTCGGCTCGTCACGGATCCGGCCGAGCTCCGCGCTGCGCTGAGCGAGACGTGGGCGGGCGGCAGCTCGGCGGTCGTGCAGGAGTACATCGCCTCCGCCGAGTCCGTCGACATCCGGGTCCTGGTGGTCGGGGACTCCGTCCTCGGCGCCATGGAGCGACGGGCCAAAGGCGGCGAGTTCCGCACGAACGTGCATCTGGGCGCCACCGTGCGCGAGGTGTTGCTGACGCCCGAGCTGGCGGCGTTGGCGCGCGCCGCGACCCACACGCTCGGGCTCGACATCGCCGGCGTGGATGTGGTCCGAGGCAAGCGGGGACCGCTC
>PNNM01000066.1 GCA_013824215.1 Coriobacteriaceae bacterium
CGCCGCGAGCGTGTTGCGGTTCATCCACGGCCAGCGACCCGGCGTGAAGAGATCATCGTCGGCGAGCCGCTCGATCGTCGCGATCGTCTCCGCGTACGAGGCGGCCGCCCTGGCGAGCACCTCGTCGCCCGGGAGCGGCGCCCACGCCGCCCGGATCTGCGCGTTGAGCGCCGGCAGCTGGCTCCACTTGAACCCCGGCGCGGGCACCGCCGGCGTCTCGCCCCGCTCCCCGGCGGCAAGCCAGCGCAGGACCATCTGCTCCCATTCGACCAGGTGCGCGATGACGTCCCTGACGGACCACTCCCCGAGGATGCCGCCGCGCGCAAGTTGCGCGGGCGTCAGCGGGGCGACGAGGCGCTCGAACGCCGCCCGTTCCCTGGTGGCGGAGGCCAGCAGGTCCGTCTTCGACTGCGCGCGTGGCATCCTCGACTCCCGGCGTTTGCAGCCATCGTACGCCGCGGGCCGGCCCGCCCGTCGCCCGCCAGGCTCTCAGCCGCCGAAGCCGGTCCCCGTTTCGAGCAGCGTCTTGAGACCGCTCGCGATGAACTCCCAGCCGCCCGCGACCTGGCCGAAGGTCGCCGGCTTGTCGGCCAGCTCCGAGTGGGTGACGGTGAGTCGGCAGACGCCGGGCGCATCCGAATCCTCGATCTCGAAGGTGACCGTGCTCGGCCCTTCGGCTGCGGCAGCCTCGTCCCAGCAAGCCGTGAAGGTGGTCACCAGCCGGCGCGGCGCCGCCGCCTCGATGACGGTGCCTTCGATGGAGACCTCGTCGCCGCCCACGTACCGGTAGGGCGATCCCTCCTGCCAGTCGGATTCGACGGCGGTGCCGTAGTAGTACTGCACGGTGAACGCCGGGTCGGTGAGCGCCTGCCAGATCGCCTCCGGCGTGGCGCGGATGTAGATGGCGACCACGTGGGACGGCGGGGTGACGGGGTTCGACATCGGGCGAGCCTCCAGGTTTGTGGCGAGGGTGAGCAGGGCGGCGGCGCGCCCGGCGGTGAACTTGTCGAGCCAGCGGTCATGGATCCGGCGGATCGGGACCGGGTTCAGGTAGTGGTGCTTCTCCCGGCCTGCCCGGACCGCGCTGACGAGGGACGCCGCTTCCAGGACGCGGAGATGCTTCATGGCTCCGAACCTGCCCGGTCCGCCGCCGGCTGCGATCGCCTGCGCCAGATCACCGAGCGTCCGGCCGTCGCGCTCGAAGAGCAGGTCCAGGATCCGCCGCCGGGTCGGGTCGGCCAGAGCGCCGAAGACGCGTTCGTCGTCCATGGCGGGATTATGTGACCGGTTGGTCACTTGTCAAGCTTCTGCGTGCCGGTTCGTCTCGCCGCGCGGTACAGAGCGTCCCTTGTCCCGCCACGCGGTACGGATTGGGGTTCCTTCAACACGCCAGGTTCACCGATCCGTCCGAATCGGCGTACCTGCCGAGCGTGAGCAGCGCGGTACCGTACCGCGACATGGGACAAGGCCGGTACTGTCACGCCCCACGGGACTAAACGAACGGGCCGGCACGGCGCCCGGCGCCACCGCCCACGAACCTTTGACCCTCGCCGCGCCGTCCACCGTGGCATCCGTGCTCCCACCGGCGCCACCAACGCCGCCGACCCGCTCGCGCGCCTCGCAACGTGCTGCCAACTCTGGCGCGCACCTGGAGCGCGCTCGCGACGGGCGAGATCCGGTCGAAGGATGAAGCCACCGACTGGGGCTCGAGCGCTTCTAGCCTACGCTCACTTGCCCGGCGACTCTGGTCGCTCGACCCGCAGGCTTCCGGCGGCCCCGGTCAGTGTCCTCACTCCCTTGCAGTCGGATCGCACCACGGTCTTTGGACCGTACTTGACGCGGTTCACGCTTCGTGCTTGACACGGGCGCCGACAGGTGTCCGGAGCCGGGATGGGATGCCTGCGGCCGTAGCGGGGTTGTAACAACCGGCCTCGTCTGGCGTCGAAGGAATGCAGGCTGGGCGACGCGGCCCGGTGGAACCGCAGGAAGCGCGGAGGGCGCAGAGATGACAATCGGACCGCGCGAGGCACGCACGCCCCCGATTGGCTCCGGGCATGCGACGACTCCGCGCTTTGTCTCGGGGGCCGAGATCGCGATCCTGCTGGCGCTCCTCGCGGTCCCCGCCTACGCATTCTTCGAGTGGCCCCGCCAGATCGAGACCGTGACCCTCCTCTGTCCGTGGCCATGACAAAGTCCCCACTGGTGGCCGCGTGAAAGTCCCCACCCTCGATTGATCTTCAGCCACCGGGTTTCGTCCCCCGGGGTTCACGATGCAGGTGTCGAAGCCTCATCAGCAAACCCCGAGGGACGCCCATTGTGAAGTCAGCGAGGGCACAGTTGGACATCCTGTCCGCGTACCGCGAGCTCGGCAGCTATCGCGCTGCCGCGGCACTGTGCGGGACGACCCACAAGACCGTGCGGCGCGTCATCGAACGCGTCGGCCGGGAGCGGCCGGAGCCGCCACCACGCCCCAGGAGCACCGACCCGCACCGCGAGCTCATCGCCCTGCGGGTCAAGGCGACCGACGGCCGGATCAGCGCCAAGCGCCTCCTGCCGATCGTGCGGGCGAAGGGGTACGCGGGCTCGTCCCGCCACCTGCGCCGGGCCGTGGCCGAGGCCAAGGCCGGCTGGCGCAGGGAGCGCCGCGAGTATCGGCCCTGGAACCCGGTCCCGGGCGAACACCTCGCCATCGACTGGGGCAGCGAGAACGGGATCCACATCTTCTGCGCCGTGCTCGCCTGGAGCCGGATCCGGTTCGTCCGGTTCGCGGCCGACGAGACCCAGGCGACGACCCTCGCCCTGCTCGCCGAGTGCTTCGAGACCCTCGGCGGCGTCCCCGCCGTGGTGCTCGCCGACCGGATGGGCTGTCTCAAGGGCGGTGTCGTCGCCAACGTCGTCGTGCCGGCGCCCGGGTACGTGGCGTTCGCCACCCATTACGGCTTCCGGCCCGACTTCTGCGAGGCGGCGGACCCGGAAAGCAAGGGCATCGTCGAGAACCTCGTGGGGTACGCCAAGCGGGACCTGCTGGTCCCTGCGGCTCCGATCACCGATCTCGCCGCCGCCAACCGCGCTGCCGTCGGATGGTGTGCCGAGGTCAATGCCGCGGTCCACTCCGAGACCAGCGCCGTCCCCGACGAGCGCCTGGTGCGGGAGCAGACGCTGCTCGGGCCGCTGCCGTCGCTGCGGCCGGCGCCTGCGCCAACGGCGGTCCGCACCGTCGACCGGCTGCGGACCGTGCGGTATGGCAGTGCCCGCTACTCGGTGCCGGGAGCCTTCATCGGCCGCAAGGTCGAACTCGTCGTCGCGGGCGGTGAGCTCCTGATCCGCGATGGAGGGCAGGAGATCGCCCGCCACCGGCTTGTCAGTCCGGGCGAGATGAGCCTCGACGATGCCCACTATCCCAAGCACGCTGCCGTGCCCTCCCGGGCGATCCGGCCGCGGACGCCGGCGGAGATCGTCTTCATGGGTCTGGGTCCTGCGGCCGGTCCCTTCCTGCGGGCCGCCGCGGCGTCCGGGATGGCGCGCCTGGCGGGCGAGATCGCCGACATCGTGGCTCTGGAGCCGGCATACGGGCGCGAGGCACTCACGGCAGCCCTCGAACGGGGTCTCGCGTACCGCCGCTACCGGGCCGCCGACCTCAGAGCGATCCTGGCGGCGGGAGCCGGCGTCCCGAGACACCGGGAACCGGGCACCTCCCTGACCGTCAGCCTGCCCGCCGTCCCGGTCCGGTCGCTCGCCGCCTATGCCACCGAGGCCGCTCGATGAGCGCCGCCACGCCGGCAGCCCTCGCCCCGGACCTCGAGGCGGCGCTCCGGCGGCTCAAGCTCTCGGCCATCAGGAAGCTGGCGCCCGAAGTGCTGGTGACGGCGAAGGTCCAGCGCTGGCCACCCGACGAGCTCCTGCGGACCCTGCTCGAGGCCGAGCTCGGCTCGCGCGATGCCTCGAACGCCCGGGCGAGACTCCGGACGGCAGGCTTCCCGGTCCGCAAGACGCTCGACGAGTTCATGGTCACCGACTCTTCCATCCCGCGGGCGACGTTCGACTATCTCTCTTCCCTCGAGTGGATCCGGGCGAAGGAGAACCTCGTCCTCGTGGGACCCGCGGGGACCGGCAAGTCCCACAGCCTGATCGCGTTGGGGCATGCCGCGGTGGAGACGGGCTTCCGGGTCCGCTACTTCGCGGCGGCGTCCCTCGCCGAGGCGCTCTATCGCGGCCTTGCCGACAACAGCGTCGGGCGGCTGATCGAGAACCTCCTGCGGGCCGACCTCGTCATCGTCGACGACCTCGGCTTCGCGCCGCTTGACGACACCGGCGCCCAGCTCCTGTTCCGCTTCGTCGCGGCGGCCTATGAACGACGCTCCCTGGGGGTCGCCTCCCATTGGCCCTTCGAATCCTGGGGACGCTTCCTGCCCGAGCACACCACGGCGGTCGCCCTCCTCGACCGCCTGCTGCACCACGCCGTCACCGTCGTGACGAGCGGTGATTCCTATCGGATGAAGGAAGCGCGAACGAGAGCGGGTGGGCCATCGCCGAGAGCCTGAGACCGTCTCCGGGGTGGGGACTTCTCATGGCCACCAGTGGGGACTTTCACATGGCCATTGACACGGCCGGCCGGCCCCGACGCGGCCGTGAATGGGCGCCCGATTCACTGCCCGGCGGGACCGCCCGGCGCGGGCGCATTCATCCAGCGCATCGTTCTGACAGTCCGTCGTCGATTCCATGCTCTCCGCGCATCACATTCGACCGATGGGCGGGCAGCCGACCCGAATCCGTCGATTCCGATGCTCTCGGCGCATCAATCGGGACGTTCCAGGGTCCGGCCGTGAAAGATCAGTCGCTGGATGCATACCGGCCCGGTCGGTCTCGACTCATCAGAGACGCGGCGCCAAGCGGAGCCAAAGGCCCCGCCCGTCGTGGCCGGGCCATGCCGCGACAGCCCGACCTACCGCGCGGCCGCCGCGTCCTCGCCGTTCGGGCCGAGGCCCAGTCGCGCCGCAAGATCCGGCACCGGCGCCTCCCAGGGCGCGGGGCCTGCGCCCTCGATCTCCGGCGGTTCGACGAGAACAAGGCCGAGCAGCGCGGCAACCGCGACTGCGACGGTGAGGCTCAGCCAGACCAGGTACTCGTTGTTCATCGCCGCGAGTATAGGCGGGCGGCCGCCCCGCGAAGCCGCCACCGGCCGCGCCGCCGCCCCGCGCCCGGAGCCACCCCGCCACGCCGCCCACGCCCCCACCGTCCGGACCGGGGAGCACCCCCACTACCGTCGGGATACACTCGCCCAACATGATCGACATCCTTCCCCAGCCGATCGCCCTCCAGCTCGGCCCCCTCACCGTCGCCTGGTACGGCGTCGCCTACGCCGTCGGCCTCGCCCTTACCTACTGGGTCGTCAGCTCGGAGGTCCGGCGGCGCGGCCTCTCGCTCGGCATCCTCGCCAACGGATTCATCATCGTCGCGATCGCCGCCCTCATCGGCGGACGCCTCTACCACGTCATCGACCAGTGGCAGCTCTACAAGGACGACCTCCTCAAGATCGTTCTTCCCCCCTACAGCGGCCTCGGCGTCTACGGCGGCATCGTGACCGGGTTCGCCGCCGGCCTGACCTACGCCCGCTGGAAGCGGCAGTCGCTCTGGACCTGGATGGACTGCGCCGCACCCGGGATCCTGATGATGCAGGCGGTCGCTCGGTGGGGCAACTTCTTCAACCAGGAGCTCTACGGGCCGCCCACCACCCTGCCGTGGGGGATCCTGATCGACTGCGAGCACCGGACGCTCACGTACGCGTGCGAGGCGACGCCCGCCTACACGCACTTCCATCCGCTCTTCCTGTACGAATCGCTCTCCGGGCTGCTCGGCACGATCGTGCTGCTGACGCTGGCGCGCCGCTCGACCCGGCTCCGCCCCGGCGACATCGTGCTGCTCTTCTTCGTCTGGTTCGGGACGACCCGCTTCCTGTTGGAGCCGCTGCGCTCCAACAACTGGACCTTCTTCGGGATCCCGACCGCGTCGATCATCTCCGCCACCTTCGTGCTCGGCGCGATCGCCATCCTGCTCTTCCGCCACCGGCCGGGCGCGGTCGCGCCGGCGGGCTCGCCGGACGCCGACGAAGCCGAAGCAGCCGAAGCCGAAGCCGAAGGGGCCGAACCAGCC
>PNNM01000067.1 GCA_013824215.1 Coriobacteriaceae bacterium
GATCGCCTTGAGCTGCTCGCGCAGGAAGTACTCGCGCTGCGTCTTGGTCATCGATTCCTTGACGCGGTCCTGGATCTTGCTGCCGAGTTCCAGGATCTCGATCTCCTTGCGCAGGAAGCGCGCGGTCTTCTCCAGCCGATCGCTCGGCTCCACGGCGTCCAGGATCTGCTGCTTCTCGTCGACCTTCAGATTCAGATGGAAGGCGACGAAGTCCGCGAGCCGCCCGGGCTCCTCGATGGCGCCGGCGGCCATCAGGACCTCCTGTGGGATCGGCTTGCCGAGCGCCGACGCCCGCTCGAAATCGCCGATGAGCGCGCGCATGAGCGCCTCGACCTCGACGTCGACCGCCACCGACTCCTCGATGTACTCGACGCGTACCTCCAGGTACTCCTTCTCGGTGAGGAACTCGAGGATGCGGATCCGCTGACCGCCCTCCACAAGGGCCTTGGCCGTGCCGTCGGGGAGCTTGAGTTCTTGCAGGATGCTGGCCGCGCACCCGATGTCATACAGGTCGTCGCGGCCGGGGTCCTCGACTTCCGCCCTGCGCTGGGTGACGAGAGCGACGGTGTGCTCGGCTCGCATGGCCTCCTCGAGCGCGTTGATCGACCGTTCCCGTCCGACGAACAGCGGGACGACCAGGTTCGGGAAGAGCGTCAGATCGCGCAGGGGGATGAGGGGCAGCACGTCCAAACGTTCCTTCTGGCTCACAGCGGCCATGCGCGCGGCACCCTTCCCTGCGGTATCTGGGATAATCCTGCCCGAGCGTTCGCCATTGTACACGGACACCCCTTCCCGGCCAGGGCGCCATCGGGAGTGACCTCATGACCACCGGACCCCACCGTCGTCACTTCGTGCCCGGCGCCGCGCCGGCTGTCGTCGCGCTGCTCGTGGCCGGTGCTGCGGCACTGTCCGGGGCCCCGCACGCGCGGGCGGCGGAGGTGCCGGTCCCCGCCGTCCGCTCCGTGACGCTCGAGCGGGAGGCGGACGGCGTGCCTTCCGGAGGCGCGTACACGTTCGACGTGGTCTCGTCGCTCGCGACCGATCCGGCCCGCCTCCAAGTGCGCATGCAGATGCGCTCCCCCGCCGGCCGGCTCATCATCCAGAAGACCGAGACGCTGTCCGACGTGACCTCCGACACCGTGGTCACCCGCTTCTCGCGACCGCTCGCAGACCTCGGCCTGCGTCCCGGCCGCTACCCGCTGCTCATCCGCGTCCGTGCGACCACCCGGAGCGGACGTACCTCCGAGTACGTCCTCGAGGACCGGCTGCTGCTGTACGACCCGGGCGCCGGGCGCGTCCCCGTGGCCGTCATCGCCCGGGTACGCTGCTCCCCGGGGATCGGCCCCGACGGCCGGTTCGTCGAGGACCCGGGTCTGGCCACCGGCTCCCGCGACGCCGCGGTGGCGCTGGCCGATATCCTCCGGCGCCGGCCCGGCGCGCGGTTGAGCGTGGCGATGACCCCCGAGATGCTGGAGGAGTGGCAGCGCGTCTCCGAAGGGTACGAGACCGCCGGCGCCGAGGGGATCAGGCGCGTGGCCGACACCGAACCGGTCCCGCGCGCCTACGCCGACGCGCTGGCACGGCTCGCCACCGCCGCGGCCGACGGCCGCATGGAGCTGATCGACGTGCCGTACGCCGACCCGGACCTCGCCGGGCTGCGCCGCATCGGAGCGCTCCCCGACCTGGGTCTCCACTACGCGCGCGGAACGTCGATCTACCGCAGCGCGCTCGAGGCGACGCCATCGGGAGGCACCGCGGTCAGCGGCGACGTCTTCCCGGCCGACGCCATCGGCCAGCTCCGTGCGCACGGCACGTCCTTCGTCGTGGTCGCGCCGCGGTCGCTCGTGAAGACCAAGTCGCTCGTCGCCGGACCGCATCGGCTGAAGGACACGACCATGACCGCGCTGGTCTGCGACGAGCGCCTGGGCCGGCTCGCCGCGGACAGAGAGGCCACGCCCACGCTGGCGATCGACCGGGTGTTCGACCGCCTCGCCTCCGCGTCGCCCACCGCACCGGTCGTGGCTGTCGTCGAGGTCGGACCCGGGACCGGCGCGGACCCGGGCGTGCTCGAACGATTCCTCGAGCGACTGGAGTCCTCGGGGTGGTCACGGCCGGTCACCGCGGCCGAGGCCGCTCGGCTCAGGTCGGCTCTGCCGCCGGTCCGGCTCGCCGAGGCACCCTCGTCCGGGGCCGAGGCGCCCGCGGGCTACTGGGCCTCGGTGGCCGAGGCCCGCGCGGACGCACACGCGCTGGCGGCGGCGACCGCTCCCGGCGACAGGGATGCGGAAGCCGCCGCGTGGGACCTGATGCTGGCTCAGAGCCGGTGCTGGGCGGGCGGCGACGGGTCCTGGGTCCTGGCGGACCGTGGAGCCGCCTTCGCCTCGGCGGCCCGGCGCCTCGCCTCGGCGGTCTTCTCGGGGATACGGATGGACCTGCAGGACGTCACCCTCGCGGGGAAGTCCGGGAAGGTGCCTGTCAACGTGGTGAACGGCTCGGACAAGACCTTGAGGCTGACACTGGATGCCGAGGCCCAGAAACTGGTCGTCAACGGCGGCGAGACTACCCCGGTGACGCTGCGTCCTTCGGACAACTACCTCACGCTCGATGTCGACCTGCGGGGCGCCATCTCGGACCGGCTGACGCTGAGGCTGCGGGCGGGCACGCTGGAGGTCGCCACCGCCGAGGCGACGATCGGAGCCTCGGTGCTCGACCGCATCGTGCTCGTGGCGGGAGTCGTGCTCGTCCTCGGCGTGCTTCTCGTGTTCATACGGCGGCGGCTGTCGGAGGCGGAGACCGATGCTGGTAGAATCGACGGCGTCACTGCATCGAGGCGCCGCTCCGGACGGCGATGAGCGCGAGGTGATCCGGGCGTGCTGAAGAAGATAGTCGTGTGGGGCATCGTCGCGCTGATCGCCGCGACGATCGTCCACGACACGGGACGCTACTTCAGGACCTGGTACGACCTGGACAGCTTCTCGAAGGACGCCGCGACGAACGTCGCGATCGTCGTGAGCCAGACCCAGGACCGGGACAAGGCGGGGCGCGACGCGGTCGCCCGGGCCACCGAGAAGGGCTACCGCCTCTACGGCTTCGACATCCAGGGGGCGGCGGTCATCCTGTGGCTCGAGGCGGACGTCGACGGAACGTGGGCGCTCGGGCCCGTGATCGCCTTCTCCAAGGGCGAGCGGGATACCTCCAGGCTCTGGGACATCCCGATCGTCGTGCGCGTGAAGGCGCGCGCGTTGGGATGACGCTCGCACCCGGCGGCACCGGCGCCGCGTTCGACAGAGGAAAAGGGCTGTGAGGACCGTACTGCTCGACACGAACGTCCTGCTCGCGGATCCGAACGCGCTGCTCGCGTACCCCGACGCCGCCGTGATACTCCCCGAGACGGTCCTGGCCGAGCTCGACAAGATCAAGACCTCGCGGGTCGACCCCGACCTGCGCTTCCGCGGCCGCGAAGTCAGCCGCATCCTCTTCGAGCTCTCGGAGCAGGGCCTGCTCACCGGCGGGATCGATCTGCCCGGGGGCGGGTCCCTGCGCGTGGTGCCGCTGGAGAGCGAGGAGCTGCCCGAGGGGCTGTCCGCTCGCAACGCCGACGACCGCATCCTCGGCGTCGCCCTGCAGGTCTGCGGCAACTGCGACGACATGGTGATCGTCACCAACGACCTCAACATGCTGCTCAAGGCGCAGACGCTGGGGCTGAAGGTCGAGCGGCACGGGGACGGGGTCGAGCGGAGCTTCGGGCGCCGCTATATCATCCGGCCGTTCCAGCGCTACCGGGTGCCGCTCACCATCCTGGCGATCGCCCTGGCGGTCTTCGCGGCCGTCATCTACCTCGTCGTCTGGGCGAGCCCCGGCACCTCGACCTCGGGAATGCCGCGGGCCTTCCGCGACGTGCTCACGGACCAGCAGGAGCGGTTCTACGACGCGCTCGTGACGCTGGAGGCCAGGCCGAGCGACACCGAGGCACGTCTCGCCGTGGCCAACACGTACTTCGACCTCTACGAACAGACCAAGGACGTCAACTACACCTACCAGGCCATCCGCAACTACGAGGAGTACCTGAACCTGCGGCCGGACGATGCCGACGCGCGCGCCGACCTCGCGACCGCACTGTTCAGTTCCGGCCAGACGGACCGTGCCATCCAAGAGGTCAGCAAGGTCCTGCGGGAACACCCCGGCCATGTGAACGCGAACTACAACCTGGGCATCTTCTACTGGCGCGGACGCAACGACCTGCCGGCGGCGTACGCGCAGTTCCGCAAGGTGGAACAGCTCACCGCCGGCTCGGCGGACGCGAAGGCCCAACTGATCAACCGCTCCGTGAACAGCGCACTCGAACAGGTCTCGGCCGAGGCGTCCGCGACAGGGATCGCTCTGCCCGAGGACGGGACGCAGTGACGGTGGAACAGATCGACATCGCGATCATCGGAGCGGGACCGGCCGGGCTGACGGCGGCGCTGTACGCATCCCGCGCGAGGGCATCGACGGTGGTCTTCGAGCGGGGCATCCCGGGCGGGCAGATCGTCACCACCGACCGAGTGGAGAACTACCCCGGCTTCCCGAACGGCGTGTCCGGCGCCGAGCTCGGGGACCTCATGACGAAGCAGGCCGAGGAGTTCGGGGCGATCATCCGGACCTTCGCCGACGTCGTGGCGATCGAGCCGGCGGACCTCGACTTCGTGGTGAGGACCGGCGATGGCGACGAGTTCCTGGCCAAGGCGGTCATCCTCGCGACCGGAGCGGTACCTCGCAAGCTCGGCGTGCCCGGAGAAGCCGAGTACACCGGCCGGGGCGTCTCGTGGTGCGCGACGTGCGACGGCGCGTTGTACCGGGACAAGACCGTGTGTGTGATCGGCGGCGGCGATGCCGCGGTGGAAGAAGCGCTCTTCCTCACGAAGTTCGCCAAGAAGGTGCATCTGGTGCACCGGCGTGACGAGCTGCGCGCGACCAAGTGCATCCAAGAGAAGTGCTTCGCGAACGAGAAGGTGGAGATGCAATGGAGCCGCGTCCCCACCGAGATCCGGGGTGACGGCTCGCGCGTGACCGGCGTACTGCTGAAGTCCACGAAGGGCGAGCCGGACGCGCTCCTGGAACTCGACGGCGTGTTCATCTTCACCGGCATCCACCCCGCTAGCGAGTTGATCGGCCCGCTGACCGAGCTCGACGAGGCGGGCTACGTCAGGATCGATCACGACGGCAGGACGTCCTGGCCTGGGCTGTACGCAGCTGGCGACGTCACCGACTCCGAACTCAAGCAGGTGATCACGGCCGCGGCGAAGGGCGCTTCGGCGGCTTTCGAGGCGTTGCGGTACATAGATTCCAGAGTGTGCAGCATCTAGCGGCCCGACCCGAACACGGAGGAGAAGCGATGAGCGAGAAGCTTGTGCACGTGACCGACGACAGCTTCCAGAGCGACGTGCTCGACAGCCACCTTCCCGTCGTGCTCGACTTCTGGGCGCCGTGGTGCGGTCCCTGCCGCATGATGGAACCGGTCCTCGACGAGGTCGCTGAGGAGTACGACGGCAAGGTCGTCGTGGCGAAACTGAACGTCGACGACAGCCCGGGCGTGGCCACCAAGTACGACATCCTCTCGATCCCGACGCTGCTCGTGTTCTCAGGCGGCCAGGTGGTCAAGAAGCTCGTGGGCGCTATGAACAAGAAGCGCCTCACCGACGAACTCGGCCCGTGGCTGGGCTGAAGGGGGCGCGGCGATGTGTGAGAAGGGCGTCAACCTCGATCAGCTCAAGCTGTCCATCGGTCAGGCCGACGACTCGGCCGCCGTGGTCCAGCATATGCTCGAACAGCTCCACCACCTCGCGGACCACGGTGGGCAGTCCACCGCGAGCGCACACATAGCGCAGGCCGGGGTACTCCTCGGCGAGGCCCGCGGCCGCCTCGAGCGTGCGATCGGCGACCTCGAGGGCGGAGCGGACTCCGGCGTGAGCGTGGAGCGCATCT